>NZ_CP046622.1:2820937-3134375 GCF_009755665.1 Variovorax paradoxus
TCAAGAAGACCGCCGTGGTCTCGGGCGTGTGCGACGGCTTCATTGGCAACCGCATGATCGAGCAGTACTCGCGCCAGGCGGGCTTTTTGCTCGACGAGGGCGCCACGCCGCAGCAGGTCGACAAGGCCATCGAGAAGTTCGGCTTTGCCATGGGCCCGTTCCGCATGGGCGACCTGGCCGGCAACGACATCGGCTGGGCCATTCGCAAGCGCCGCGCCGTGGAGCATCCGAACATGAAGTACAGCCGCACGGCCGACAAGCTGTGCGAACTGGGCCGCTTCGGCCAGAAGACTGGGGCAGGGTGGTACGACTACCAGGCTGGCAAGCGCGATGCGATTCCTTCGGACCTCGTCAACAAGATGATCGAAGACCATCGCAAGGAATTGGGCATCACGCCGCGCAAGATTTCGGACGAAGAGATCGTGCAGCGCCTGGTGTATGCGCTGGTCAACGAAGGCGCGCACATCCTCGAGGACGGCATCGCCTCGAAGGCGGGCGACATCGACATGGTGTACCTCACCGGCTACGGCTTCCCGATCTGGCGCGGCGGCCCGATGCACTACGCATCGCAAGTCGGCCTCTATAACGTGGCCGAAACCATGAAGCGCTTTGCCAAGAACCCGCGCGACGACGCCGAGTTCTGGCAGCCAGCGCCGCTGATTCAGAAGCTGGTCGCCGAAGGCAAGTCCTTCAGCTGATGCGGGAAGCCTGACCGCCCATGTTGAAACGCATCCTTGCCGGATTGCTGCTGGTACTCGTGGTGCTGGTGGCAGCCGTGGCGGTCAAGACCTGGCGCACGCCGTCGCAGCAACTGGCGGTAGCGCCCGCTCCCAAGCTCGAGATCGACGTGCAGGCCGCCGCCAAGCGGCTGGCCGGCGCAATTCCGATCCGCACCGTTTCCAGCCTTGACGATCCGGCCGCCAACCTGGCCGAGTTCGACAAGCTGCACGCCTACCTGGAGCAGCAGTTTCCCAAGGTCCACGCCACCCTGAAGAAGGAAGTGGTGGGCCAGAAGGCGCTGCTGTACACATGGGCCGGCACCGACGCGGCGGCCAAGCCCATCGCGCTGATGGCGCACCAGGACATGGTGCCCATTGCCCCCGGCACCGAGAAGGCCTGGACGGTCGATCCCTTCGCCGGCGAGATCAAGGACGGCTTCGTCTGGGGCCGCGGCACGCTCGACAACAAGAGCAACCTGTTCGCGCAGATGGAAGCCATCGAGCTGCTGATCGGCAGTGGCTTCAAGCCCAGGCAGACCGTCTACCTCGTGATGGGCGACGACGAAGAGGTGAGCGGCCTGCGAGGCGCGCTGCCCATCGCCGAGCTGCTCAAGTCGCGCAACGTGCGGCTCGATTGGGTGCTCGACGAAGGCTTGCTGATTCTCGATGGCGTGCTGCCCGGCCTTTCGAAGCCTGCCGCGCTCATCGGCCTGGCTGAAAAGGGCTACGGCACCTTCTTTCTTTCGCTCGACACAGCGCCGGGCCATTCGTCGATGCCGCCGCAGCGCAGCGCCATCGGCAGCATGAGCGCTGCGCTCGCCCGGCTCGAAGCCAACCCGATGCCCGGCGCCATCCAGGGCGTGGCGGCGCAGATGTTCGGTGCCCTTGCGCCCGAAATGGGCGGCGTCAACCGCGTAATGCTTTCCAACCTGTGGCTCACCGAGCCGCTGGTGCGCAGCCAGCTCCAGAAGAGCCCAAGCAGCAACGCGATGCTGCGCACGACCACGGCGCTCACCATCGTCCGCGCCGGCAACAAGGACAACGTGCTGCCCGGCCGCGCCGAGGCGGCGGTCAACTTCCGCATCCTGCCGGGCGACACCATCGACAGCGTGGAAGCGCACCTGCGCAAGGCGCTCGGCAACGACGAGATCAAGATCAAGCGCTACCCGGGCAACTCCGAGCCTTCGCCCGTGTCGCCGACCGACAGCACCGGCTACCGCGCCATCCAGCAGGCGGTGCGCCAGTCGTTCCCCGACGTGGTGGTGGCCCCCGGCCTCATGACGGCCGCCACCGATTCGCGCCACTTCAGCCTGGTGAGCGACGCCGTCTACCGCTTTTCGCCGTTCCGCATGAAGAGCGAAGACCTCGCGCGCTTCCACGGCAACAACGAACGGCTGGCCGTCTCCAACTACGGCGAGATGATCGGCTTCTATCACCAGCTCCTGCGCAACACCAACGCTGCGCCGGCGCAATGACGACAACCACCTCTTTTCCCTTCCATCTTCAAAGGACCTCACCATGACCAGCGCCGTCATCGTTTCCACTGCCCGCACGCCGCTCGCCAAGAGCTGGAAGGGTGCCTTCAACATGACGCACGGCGCCACGCTCGGCGGCCACGCGGTGCAGCACGCCATCTCGCGCGCAGGCATCGAAGCCGCCGAAGTCGACGACGTGATCATGGGCTGCGCAACGCCCGAAGGCGCTACAGGCTCCAACATCGCGCGCCAGATCGCGCTGCGCGCCGGCTGCCCCGTGACCACCTCGGGCATGACCATCAACCGCTTCTGCTCGTCGGGCCTGCAGACCATTGCCACCGCCGCACAGCGCATCATTGCGGGTGAGGGCGACGTGTACGTGGCCGGCGGCGTCGAGAGCATTTCGTGCGTGCAGAACGAAGCCAACAAGCACATGCTGGCCGACCCTTGGCTGGTAAAGCACAAGCCCGAGATCTACTGGAACATGCTGCAGACGGCCGAACAGGTCGCCAAGCGCTACAACATCGGCCGCGACGCGATGGACGAATACGGCGCCGCCAGCCAGCAGAAGGCCACCGCCGCGCTCGAAGCCGGCCGCTTCAAGGACGAGATCGCCCCCATCACCGTGCTGGCCGGCGTGGCCGACCCCGTGATGGGCCTGCGCACCAAGGAAGTCACGGTCGAGAACGACGAAGGCATTCGCCCCGGCACCACCAAGGAGGGCATCAGCGGCATTCGTTCGGCACTGCCTGGCGGCCTCATCTCGGCGGGCAACGCCAGCCAGTTTTCCGACGGCGGCGGCGCCTGCGTGGTGGTCGACGAGAAGTACGCCCAGCAGAAGGGACTCAAGCCGCTCGGCCGCTTTCTCGGCTTTGCCGTTGCTGGCTGCGAACCCGACGAAATGGGCATCGGCCCGGTCTTCGCCATCCCGAAGGTGCTCAAGCGCCTGGGCCTCACGGTCAACGACATCGACCTGTGGGAGCTGAACGAAGCCTTCGCAGTGCAGGTGATCTACTGCCGCGACAAGCTCGGCATTCCGGGCGACCGCCTGAACGTGGACGGCGGCGCCATCGCCGTGGGCCACCCCTACGGCGTGAGCGGCCAGCGCCTCACGGGCCACGCGCTCATCGAAGGCAAGCGACGCGGCGCGAAGAAGGTGCTGGTCACCATGTGCATCGGCGGCGGCATGGGCGCTGCGGGCGTGTTTGAAATCATCTGACTCTCCCCAGTCTGCGGCGCACTTCGTGTGGCGTCCGCCAACCCCCTTCCGGGGGCAACACCAGCGGACCGGCAGAGCCGGTTCCGCGGTGTTCCACGAACGGGCCTGGCTTCGCCGGCCGACGAGCGCTACCGATCGAAGTCTGTAGCCTCAACACCGAGATCCGATCATGAGCCTGCGTCCCACCCTCGACTTCCTGCTCTACGACTGGCTCGACGCGGAATCGCTGAGCCAGCGCGAGCGCTTTTCAGACCACTCGCGTGAAACCTTCGACGCGGTGCTCGACACCTGCGAACGCATCGCGCGCGAAAAGTACGCGCCGGCCAATCGCATCGTCGACACGCAAGAGCCGCACTTCGACGGCGAGAAGGTCGTCTTGCCGCAGGCCACGCACGATGCGCACAAGGCCTTCGTCGAATCCGGAATGATGAGCGCGGCGCAGGACTACGACATCGGCGGCATGCAGCTGCCCTACACGCTGCAGGCCGCGGCCAACAGTTTCTTCGCGATGGCGTCGGTGAGCATCGGCTCCAACATGCTGACCAGCGGCAACGCCAACCTGCTGATGGTGCACGGCACCGAGATGCAGAAAGAGGTGTTCGCCAAGAACGAATTTTCGGGCCGCTGGGCGGGCACCATGTGCCTGTCGGAGCCGCAGGCCGGCTCTTCGCTGAGCGACGTGGCCACGCGCGCTGTGCCCGACGGCGACGATTACCAGAACGATCCGCTCGGGCCACGCTTTCGGCTCACGGGCAACAAGATGTGGATCTCGGCGGGCGACCACGAGCTGACCGAGAACATCGTGCATATCGTGCTTGCCAAGATTCCGGATGCCAACGGCAAGCTGGTGCCGGGCACGCGCGGCATCTCGCTGTTCATCGTGCCCAAGCGCATGGTCGACACGAACGGCGAGCTGACTGGCGAGCGCAACGACGTCGCCTTGGCCGGCCTCAACCACAAGCTGGGCTGGCGCGGCACCACCAACACGCTGCTGAACTTCGGCGAGGGCAAGTACCCGGTCGGCGGCAAGGCGGGTGCGGTGGGCTACCTGGTCGGCGAGCCCGGCAAGGGCCTGCACTGCATGTTCCACATGATGAACGAGGCGCGCATCGGCGTCGGCACCGCGGCCACCATGCTCGGCATGGCCGGCTATTACGCGTCGCTCGAGTATGCGAAGACCCGGCCGCAGGGCCGGCTCGTGAAAAAAGCCGAACAGCCCGGCACCGCAGTCGCAAAAGATTCGGCCAGCCCGCAGGTCCGCATCATCGAGCACGCCGACGTGCGCCGCATGCTGCTCGCGCAGAAGGCGTACTGCGAAGGCGCCCTGGCGCTGGAGCTGTATTGCGCCCGTCTTGTCGATGAGCAGAAGACCGGTGGCGCGCAGGCTGCGGACGACGCGCGCCTCTTGCTCGAGGTGCTCACACCCATTGCCAAGAGCTGGCCCAGCGAATGGTGCCTCGAAGCCAACTCGCTGGCCATTCAGGTGCACGGTGGCTACGGCTATACGCGCGATTTTCCGGTGGAGCAGTACTGGCGCGACAACCGCCTGAACATGATCCACGAGGGCACGCACGGCATCCAGGCGGCCGACCTGCTGGGGCGCAAGGTGCTGATGGAAAAAGGCCGGGGCCTGCAGCTGCTGGCCGGCCGCATCACCGACACCATCAGCCGCGCGGCCGAGGTGCCGGCGCTTGCGGCACACGCCAGGACATTGAAGGTGGCCCTGCAGCGCATAGCCAGCGCGACCGAAGCCGCGTGGTCCACCGGCGACCCGGCCGATGCGTTGGCCAACGCCGTGCCATACATGCAGGCGTTCGGCCACACCGTGCTGGCCTGGATCTGGCTGGACGTGGCGCAGCGGGCACTCGAAATCGACGCGCAAAAGGCGAGGGCGGTAACAGCTGGCAAGATTGGAGCCACGGACTATTTCTTCCACTACGAGCTGCCGAAAATCGGCGCCTGGCTCAACGTGGTCGAAAGCCGCGATCCCACCTGTACAGCATTGCCAGAGGAAGCTTTTTGAAGATGGCCAACGCCGCCCCCAACAACAACACCCCCAATCCCGCCAAGCCACCCAAGCCGCACGCGCGGCTCGAGAAGTGGATCTGGATCCTGATCTACGGCGGCCTGTTTGTCGTGATCCTGGGCATTGCCACAGGCCGCACAGAGCCCGCGCTCGGCTGGTCGATGGCCGTGCCCGGCGCGGTGGTTGCGCTCGTGGGCGTGGTGCTCATTTATGTGCGATCGCGGCTGGGTGACAAGTAGCAGCCATCACAACTGAATATCTGAAAACCGGAGACACCCAATGACCCCTCGCACCACCAAGCAGCTGTTCGACCTTACCGGCAAGACCGCCCTCATTACCGGCGGCTCGCGCGGCCTTGGCCTGCAGATGGCGCATGCGCTGGGCGAGGCGGGCGCGAAAGTCATGCTCAGCTCCCGCAAGGCCGAAGACCTGGAGCAGGCCGCGGCCGAGCTGCAATCCGCCGGCATCGACGCGCGCTGGATCGCCGCCGACTGCTCCAAGGAAGAAGACACGCGCCGCCTGGCCGATGAAACGCTGCAGCGCATGGGCGCCATCGACATCCTCGTGAACAACGCGGGTGCCAGCTGGGGCGCGCCGGCCGAGAGCCATCCGGTCGAGGCATGGGACAAGGTGATGAACCTCAACGTGCGCGGCTATTTCATCCTGTCGCAGCATGTCGCCAACGGCTACATGATTCCCAAGAAGACGGGCCGCATCATCAACATTGCATCCATCGCAGGCCTGAACGGCAACCCGCCCGAGATGCAGACGCTGGCCTACAACACCTCGAAGACAGCGGTGATCGGCTTCACGCGCACGTTGGCCGCCGAATGGGGCAAGTACAACATCAACGTGAACGCGATCTGCCCAGGCTTCTTCATGACGAAGATGGCCGCCGGCCTGATCAAGTCGCTGGGCGAGGAAAAGATGGCCTCGCATGCGCCGCTAGGCCGCCTGGGCGACGAAGAAGACCTGAAGGGCCTGACGCTGCTGTACGCAAGCGATGCCGGCAAGCACATCACGGGGCAGTGGCTCGCGGTGGACGGCGGTGTGAGCGTGGTGCTTGGCGCGTAACCTTGGTGCGCAATGACTGAAGACTCCACCGACATCAACATCCGCTCGTACACGAGCCAGATTCCGTTCGCGCGCCACTTGGGCTTCGAGCTCACCAAGTTCGAGGGCGGCGAGTCCGAGATCATCTACACCGCCAAGCCCGAGCATCTGAACACCTTCGACGTGACTCACGGCGGCGCCTGCATGACGCTGCTCGACATCACCATGGCGGCCGCAGCGCGCAGCGTGGCGCCCGAAACCGGCGTGGTCACCATCGAGATGAAGACCAGCTTCATGCAGCCTTCGGTCGGCCCGCTGCACGCGCGCGGCACGCTCATTCACCGCACCGCGACGCTGGCTTTTACAGAAGCCAAGATCTACGACGAGCAAGAGCGCGTGTGCGCCCATGCCACCGGCACCTTCAAGTACGTGAAGCGCCGGCTGCCTACGGGGCCCGCCAGCGCGAATGCGATGCGCCCGCCTTCGACCGACTGACCGACCACCGAATGAATCTCCAGGAGCCCATACATGCCCACCAACAAGCAGATCCACCTCGACAACCGCCCCGATGGCGAAGCCGTTGCCAGCAACTTCAAGCTCGTGACCGCCGAAACGCCCGCGCTGGCCGAGAACCAGGTGCTGGTGCGCCACCACTACATGAGCCTGGACCCCTACATGCGCGGCCGCATGAACGACTCCAAGAGCTATGCGCAGCCGCAGCCGCTCGGCCAGGTGATGCAGGGCGGCACCGCCGGTGAAGTGGTGGAGAGCAAGCACCCCAAGTTCACCGCCGGCGACAAGGTGGTGGGCTTTGGCGGGTGGCAGGAATACAGCGTGGTCGACGCCTCGCAGCCCGGCGCGCTGAAGAAGGTCGACACCACCCGCGTGCCGCTGTCGCACTACCTCGGCGCGGTCGGCATGCCGGGCGTCACGGCCTGGTATGGGCTGGTAAAGATCATTGCCCCGAAGGCCGGCGAGACGATGGTGGTTACCGCCGCTAGCGGCGCAGTGGGCAGCGCGTTCGGCGCGCTGGCCAAGGCGCGCGGCTGCCGGGTGGTCGGCATTGCGGGCGGCCCCGACAAGTGCAAGTACGTGACCGACGAGCTGGGCTTCGACGCCTGCATCGACTACCGCCAGCACCCCGATGTGAAGAGCATGAGCGCCGCGCTCAAGGAAGCCTGCCCCAACGGCATCGACGGCTACTTCGAGAACGTGGGCGGCTATATCTTCGACGCCGTGCTGCTGCGCGCGAATGCCTTCTCGCGCGTTGCGCTGTGCGGAATGATCGCGGGCTACGACGGCCAGCCGCTACCGCTGGCCAACCCGGCGCTCATTCTCATCAACCGCATGAAGATCGAAGGCTTCATCGTGAGCGAGCACATGGAAGTGTGGCCCGAGGCGCTGACCGAGCTCGGCACGCTGGTGGCCACCGGCAAACTCAAGCCGCGCGAGTCGGTGGCGCAAGGCATCGAATCCGCCCCTGAGGCCTTCCTGGGTTTGCTCAAGGGCAAGAATTTCGGCAAGCAACTGGTCAAGCTGATCTAGGCTGCCGGGGGCCATACCAGCGGCCCGGCAAACCCGGTGCCGCGGTTTTTCTGGAACTGACTTTTCGGAGGTTCTGTATGAAGAATGCTGGAACGCACGAGGTGTTCAACCAGCCCGTGCCGCTGGTGGACTACAACCTCTTCGAAACCAACAGGCCCCTGCGCGATGCGTTGCAGTTCAACGCGCCGGCGCTTCAGCTGGCGCAGCTGCATGAACTGGGCGCCGCCGTCGGCTCGGCCGACATGCAGACGCATGCGCGCCTGGCCAACACCCACACGCCCGAGCTGCACACGCACGATCGTTTCGGCCGGCGCATCGACGAGGTGGAGTTTCACCCCAGCTACCACGCGCTGATGAAGGCCGCAGTGGGCGCGGGCCTGCACGGCACGCCGTGGACTGGCACTTCCGCCTCGCCGCACGTGCAGCGGGCGGCGGGCTTCATGCTTTTCACCGAACTGGAATCGTCGGTTCTTTGCCCCATCTCGATGACCTACGCCGCAACGCCCGCGCTGCGCAGCAATGCGGCGGTGTATGCAGACTGGGGCCCCAAGCTCGGCAGCCTTTGGTACGACCCGGCGCTCAAGTCGTTCAAGGACAAGCCCGGCGTGACCATGGGCATGGGCATGACCGAGAAGCAGGGCGGCTCGGACGTGCGGGCCAACACCACAAGCGCGGTGCGCGAGGGCAGCGACGCCTGGGGCGAGCGCTACGCGATCACCGGCCACAAATGGTTCTTCTCGGCGCCGATGTGCGATGCCTTCCTGGTGCTGGCGCAGGCGCCTGCCGGGCTGAGCTGCTTCTTCCTGCCTCGCGTGTTGCCCGATGGAAGCCGCAACGCCATCCACATCCAGCGCCTGAAGGACAAGCTCGGCAACAAGGCCAATGCGAGCTCGGAGGTCGAGTTCCACGGCGCCAGCGCCTGGCTCGTCGGCGAAGAAGGGCGCGGCATTCCGCAGATTCTCGAGATGGGCACGATGACGCGGCTCGACTGCGCGCTGGGCACCAGCGGCCTCATGCGCCAGGCGCTGAGCCTGGCCATCAACCATACCGTGCAGCGCAACGCCTTCGGCAAGCCGCTCGTCGAGCAGCCGCTCATGAAGAACGTGCTGGCGGACCTTGCGCTCGAAAGCGAAGCCGCAACCGCGCTTGCCATCCGCCTCGCCCGCGCGTTCGACCGGCAGAACGACGAACATGAACGCCTCATGGCGCGCCTGCTCACGCCGATCGCCAAGTTCTGGATCTGCAAGCGCGGCAGTCACTTCGCGCAAGAGACCATGGAATGTCTTGGCGGCAACGGCTATGTGGAGGAGGGCGGCGAAGGCAACATGGCCCGCATCTACCGCGAGATGCCGCTCAACTCGATCTGGGAGGGGGCGGGCAACATCATGGCGCTCGACCTGCTGCGCGGCCTGCGCAAGGGCGATGCGGTGGCGGCCCTTGCCAAAGAGCTGGCGCCGGCACGCGGCCAGCATGCTGCATTCGACCGGCTGGCCGACGCGCTGCCGTCCCGCATCGAGGCGATGGCCTCCGAAACCGAGGCGCGCCGTCTGGCACAGGACGTGGCCCTGGCGGTGCAAGCTGCATTGCTTGCGCAGGCCGCGCCGCCCGCGGTTGTAGGCGCGTTCTGCGCATCGCGCCTGGGCGGCGATTGGGGCAACGCGTTCGGCACGCTGGGCGCGGGCACCGATTTCAATTCGATCATCGAGCGCGCCAGCCCCCGTTGATCGCATTTCCCCGAACAATTCAAAGAAAGAACACAAGGACCCCGATGGCCGAACTCATCCTGCACCACTACAACACCTCGCCGTTTTCCGAAAAGGTGCGGCTCATCCTCGGCGCGAAGAAGCTGCCGTGGAAGTCCGTTCTCATTCCGGCCATCATGCCCAAGCCCGAGGTGGGGGTGCTCACCGGCGGCTACCGCAAGACGCCGTTCCTGCAGATCGGCGCCGACATCTATTGCGACAGCGCGCTCATCGCCGACGTGCTGGAGCATCTCGAGCCCGAGGCCACGCTCTACCCGGAACCCGAAAAGGGCATGTCGCGCATCCTCTCGCAGTGGGCCGACACCACGCTGTTCTGGGCCGCCATGGCCTGGAACCTGCAGCCCCGCGGCGTGGCCGAGGTGTTTGCCAAGGCCCCGCCCGAAGCCGCCAAGGCCTTCGGCGAAGACCGCGCGAAGATGAGCACAGGCAACATGACGCGGCTGCGCCCCGCCGACGCAACCAGTGCGTACAAGTCGTACCTGCGCCGCCTGTCCGATATGCTCGACGACAAGCCTTACCTGCTGGGCGAAGCGCCGTGCATTGCCGATTTTTCGGCATACCACCCGCTCTGGTACACCCGTCGCATCGAATCGGTGAGAACCATCCTCGACCTGACGCCCGCGGTGGTCGACTGGATGGATCGCATGGCCGCCATCGGCCACGGTGCGCCTGAAAGATCGAACCCCGACGAAGCCATTGCCATTGCCAAGGCCGCAACGCCGCACACGCTGCTGACCGACAGCACCTTTCAGGACGACCACGGCATTCCCCTCGGCAGCGCAGTCACGGTCCGCGCAGAAAGCTTCGGCCTCGAGGAAACGCCCGGCACGCTGGTGGCCGCCACGCGCACGCACTACACGCTGGAGCGCAGCCACGAGCGGGTGGGCACGGTGCACGTGCATTTCCCGCGCATCGGCTACGTGCTGAAGCAGGCCGAAGCCTGACAGCTTCTTGCGCGGGGCACCTTCGTGACTGCGCCGCAGCGCTTTTCGTATTTCAATTGCCGCATCAACGTCAGTCAGAGACAAAACTTTCAACGCAAGAAGGACACCGGCAAATGATTCAGGACTTCAAGGGCAAGACGGCCGTACTCACCGGCGCAGGTTCGGGCTTTGGGCTGGAGTGCGCACGCATCGGTGCCGCGCGCGGCATGAACCTGGTGCTGGTCGACGTGCAGCAAGACGCGCTCGACAAAGCTCAAGCCGAGATGGAAGCCGCCGGCGCGCAGGTGCTGGCCCGCAAGGTCGACGTGTCCGACGCGGCGCAGATGGAGGCGCTGGCCCTTGCGGTGAAAGAACGCTTCGGCGCGCCGCACTTCGTGTTCAACAACGCCGGCGTGGGCGCGGGCGGCCTGGTGTGGGAAAACACGGTGGCCGACTGGGAGTGGGTGCTCGGCGTCGACTTGTGGGGCGTGATTCACGGCGTGCGCCTGTTCACGCCGATGATGCTCGAAGCCGCCGCCAAAGACCCGAGCTACCGCGGACACATCACCAACACGGCCAGCATGGCGGGGCTGCTCACGCCGCCCAACATGGGCATCTACAACGCCGCCAAGGCTGCGGTGGTGAGCCTGACCGAAACGCTTTACCAGGACCTGAACCTGGTGACCGACCAGATCGGGGCGAGCCTGCTGTGCCCGTATTTCGTGCCCACCGGCATCACGAGCAGCGAGCGCAATCGCCCGAATGCGCCGAAGGAGACCGAGCTCACCAAGAGCCAGCTGATCGGCCAGGCCATGAGCAACAAGGCGGTGAGCAGCGGCAAGATCACGGCGGCGGAGGTGGCGGCGAAGGTGTTCGAGGCCATCAGTGGCAACCAGTTCTACGTGTTCAGCCATCCGAAGGCGCTGGGCAATGTGCGCAGCCGCATGGAGAACATCGTGGCCGTCAAGAACCCCGCGGACCCGTTTCTCGAGCGGCCCGAGATCGGGCAGAAGTTACGGGAGCAGTTGCGGGCGGCTTGATCGTTTGAGGCTACAACCGGGGCATGGATCCTTCAACTTCTTCCTCGATCCTTCAACTCGAGGATCTGGGCTTCGCGTACCCGGACCAGCCCGCGCTGGCGTCCGGGTGGTCCGTGGCCGTCGGGGAGGGCGTCACGCTGCTGTATGGCGACACCGGCACCGGAAAGTCCACCTTGCTCCGCGTGATGGCCGGCGCGCTGGCTGCGACCGGGCGGCTGACGGCAGTGGGCGCGCGGCTCGACCTCGCACCCGATGCCTATCGCCGGAACGTCTTCTTCTGCGACCCAACGACGGAAGCCTTCGACCAGGTCACGGCCCATGCATGCACGGCAACGCTCAGCGAAGGTGATGCGGGTTTCGATGAGGCTTCATGGCAAGGCCTCGTCGAAGGCTTCGCACTGGCCCCGCATCTGGAGAAACCGATGTACATGCTCTCGACCGGCTCGAAGCGCAAGGTGTGGCTGGCGGCAGCACTGGCATCGGGACGTCCGCTGGTGCTGCTCGACGAGCCTACGGGTGCGCTCGATGCCCGATCGATTCATCACCTGTGGAATGCGCTGGCCCGGCGCGCCGCGCAGCCCGGCCGCGCCGTCGTCGTTGCGAGCAGCGAACGCGTCACCGCGGTGCCGCTTGCAGGCTGCATCGAGCTGCCGCTGCGCTGAAGCTTCCAGGCCGCCGGCTGGGTGCCTTTCAGGTATGTGAGGCTGCATCAAGCAGCGGCCGCGGCCTGCGACGCGATCCAGTCCCAGACGCCGCGAATCGCCGGTTCATTTTCGCGTCCCTGCGCCGTCGCGAGAAAGTAGCTTCCGGTGTCGAGCGCGGGGCCGAAGGGCTGCACCAGCGCGCCGCTGCGCAATTCTTCGGCAGCCAGCGTGAGGCTGAGCAGTGCCACACCATGGCCTGCGAGTGCGGCGAGGATGGCGTGGGTTTCGTCCGAGAACGAGAGGCCTGCAGCCTTCATGGATCGGCCGCGGGGCGGTGCGATGCCGGCCTCGCGAAACCACCGCGGCCAGGTTGCGGGCGCAGCGGCGCCGGGCTGCCAATCGGCGTGAATCAGCTGGTGCTTCGGCAAATCGCTCACGCGCTTCAGGCCGAGCATCGAGCTGCACAGCGGCGCGTACTGTTCGGTCATCAACTCGCTCACCGTGAGGCCGGGCCAGTTGCCGCTGCCTGACCGCACGGCTATGTCGGCGTCGCCGCGCGCCAGGTCGACGAGCGTATCGCTGGCGTGCAGCCGCAGTTCGATGCCGGGGCACGCCTTGCGAAAGCCGGCCATGCGGGGCAGCACCCAGCGGGCGGCAAAAGCGGTGTTGGTGGTGAGCGTGACGGCCTGCAGTGCGGCAGGCTGGCGCAGCCTTTCGATTCCTGCCTCCAGCGCGTCGAAGCCCGCGCGCAGGTCGTCGAAAAGCCGCTGGCCCGCGGGTGTCAAAGCCAGCTGCCGCGTGAGCCGGCGAAACAGCGGCCGGCCCAGCGTGTCTTCCAGCGCGCGCACCTGGTGGCTGATGGCCGATGGCGTCACGGAAAGCTCGTGCGCCGCACGCTGGAAGCTCAGGTGCGCGGCCGCCGCTTCGAATGCGCGCATCGAGAGCAGTGGCGGCAAGCTGCGCGCCCGGCGAACAGGTGAGCTGATTTCGTTCATCGATAGAGAAATGATCGTTTGTAGGAGTTTGGTCTCGTCTCTAGATTAGAAGCCTGTGCAGTCATTTTGAACGCAGCAGACAGAACAGATCAACTCACTCATTGATGACCATGAACCTACTCCATATCGACACCAGCGCCCGTCCCGGGCTTTCGGGCATCGATCCTCACGGCTCGCACACGCGCCGGCTCTCGGCGCGCTTTGTCGAGCGTTGGCGCAAGGCTCGCCCGAACGATCGCGTCGACTATCTCGATGTGGGTCAGCACCCGCCGGCGCATGTCAATGGCCGCTGGATTCATGCGGCCTTCACTCCGCCGGCCGAGCGTGAGCCCTGGATGGCCGAGGCACTGGCCGAGAGCGACCGGCTCGTCGACCAGCTGATTGCCGCCGACGTGATCGTGGTGGGCTTGCCGATGTACAACTTCAGCGTGCCCGCGCAGTTCAAGGCCTACATCGACAATATCGTGCGCGTGGGGCGCACCTTTGGGTTCGATCGCGCACGCGGCGCCGTGCCGTATTGGCCGATGCTCGCGGACGCGGGCAAGCGCATGGTGCTGCTCGGCGCGCGCGGCGACCACGGCTACGGCCCGGGCGGACGCATCGCGCACCTGAACCACACCGAAAGCTCGGTGCGCTCCGTGTTCGGCTACATCGGCATTACCGATGTGTATGAGGCGGCGGTGGAGTCCGACGAGTTCGGCGGCGAGGAGCTCGCGCAATCGCTTCGCAGGGCCGAGCAGGAAGTCGACGGGCTGGTGGACCAGCTCAGTGGCACGGTGGCGAATGAGCGCTCTGTCGACGCTGCACTCGCCTAGGCGTTCATCTACCTCGACCGGCTCACACCGCCACAGGGCTGCGCTCGGCGAACTGCCCGTTCCAGTACGGGTAGTAAGGATAGGGCGGCGTCACGGCGCTGGCCGCATCGAGCCGCTTGATCTGCTCCGCGCTGAGCTGCCATCCGAGCGCGCCTAGGTTCTGCTTGAACTGCTCTTCGTTGCGCGCACCGATCAGCACGCTCGACACGCTGGGCCGCAGCAGCAGCCAGTTAAGCGCGATCTGCGGCACGGTCTTGCCGGTTTCCTCGGCCACCTGGTCCATCGCATCGACCACGCGGTACAGGCGCTCGTCCTCCACGGGCGGTGCGAAGCCGGCGGTTTCGTGCAGGCGGCTTCCGGCGGGCAGCGGTTGGCCGCGCCGCACCTTGCCGGTGAGACGGCCCCAGCCCAATGGGCTCCACACGATGGCGCCAAGGCCCTGGTCGATGCCCAGCGGCATCAGTTCGAATTCGTAGTCGCGGCCGATCAGCGAGTAGTAGGTCTGGTTGGCCACGAAGCGCTGCAGCCCGAGCCGGTCGGAGGCGGCAAGCGATTTCATCAGTTGCCAGCCCGAGAAATTCGATGCGCCGATGAGCCGCACCTTGCCCGCGCGCACCAGGTCGTCGAGCGTGTCGAGCACCATGTCGACTGGCGTCATCGCATCGAAGGCGTGCAGTTGCAGGATGTCGATGTAGTCGGTGTTCAGGCGCTTGAGCGCGGCCTCCGTTGCAGCGATCAGGTGGTGGCGCGAGGCGCCGACGTCGTTCGGCCCGTCTCCCGAGCGCAGCGAGAGCTTGGTCGAGATGATGGCCTTGTCGCGCCGGCCCTTGAGTGCCGCGCCGAGTATCGATTCCGACGCGCCGTTCGAATACACGTCGGCCGTGTCGAACAGCGTCACGCCGGCATCGAGCGCCAGGTCGACGATGCCGCGCGCGCCCTCGACGTCGGTGTTGCCCCAGGCGCTGAAGAGCGGGCCTTGCCCGCCGAAGGTGCCGGCGCCGAAGCCGAGCGCGGGAACCTTGAAGCCGGAGCGGCCGAGAAAGCGTTGTTCCATGATGGTGTCCTTGTAGTTGTCGTTGAGTAGTAGAGTTTTCAGGCCTGCGCCGAAGAGGCGCAGTCGGCCGGAGCGCCGTTGTTGCTCTCGCGCCGATCGAGCGAGCGGCTCCAGAGTGCAATCGCCAGGCCCACCAGCGTGAGCAGCGCTGCCACCCAGCCTAGCGAGCGCAGGCCAGGGCCGTGGTCGATGACGGCGCCGCCCGCCCACGCGCCGAGCGCGTTGCCCAGGTTGAAGGCCGCGATGTTGAGGCTCGAGGCCAGGTTCTGCCCGGCACCCGAGGCCTTCTCGAGCACGCGCAACTGCATGGGCGCCACCGTCGCGAAAGAAGCGATGCCGAGCAGGCCGACGAACACGACGGCGGTGAATGGCGTGCCGATGGTGAACTGCATCGCACCGAGAACGGCGGCCAGTGCCACCAGCGTGCCGATCACGGCGGGCATCGTTGCGCGGTCGGCCAGCTTTCCACCCAGAATGTTGCCCACGGCAAGGCCGCCGCCGAACACCAGCAGGATCGGAGACACCGCCGATTCAGGCAGACCAGTGACTTGCGTCAGCAAGGGCTGGATGTAGGTGAACACGACGAACACGCCCGCAAAGCCGAGCACCGTCATCGCCAGGCCCAGCAGCACCTGGGGGCGTGCGAGCACCGCAAGCTCGTCGCGCAGCGGCGCCGGCTTGGCTTGGCCCTTGACGCGAGGCACGAAGATCGCGAGCACTGCAAATGCCAGCACGCCGATCAGCGTCACGGCCCAGAAGGTGGCGCGCCATTCATACTGCAGGCCAAGCCATGCGCCCGCAGGCACGCCGAGCAGCGTGGCGGCCGTGAGGCCGGTGAACATGATGGCAATGGCCGAGGCGCGGCGCTCCGGTGCCACCAGGCCCGTGGCCACGACCGAGCCCACGCCGAAGAAGGTGCCGTGCGCAAGCGAGGTGACCACGCGCGCAGCCATCAGCAGTTCGTAGTTGGGCGCGAGCGCACAAGCCAGGTTGCCGAGCGTGAAGATCGCCATCAGCGCGAGCAGCACCGTCTTGCGCGGCAGCTTGCGGGTGGCAATGGTGAGCATGGGCGCGCCGACCGCAACGCCGAGCGCATAGCCCGAAATAAGCAGTCCGGCGGCGGTAATGGAGACATGAAGATCCGCCGAAACCTGCATCAGCAGGCCCATGATGACGAATTCAGTGGTGCCTATTCCGAAGGCACCGGCGGTAAGGGCGAGTAGAGCAATTGGCATGATGGCTCTACTGTGCGGGTTATTCCCATGGATGACTAGAATGCTATCTGTACATAGACTTGTGAATTGAAGTCACAGCGATCGGAGCCAAAGGACCGCCATGCCGCGTATCGACGTAAATCGCTCCGGCGAAATGGAAGCCTTCGTGCAAGTGGTCGAGTGCGGCGGCTTTTCCGCCGCGGCGCGCCTGCTCGACATGACGCCTTCCGCGGTGAGCAAGCTGGTGGCGCGGCTCGAATTGCGCCTGGGCATTCAGCTGGTGCACCGCTCCACGCGCAAGCTGCAGCTCACCCCGGAAGGCCTGCACTTTTACGAGCGCAGCACGCGCGTGCTGGCCGACATGGACGAGGCCGAGCGCTGCGCCGCAGCGGGCGCCGTGCCGCGAGGGCGCGTGAGCATCAACGCCAGCGTGTCTTTCGGGCACCACAAGCTGGTACCGCTGGTTCCGCGCCTGCTCGAGCTGCATCCGCAGATCACGCTGGACATTGCGCTGACCGACCGCATCGTCGACCTGATGGACGAGCGCGCGGACATCGCAATCCGATGGGGGCAGTTGCCGTCTTCCGACCTGGTGGCGCGCCGCCTCGGCGAAACCAGCCAGGCGATCGTGGCCTCACCCGGCTATCTTGCGAAGTACGGCACGCCGCACACGCCGCAAGAACTGGAAGCGCACAACAGGCTGGGCTGGAGCTACCGGCGCAATACGCCGGATTGGCCCTTGCGCGTCGATGGGCGAATGGTCTCGTTGCCCGTGGCCGGCCCGGTGCGCGCGGGCGACGGCGAAACCTTGCGGCAGTTGGCGATCGCAGGCGCCGGCGTGGCGCGGCTGTCGCTGTATCACATACAGCACGACATCGATGCGGGCCGGCTGGTGCCGCTGCTGCACGAATTCAACCCGGGCGAGGTGGAGCCGATCCACGCGGTGTACATCGGCAAGGCCGGCACCTTGCCTGCGCGGGTGCGCGCGGTGCTCGACTTTCTGGTGGCGTGCTCGGGCGTGGGAGGAGGGCGCTACACGGTCAAGCGGACCGAGCCGATGCCCGCAAATTCCGCCGTGACCTGATCGCCGCGGCGGCAGGGCACGATGCCGACCCACGAGCCCGTGGTAACCACGGTTCCGGCCGGCGCAGTTTGGCCGTGGCGCGTGATGTGGCGCAGCCAGATGGGCAGCAGCCATGCGGGATCGGCCAGCGGATGGGTGCCTTCGCGCACCACGGTTTCCGACGCGCCGACTTTGGTTTCGCAGCGCTGCGAAGCCCAGTCGACAGCCGCATAGGGCTGCCATTCGCTGAGCACCAGGGCGCCATGCACTTGCGAATCGGCAAGGCGAAGCAATGGAGGGGTAGCGGCCAGGTCTTGCCAGCGTGAATCAACGATTTCGACCGAAACTGCCATGGCGTCGATCAGCGAAGCCGTGTCTTGATGGTCGAGCTTCGCGGCCATGGCGGGCGTTACGTCTTGTCCGAGGCGCAGGGCGATTTCAGCTTCGATGCCGGGCGAGTGAAAGGCCAGGTCGCTGAAGTCCGCCGGACTCTTGCGCACGCCGTGTGGAGGCAGCGGCGCATGCGTGAGCGTCAGGTTCCTCGAGGCGCCGCCGGATTTCCAATGGGCCGGGATGCTGGTGTTACCAAACCAGCCGAGCGCAGCCGCTACTGCGTCCTGGACTTCGTAGGCTTGCGTGGCATCTTGCAGCGCGTCGGTCCAGGAGGCGGCATCGAGAGTGGTGTTGCTTCGGCGGGCGGCAACGAGTGCGTCTGCGAGGGCTGTCATTTGTGAGGTCATCTTGTGATTTTGTCAGTTGCGTCCTGGGCGAGTGCACAGGCCACCGGGTACTCCCCTCCGCGAATGTCCCCCGGGGCTGCGCCCCTCCTCCTTTATTTCGCTGCGCGGAGCACCCGATGCCCTGTGCACTGGGGCACGCTGCTGGTGCGCCGCCCTGAATCCCTAAGCCCGGGAACCCCGAAGAGGCACACGTCAAGTATCCACATGCACCTTGCCATCCTTCACCACCTTGGCCCACTTGGCGATCTCGGTGGCGATGAACTGCTTGAACTTGTCCTGAGAGCCGCCACCGTCCTCCGCGCCGTAGGTGTCGAGCTTTTCCTGCACGTCGGGCATCGCGAGCACCGTGTTCACGTCGCGGTTGATCTTTTCGGCTACCGGCTGCGGCAGCTTGCCCGGGCCGGCCAGGCCGTACCACGTGGTGGCCTCGAAACCTGCGAAGCCTTGCTCCTGCATCGTGGGAACGTTGGGGTGACCCTTGGCGCGTTTGGCCCGGGTCTGCGCCACGGCGAGCACGCGGCCGCTTTTTACGTGCGGCGTGGCTGCGGTCATGGTTTCGAAGCTGTATTGAATCTGGCCGCCCATCAGGTCGGCCAGCAGCGGGCCGCTGCCTTTGTACGGCACATGCAGGGCGTCCACCTTGGCCTGCAGCTTGAACATTTCGAGTGCAAGGTGCTGTGCCGAACCGGCTCCTGCGGAGCCGAAGCTCACAGTGCCGGGCGAGGTCTTGCACGCTGACACGATGTCGTTCACCGTGAGCGCCTTCTGCGCCGGGCTGGCAATCAGCAGGTTGGGCGTGACACCCACGAGCACGATCGGGACGAAGTCGCGTTCCACGCTGTAGCGCAGCTTGGGCTGCAGGCTGGGCGCGAGCGCGTGGCTGTTGATGTGCGCCATGAGCAGCGTGCTGCCGTCGCTGGGCTGCTGCGACACGTATTCGGCCGCCAGCACGCCCGCCACGCCGCCCTTGTTCTCGACGATGACCTGCTGGTTCCACATCGTCGTGAGCTTTTGTGCGACCACGCGCGCGAGTGCATCGGTGCCTCCGCCCGGCGGAAACCCCACCACGATGCGCACCGGCCCGCTGGGCCACTCCTGCGCGAAGAGCCGGGGCACGCCCAGCGTGGCGGCCGCGGCACCCGCGGCTTGAATCAGCGAACGTCTCTGCATCATCTTTGTCTCCAGTGTGTGGTGGGTCCGATGCGCGCCGGTGTCGTTGGCGACTACGCGGCTTTCTGCAGGTTGGCGGGGGCTGCCGCGTGGCTCGCGAAATGATCCATCGCGGCCTGCACGCCGCTACCCGCCAGCTTGATACCTGTGAGCTTCATGCCCATTTCGACGCCCGCCACCATGGCCACCAGCGTCAGGTCGTTGCTGTCGCCCAGATGGCCCATGCGGAACATGCGGCCCTTGAGCTTGCCGAGGCCGGTGCCCAGCGAAAGATCGAAGCGCTGATGAATCAGGCGGCGCAGCGCGTCGGCATCCACGCCCTCGGGCGTGATCACGCCGGTGAGCACGGGCGAGTACACGGCCGGGTCGGCGCATTGGATCGGCAGGCCCCAGGCGTTGACCGCCGCGCGCACGCCGGCAGCCCAGCGCTGGTGGCGCGCAAACACGTTGTCCAACCCTTCGCCAAGCAGCATGTCGAGCGACTCCGAGAGGCCGTAGAGCAGGTTGGTGTTGGGCGTGTAGGGCCAGTAGCCGTCCTTGTTCATCTCCACGATCTCGTCCCAGGCCCAGAAGGCGCGCGGCAGCTTCGCGCTTTTCGAGGCTTCGAGCGCACGCGGCGAAAGCGCGTTGAAGCTGATGCCCGGCGGCAGCATCAAGCCCTTTTGCGAGCCGCTGATGGTGACGTCCACACCCCATTCGTCGTGCCGGAAATCGGCGCTTGCAAGGCCCGAAATGCTGTCGACCATCAGTAGCGCGGGGTGGCCCGCTGCATCGATGGCCTTGCGCACCGAGGCGATGTCGGATGTGACGCCGGTGGAGGTTTCGTTGTGCACCACGCACACAGCCTTGATCTTCTTTTCAGTGTCCTTGCGCAGGCGCGCCTCGATGAGGTCGGCCTGCACGCCGCGGCGCCAGCTGGGCGCGGCGGGCAGTTGTTCGTCCTTCCCCGTCCACGCGAGGAACTCGGTCGAAAGGCCGAGCCGTGTGGCCATTTTTTGCCACAGCGATGCGAAGTGCCCGGTTTCGTACATCAACACGTGGTCGCCCGGGCTCAGCGTGTTGGCCAAAGCCGCCTCCCAGGCGCCCGTGCCGGAAGCAGGGTAGATGGCAACCGGATGCCGGGTCTTGAAGATCTGCTTGATGCCGCCGAGCACCTTGAGCCCGAGCGTGCCGAACTCGGGCCCACGGTGGTCGATGGTCGGCAGGCTCATGGCCCGCAGGATGCGGTCGGGCACCGGGCTCGGGCCGGGAATCTGGAGGAAGTGGCGGCCGGTGGGGTGGATGTCGAGTTGCAGCATGGACTGTCCTTTCGCTTTCAGTTTTGCATTCAAAACTGAATCAGGCATGCTGGTTTACCCGTAACCAGACGGATTGCAGCTGTGGTTTTTTGCATTCAAAATGCATTCAAAGAATCAGACATGACTGCAGACATCATCGAAATCTCGCGCCTCGCATTGCACGACCAGGTGGCTTCGCGCCTGCGCACGATGCTGGTCGAAGGGCACATTGCCCCGGGCGCCAAGCTGAATGAACGCGAGCTGTGCCTGCAGCTGCGCGTGTCGCGCACGCCGCTGCGCGAAGCCATCAAGCTGCTGGCTGCCGAAGGGCTGGTCGACCTGCTGCCCAACCGCGGCGCCGTGGCGGTCAAGCTCACCGAGGCTGACGTGCTCAACACCTTCGAGGTGCTGGCCATGCTCGAAGGCATGTCGGGCGAGCTGGCGGCCAAGCGCATTACCGACGAAGAACTTGCCGAGGTGCGCGCGCTGCACTACGAAATGATGGCCTGCTTCGCGCGGCGCGATCTCTCCGGCTACTACCGCCTCAATGCGCGCATCCACACCGCCATCAACGAGGCCGCGGGCAACCCGGTGCTGGCCAGCACCTACCGTTCCATCAATGCCCGCGTGCAGTCGCTGCGCTTTCGAACCAACCAGAACGACGCCAAGTGGAAGCACGCCGTCGAAGAGCACGAGCAGATGGTCAACGCGCTGGCTACGCGCGACGCACCGGCGATGCGCAAGGTGATGGTCGCGCACCTCATGCGCAAGCGAGACACGGTGCTGGAGCTGATGCGCGCCGGCGAAATCTACCCACAGACCCACAAAGCGAGCTGACCCCCCACACCATGCGCGTCGATCCCGCCAGCCACATCCAGCCCGCCGGAACCGTTCTTCCGCCCAACGAAACCTGTGATGCGCTCGCTCGCCGGCTGCGCGCCGAAACGCAGGGCGAGGTGCTGTTCGACGACGGTTCGCGCGGGCGCTACGCCACCGATGCCTCGATCTACCAGATCACACCGGTCGGCGCGTTCGTGCCGACCAACGAGCAAGACATTGCCACCGCCATCGACATTGCGCGCGACCTGAAGGTGCCGGTACTTGCGCGCGGCGGCGGCACCAGCCAGTGCGGCCAGACCACGGGCGCCGCACTGGTGATCGACAACAGCAAGCATTTCCGCCGGGTGCTCGACGTGAACGTGGAAGAGGGCACCGCCACGGTCGAGCCCGGCCTGGTGCTCGACCACCTGAACGCGCAGCTCAAGTCGCACGGCCTGTGGTACCCGGTCGACGTGTCGACCAGCGCGCAGGCCACGCTCGGTGGCATGGCGGGCAACAACTCCTGCGGCTCGCGCTCCATTGCCTACGGCAACATGGTGCACAACGTGCTCGGCGCGAGCGCCTGGCTTTCGAGCGGCGAGCTGGTCGAATTCGGCCCGCAGGCCACGCTAGCCCCCCGCGCGGCCGGCATTGCGCAGTTCGTGCACGGGCTGGCGGTGGAGCACCGTGAGCAGATCCACGCCCATTGGCCCAAGGTGCTGCGCCGCGTGGCCGGCTACAACCTCGACATCTTCGACAACCAGAGCGAGCGGCCTTATACGGCGGACGGCAGCGTGAACCTCGCGCACCTGCTGATCGGCGCCGAAGGCACGCTGGCTTATACGAAGAGCCTGAAGCTCAAGCTCGCGCCGCTGCCGCGCGCCAAGGTGCTGGGCATCGTGAACTTTCCGACCTTCCATTCGGCCATGGATGCGGCGCAGCACATCGTGAAGCTCGGCCCCACGGCGGTGGAGCTGGTCGACCGCACGATGATCGAGCTGAGCCTTGCCAACCCGGCCTTCAAGCCCACGGTGGAAACGGCGCTCATCGGCAAGCCGGCGGCCATCTTGCTGGTGGAGTTTGCGGGTGCCGACAAGCCTGGACTGCTGCCTCGGCTCAAGCAACTGGTCGAGCTCATGGGTGACCTGGGACTGCCCGGCAGCGTGGTCGAAATGCCCGACGACGCTCGCCAGAAAAACCTATGGGAAGTGCGCAAGGCCGGCCTCAACATCATGATGAGCCTGAAGGGCGACGGCAAGCCGGTGAGCTTCATCGAAGACTGCGCCGTGCCGCTCGAGCACCTGGCTGAGTACACGGACGCCCTGACCGAAGTGTTCGCCCGGTACGGCAGCCGTGGCACCTGGTATGCGCATGCCTCGGTAGGCACGCTGCACGTGCGGCCGATTCTCGACATGCGCGCAGACGGCGGCGCCAAGATGCGCGCCATTGCCGAAGAAGCCGCCGCGCTGGTGCGCAAGTACAAGGGCGCCTTCAGTGGCGAACATGGCGACGGCCTGTGCCGCGGCGAATGGATCGAATGGCAGTTCGGCCCCGCCATCAACGAGGCGTTTCGCGCCATCAAGCACAAGCTCGATCCGGCCAACCTTTTCAACCCCGGCAAGATCATCGACACGCCGCGCATGGACGACGGCGCGCTGTTCCGCTTTGCGCCGCCCACGGCGCCCAAACCTTACAAGCGCATCGAGCTCAAGCCCGTGCTCGACTGGTCGGCCTGGAACGTCAATGCCGATCCGGTGACCGAGCAGACCACCGCGCCCGGCACCGGCGGCGACAGCACCGGCGGCCTCGCCAAGGCCGCGGAAATGTGCAACAACAACGGCCATTGCAGAAAGTTCGACGCCGGCACCATGTGCCCGAGCTACCGCGTGACGCGCGATGAGCAGCACCTTACGCGCGGCCGCGCCAACACGCTGCGGCTCGCGCTCTCGGGGCAGCTTGGCCCCGACGCCTTCACCGGCGAAGAGATGCACGAGACCATGGACCTGTGCGTCGGCTGCAAGGGCTGCAAGCGGGACTGCCCGACGGGCGTGGACATGGCGAAGATGAAGATCGAGTTTCTCGATCACTACAAGAAGCGCCACGGCCACACGCTGAAGGACAAGATCGTGGCCTATATGCCCGACTACGCGCGCACGGCCAGCCGCATGCCGTGGCTCATGAACCTGCGCAACACCATGCCCGGGGCGGCCTGGCTGGGCGAAAAACTATTGGGCTTTTCCGCCCGCCGGTCGCTGCCGGAATGGCGTTCCGACACCTTCTGGCGCGCCAAGGCCGAGCTGCACGGCATGTTCGCCGGCCGCGAGGCGGTGCTGTCGGTACAGGCGAACGGCGGCAAGGCCGCGGTGCTTTTCGTCGATACCTTCAACGGCACTTTCGAAAGCGAGAACGCGTTGGCCGCGGCACGCGTGCTCAAGGCCGCGGGCTACACGCTGCACACGGTCGAAAAAAGCGGCGGACACCACTGCTGCGGCCGCACCTTCCTGGCCAGCGGCATGGTGGCCGAAGCCAAGCGCCGTGCCGAGGCACTGATCGACGCGCTCAAGCCGCTGGCGGAGGCGGGCATTCCTATCGTCGGGCTCGAGCCCTCATGCCTGCTTACGCTGCGCGACGAAACCCTGGTGATGGGCTTCGGCAAGAAGGCCCAAACAGTCGCCAAGCAGGCGCTGCTGTTCGAAGAGTTCATTGCGCGCGAGATGAAAGCCGGCCGCTTCGCGCTTGCGCTCACCCCCGCGACGGCGCCGATCCTGCTGCACGGGCACTGCCACCAGAAGGCGTTCGGCGCGGTGAGCCCGGTGCTGGAGGTGCTGCGGCTCATTCCCGGCGCCGAGCCTGAACTGATCGAAAGCTCATGCTGCGGCATGGCCGGCAGCTTTGGCTACGAGGCGCGCCATATCGACGTGTCGATGCAGATGGCCGAGGCCAGCCTGCTGCCGGCGATCCGCGCGAAGCCGAACGCAATAGTGGTGGCCGACGGCACCAGCTGCCGCCACCAGATCGGCGACGGCGCGCAGCGCGAAGCGGTGCATGTGGCCGTACTGCTGGAGCGGCACCTGGCGCCGGCAGCCCTGGTCGATTGAACGGCTATCGCGGGTGGCACAAAATGGCGCGATGAACGATGAAGCAGCGACCACAGCAGCAGTTGCGGCGGAGCCCGGCTTCGCGCTGTTCGACACCGCAATAGGCACTTGCGCGCTCGCTTGGGGGCCGCGCGGGCTCATCGGCGTGCAACTGCCTGAAGAAAGCGGGGCGGCTGCCACGCGGGCGCGCATGCGGCGCCGCTTTCCGGATCTGACCGAGGCCGTGCCGCCCGAGAGCGCGCAGAAGGCAGTCGCAGCCATCCAGGCCCTTCTGCAAGGCGAGCCGGATGACCTGAGCGGCATCGAGCTCGACATGAGCCGCGTATCGGAATTTCATCGACGCATCTACGCCATTGCCCGCCGCATTCCCCCCGGCCAGACGCGCACCCATGGCGAAATCGCGGCCGAGCTGGGCGACAAGGGGCTGTCGCGTGCGGTAGGCCAGGCCATGGGGCACAACCCGTTCGCGCCGGTAGTGCCGTGCCATCGCGTGCTGGCCGCGGGCAACAAGCCCGGCGGCTTTTCGGCGGGAGGCGGCGCGTTGACAAAGCTGCGCATGCTCGACATAGAGGGCGCGCGGCCGAACGGCATGGCCTCGCTGTTCTAGAAGCGCGGACCCGAGTCTTCTTCAGATACCTGTCGGCCGGCGCAGCTGCACTGCGAGCTGGTACACCGTGGCAGCCAGGAGGAATGCCGCGGCAACCACTTCCAAGAGGATGGTGGCATTGGCCATGCGGGTATGCCACTCGAACGGTGCGAGCGCATAGTGGCCGAGGCCGTCGAACCCGAGCACCGCGTACGCAGCAACCAGGACCAGACCCGTGGCGATCCACTTCTTGCGGATGAGCAGGAAGCCGAGCAGGCCCACCGATGTAATTGCCACCCAGGCGGCGTAGATCCTTGCGCTGGTAAACGAGGCCGGCAGATTTGGATACTCGCAGATGAACTCGGCGTTGTGGGTGAAGTGCCCGAGGCTGGTCATGAAATACACCACGGCCAGAGCGACGAACAGCCCGGGAAGCTTGCCGGACTTCATGCCGGCGCGTCCCCTTCGGCCTGTGCCGACGTCGCCCGCTCGGCCCTCATGATCTGGTGCCGCTGCCAGTAGCGGCCGACGGCGCCCTTGAAGTTGTCTTTCTGCTTGCCCAGCCCGCCCACCTTCACCTTGGTGGTGCGCGCGCCCAGCATGCCCTTGTCGTGGTGCGTCACGACCAGCACGTCGCCGAAGGTGTTGTCCTGGTAGGTCAGGTCCTTGACCTCGTCCCATCCGATGGTCGAGCCGCCATCAACGCTCTGGTGCAGGCCCTCGTAGCTCACTTGCACGCTTTCGTCGTTCTTCAGCGCAAACTCCACCGGCGGAAAGTGGCGCAGCACCACGGCGCGTTCTTCTTCCGTGGCCGGTTCGTAGCGGTAGGCAAGGCTCAGTTCGTGGTTCTGTACGAAGCGCTGCTCATAGTCGCTCCACAGCCGCGCCTCGATGTCGGCGGCGGTCTCGATCTCGTCGGCCCACGAGGCTTGCGGTGCGGTCGAGACAATGGCGCCGTAGTCGGTTTCGGGCACGTGATGCCCCACGTTGCGCATGCGCTCCAGGAGCGGCGGATGGGTGTCGTAGGGGTGCGGCACGTCGGCGGTTTTCATCGTCTCGATGAACGCATCCGAGCCCGCGTACGGCGGCAGGCCCGCGGCCACGAAGCTGGCAATGCCGAGCGCGCCGTCATGCTGACGGTTGTGCTCGAAGAGCTTCTGCTCCACGTCGTTGCGGTAGCTGGCATAGGCCGAAATCTTGATGAGAGATTGCACGATGGCGTTCGGCGCCGTCAGGCCGGCGGAGACACGGTCGGCCTTGAATTCCCGCTCACGGCTGTCGCGCGCCAGGGCAAACGAAAAGATCATTCGGTACAGGCGCAGCAAGAAGTGCGCAACGATGGTCAGCCCGCCGCTGCGCATTTCCCAGGTGTACTGGTCGAACTGCTGCAGCTTGGGTCCGAGTGCCGCGCTGCTCCGGGTGTCGCCGCCGCCCAGGTGGGCCAGCTCGTGCGCGAGCACCGCGTCGGCTTCGGTCTGGTCGAGCACGCGCAGCAGCGGAATGCTCACGAAGAGCGTGCGGCCGTGCAAGGTCTGGCCGCGAACATCGCAGGGCGTCTCAGTCACGAAAAAGTTGGTGTCGATGCCTGCAACGATGTGGTCTGGCGGTGTGGTCTTCACGCGGGCAGCCAGTTCGCGGATGCGGTTCCACAAACGCGGCGCATCGGCTTCCGCAACCACCTCGCCTTCGATCACGTTGCCGAAGGGCAGCTTCTTGAAAAGCGTGTAGATCGCATAGAAAACAGCCACTGCGGCTGCAATGCCGGCAATGGCAATCAGCTTGATGTAGTAGCGCTCCATGAAGTACGCGGTAAGCCAGAACGACAGCCACACCAGCATGGAGCTCTGCAGCACGACCTCGACCGCGCTGGACACGGTCATGAGCCGCCAGCCGGCCACAAAGCTGGCATAGCGAAGGCCGCGGTTGGCAAAGGCGAGGGCGCCCAGCACAAGTGCGGCCGCCAGCAGCGCCGCGCCGAGCGCCAGAGTCCATATAGCGGCCCGGTCGGCCCAATGGAACTGCCATTGCATCGAATAGGGCTCGCACACTTGCTCGTGAAAGTCCTTGTCTTCAGGCGCCGTGGCGCTGCAAGCCTTGGACAGCGGATGGCTGCGGTAAAACTCGGTGGTCTGTGCCTTGTCGGCGGCCGACAGGCGGGTGTCGGAAGCGATGCGCGCCTCGATGGCCTGCAAGAACTCGGCGTCTTGCGAGCGAAGCGCGTATTCGGTGAAAACCAGTGTTGCCGCCGGAATGGCGAAGAGCGACACCAGCGTCAGTAAAAACACGCGAAAAAGGTGTTTATGGATCGTTTGCGCGACGGCCATGAATACTCCCTCCAGGAGACAAGTGTTGTGAATCGTTGTAAATATTCCGGGAAGCCGATAGCGTAGCCGTCGATTGCTTTCTTGCGAATATCGGACGGCGCCCATGGAAACGGCGTGAATACCAAGTTCGTACTCTTTGTCCAGAATTAGCAACGGCGCGGCGGCGACCCCACGCCTGCACCGTTCGCCGCGCTTGGCGACAATCGGTTCGATGCGTTCTTCTCCCTTCTTCAAGATGGCCCTGTTGCTGGGCCTGCTCTCCGCCATCGGACCCTTCGCCATCGACATGTACCTGCCGGCGTTGCCTGCCATCGGCCAGAGCTTGCGCGCGGACATCGGCGCGGTGCAGATGAGCCTCACGGCGTTCTTTCTTTCGCTGGGCGCGGGCCAACTGCTGTACGGACCGATCTCCGACATGGTCGGGCGCAAGCCGCCGCTCTATGCCGGGCTGGTGCTGTTTGCGCTTGCGAGCATCGGCTGCGCGCTGGCCACCGACATCCATACGCTGATCGTGCTGCGCTTCGTGCAAGGCCTGGGGGCAGCGGCCGGCATGGCAATTCCGCGCGCGGTGGTGCGCGACCTGCACACCGGCACCGACGCCGCGCGGCTCATGTCGCTGCTGATGCTGGTGTTCAGCGTGTCGCCGATCCTCGCGCCGCTGGCGGGCAGCGCCGTGATTGCGGTCACGGGCTGGCGCGGCGTGTTCTGAGCGGTGACCATTGCCGCGGCGGCGGGCCTGGCGATGATGGTCACGCAGTTGCAGGAGACGCGGCCTCCGTCGCAGCGCGTTGAAAGCAGCCTCGGCAGCGCCTTGTCGGCCTACTGGCTGCTGCTGCGCGACTGGCACTACCTGGGGCTGGTGTTCATCGGCAGCTTTGCGATGGCGGGCTTTTTCACCTACCTGGCGAATTCGTCCTTCGTGATGATCGACCACTACGGCCTGTCGCCCGCGATGTACAGCGTGGCTTTCGGCGTGAATGCGGCGGCCTTCATCGGCGCCTCGCAGCTCACGGGTTCGCTCGGCGAGCGCTTCGGGCTGGTCGGACTCGTCAAGTTCGGCGTGGTGGCGTCGTGCGCGGCCATGGTCGCCATGTTCACTTACTTTGCGACGGGCGGCGACAACCTGTGGGTGCTGATCGTTCTCTACTTCATCGCCTCGGGCTTCATGGGCTTGGTGATTCCGACCACCGGCGTGCTGGCGCTCGAGATGCACGGCGCCATTGCCGGCACGGCCTCGGCATTGCTCGGCACGCTGCAGATGCTGACCGGCGCGCTGGCCATGGCGGTGGTGGGCCTCTTTACCGACGGGCGTCCGCTGCCGATGGTGACCGGCATGGCCGGCGGCGCGCTCATTGCGCTGGTGCTGACCTGGCTTACGCTGGGGCGCGTGCCTTCGCAACCCACCCGCAGCGCACAGGGAGCGCAAGAGGCTTGAACACGACGCGGGCAGGCGCCGAGGCCCAGGCGCCCAAGAACAACGAATCCACGCACCCGATCGACGGCCTGGAACAACCCGCGCGCCGCCGCGCGATGTTGGTCATCATCCTCGGCATCATGGTTGCAGTGCTCGACGGCACCATCGTCAACCTGGCGCTGCCGGGCATTGCGCGCGAGCTCCAGGCCAGCCCCTCGCATGCGATATGGGTGGTCAACGCGTACCAGATTGCCACGCTCGTCATGCTGCTGCCGCTGGCGTCGCTGGGCGACCTGGTGGGCTACCGGCGCGTCTACCTGGTGGGCATGGCGGTGTTCACCGTGTCTTCATTGGGCGCCACCTTCGCCGATTCGCTCGGTACCCTGATCGCTGCTCGCGCTTTCCAGGGCCTAGGCGCCGCCGGCATCATGAGCGTGAATGCGGCGCTGGTTCGGCTGACCTTTCCCTCGGCGCTGCTGGGGCGCGGCATGGCCATCAACTCGATGGTGGTGGCCACGTCTTCCGTGGCGGGCCCCTCTGTGGCGGCGGCCATCCTTTCAGTGGCTTCGTGGCCGTGGCTCTTCGCGATCAACGTGCCGCTCGGGCTGCTCGTCTTCACGCTGGGAATGAAGGCGCTGCCATTCAACCGCGTGGCGCCGGCCGCGGGGTTGCGTTTTTCGCCGGTCGACGTGGCGCTGAACGTGCTGATGTTCTCGCTGGTGTTCCTGGGCGTCGACCGCCTGGGCGTGCGCGAGGGCGGCGCGGCGGCCGGGGGGGCGCATGCCTCCGCGTGGCTCATCCTGCTGGCCGGCGTGGCGGTGGGCTTCTTCTACCTGCGGCGGCAGCGCACCCTCGCGGTGCCGCTTTTCCCCATCGACCTGCTGCGCATCCCGGTGTTCGCGCTGTCCATGGGCACCTCGGTGGCGGCTTTCTGCGCGCAGATGCTGGCCTATATTGCGCTGCCGTTCCTGCTGCTCGACGTGTACGGCCGCACCCACATCGAGGCCGGCTTGCTCATTACCGCCTGGCCGCTGGCCATCGTGGTCATGGCACCGCTGGCGGGCCGGCTGATCGGGCGCTACCCGGACGGGTTGCTCGGCGGCATCGGGCTGGGCCTGCTTGCTATCGGGTTGGCATTGCTGGCCGCGCTGCCTGCGCATCCGGGCAATGCCGACATTGCCTGGCGCATGGCGCTGTGCGGCCTGGGGTTCGGCCTCTTCCAGTCGCCGAACAACCACACCATCGTGACCTCGCCGCCGGCACACCGGAGCGGCGCGGCCAGCGGCATGCTGGGCACGGCGCGGCTCACGGGGCAGACGCTGGGGGCGGTGGTGCTGGCAGGCGTGTTCAGCGTGTGGAGCGCGCACGGCGGGCGCGGGCCTGTGGTGGCACTGGTGCTCGCGGCCTGTTGCGCCGGTATGGCGGCAGTTTTCAGCAGCCTTCGGCTCAAGACGACAGGGCATCATGGCTGAATAGGGTAGGGTACGGCCCCATGACGGAAGTACCTGAAACTGTGGTTTGCCCGGGCTGCGATGCGGTCTTCAGCCGCACGCCCCTCAAGCCGCGCGAGGTTTCGCGCTGCGCCCGTTGCGGCACCGAGCTTTATCGGCACGCCGGCGACCAGCAGCGCCGCATTCTGCCGCTGACGCTGGCGTCGCTCATCATGTTTGCCATTGCCAACCTGTTTCCGATCGTCGAGATCGAGCTGCAGGGCCTGCGCAGCCAGACCACGCTGGCCGGCGCCGTGCTGGTGCTGAGCACCGAGGGCATGTCGCTGGTGGCGCTGCTGGTGCTGGCGACGACGCTGCTTTTTCCGCTGCTGCAGCTTTGCATCCTGGCCTATTTGCTGATTCCGCTGCAGCGCGAGCACCGGCCCGCCGGTTTTGCCGTTCTGGTGCGCGCCATGCAGATGCTGCGGCCCTGGGGCATGGTCGAGGTGTTCCTGCTCGGCGTGCTGGTGGCCATCGTCAAGCTGTCGAGCATGGCCACCGTGGTGGCCGGCCCGGCGCTCTGGGCTTTCATTGCGCTCACCGTCATGCTCACGGCGGTGCTTTCGTTCAATCCCAATGCCTTCTGGGAAATGACCTTTCGCCCGCCTGGGGAGCCGAAGGAGGGCGCGGCGTGATCGGCCCTTTTCTCCATGCGCATGACGACGGCGACGAGGCCCCGGTGGCCACGGCCGCCTCGCTCGGCCTTGTGGCCTGCCCGCACTGCGACGCCGTCTGGCGAGACGCCGCCGAGGGCGAGCCCTGCGGCCGCTGCGGCACCCGCCTGTACACGCGCAAGCCCTACAGCCTGAGCCGCACCTGGGCTTTCCTGATTGCGGCCTGCATCATGTACATACCGGCCAACCTGCTGCCGGTGATGATCACGCGCACGCTGTTCGGCGCGCAGTACGACACCATCCTGAGTGGTGTGATCTATTTCTGGGTTTCGGGCGCCTACGGGCTCGCGGCGATCATCTTCATCGCGAGCTTCCTGGTGCCGCTGTTCAAGCTCACGGTATTGATCTTGCTCGCGCTGCTGGCCCAGCGAGCGAGCGATTGGCGCAGGCCCGAGCGGGCCAAGCTCTATCACATCGTCGAGATCATCGGCCGCTGGTCGATGCTCGACGTGTTCGTGGTGTCGCTGCTCACCGGGCTGGTGCAGATCCAGGGCTTTGCGGTCATCAATGCGGGCGTGGGCATTGCGGCCTTCGGCTCGGTGGTGGTGCTGACCATGCTCGCCTCGCTGAGCTTCGACCCCAGGCTCACATGGGACAGCAAGGAACAGCAGCAAGCCGAACGGCAACGAAATGAACCCGCACCCGACAACAGGGAAGAAAAACCAGCATGAGTGAAGAAGACGTCAAACCGAACGACAACCAGGCTCCGCCCGGGTTGCCACCGCCACGCGTGGTGCGCCGGCGCCAGTGGCTGCCTTCGCTGATCTGGCTGATTCCCATTGTGGCCGCGCTGGTCGGCGTGATGCTGATCGCCAAGATACTGATGGAGCGCGGGCCCGAGATCGTGCTCACCTTCAATACCGCCGAAGGCCTGGAAGCCGGCAAGACCGCCGTCAAGTACAAGGACGTGCAGATTGGCACGGTGCAGAGCCTGCGGCTTGCGCGCGACCGCTCGCACGTGCGGGTGATCGTGCAGCTCAACAACGAGGCCAAGAGCTTCACCGCCGAAGATTCGCGTTTCTGGGTGGTGCGCCCGCGGCTCGACACCTCCGGCATTTCAGGCCTGGGCACCTTGCTGTCGGGCGCATACATCGGCGCCGATGCGGGTGTGTCGACCGAAACCGCGAGCGAGTTCAAGGGCCTGGAAGTGCCGCCCATCGTCACGCGCGATGCATCGGGCCAGCAGTTTCTGCTGCGCGCCACCGACATCGGCTCGCTCGACGTGGGCTCGCCGGTGTATTTCAGGCGCATCAAGGTGGGCCAGGTGGCCGCCTATGAACTCGATGGCGACGGCCGCGGCGTGACGCTGCGCATCTTCGTCAACGCGCCTTACGACAAGTTCGTGGGCGTGAACACGCGCTTCTGGCAGGCGAGCGGCATCGATGCGCAATTGAGCGCCAGCGGCTTTACCCTGCGCACGCAATCGCTTGCCACCATCTTGCTGGGCGGCATTGCCTTCAAGGCGCCGGAAGACGCCATGGGGCCGCTGGCCAAGGAGAACACGGCCTTTACGCTCGCCGAAGACGAAACCACGGCCATGAAGGAGCCCGATGGTCCGCCGCAAACGCTGCTGATGTACTTCAACCAGTCGCTGCGCGGCCTGACGCCGGGCGCACCGGTCGACTTCCGCGGCGTGGTGATCGGCGAAGTGAAATCTATCGGCGTGGAGTTCGACCGCGCCGAGCGGGAGTTCCGCATGCCGGTGCTGGTGCAGGTCTACCCCGACCGCCTGCGCCGCCGCGCCGGCGAAAGCGGCGTGGAATCGCGCGCCACGCAGCAGGAGCGCCTGCGCTTCCTGGCCGAAAAGGGCCTGCGCGCACAGCTGCGCAACGGCAATCTGCTGACAGGGCAGGTGTACGTGGCGCTCGACTTTTTCCCGAAGGCGCCGCCGGCGAAGATCGACGTGACGAAGAACCCGATCGAGCTGCCCACCATGGCCAACAGCCTCGACGAGATCCAGTCCCAGGTGCAGGAGATTGCGAGCAAGCTCAACAAGGTGCCGTACGAGCAGATTGCCGCCGACCTGCGCACCACGCTCACCACGCTGAACAAGACGCTGACCAGCACCGAGCAGGCGGTAACGCGCATCAACACCGACGTAACACCGGAGCTTGCCGCCGCCATGAAGGACGTGCGCAAGACGGTCAACAACGCCGAGCGCACGCTGGCCGACGATTCGCCGCTGCAGCAGGACATGCGCCAGACGCTGCGCGAGCTGACTCGCGCCGCCGGATCGGTGCGCGTGCTGACTGACTACCTCGAGCGGCACCCCGAGTCGCTGCTGCGCGGCAAACAGGACGACAAGAAATGAAGAAAAAGACAACACCGCTCCTTCTCGGTGCCGCTGCGGCCGCGCTGATCGTCCTTGCGGGCTGTGCGAGCAAGCCCGACAACTACTACACGCTGGCCAGCACGGTGCCGGCCGCCGAAGCCGCGCCTTCGACCATTGGCACCGCCGCACCGATCTACATCGAGCTGGCGCCCGTGGCGGTGCCCGAGCGGCTTGCAAGGCCGCAGATGGTGGTGGGGCGCTCCAACGGCAGCGTGCAGGTCGACGTGCTCGAGCAGCACCGCTGGGCCGCGTCGTTCGAAAGCGAACTGCAGGATGCGCTGGCCAGCGGCATTGCGGCCCGGCTCGGCGCGCTCGACGTTACCAAGGGCGGCCGGCAAACATCGCAGCCCGTGTGGCGCATTGCGGTGCAGGTGCGCCAGTTCGACGCCGTCGACGGCGGCCGCGTGGATGCAGGCTTCAGCTGGACGCTGCGGCGCACCGACGAGACCCGCACCATGGTGTGCCAGTTGAATGTGGCCGAGGGCGTCGCAAGCGGCATCGACGCGGTGGCGCAGGGCGCGCAGCGCATCACGGCGGCAGCGGCAGCAGCCATTGCACGCAGCGTGAGCGCGGCAAGAGCGAATCCGGCCGCGACAGCCTGCCCGGCCTGAATGCCATAGCCAAGACCCCAGGAGCGAACGCCATGGCACAGATCGGCAAGGCACCCTGCGACAACGCGCTGATCCTGCATGGCGCCAAGGCACAAGAGGGCACCTGTCCCGATGCCTCCAAGCCCTGGGTGCTGGCCGCCGCCATCATCGGCTCCAGCATGGCCTTCATCGACGGCACGGTCGTCAATGTGGCGTTGCCGGCTATCCAGGCGGACCTGCGGGCGACTGCATTCCAGGCGCAATGGGTGGTCGAGTCTTATGCCTTGCTGCTGGCCGCGCTGCTGCTGGTTGGCGGCGCGCTCGGCGACCACTTCGGGCGGCGCCGCATCTTCGCGGTCGGCGTCGGCATCTTCGCCGTTGCATCGGTGGCTTGCGGCCTTGCGGCCAACGTGCAGCAGCTGATTGCCGCGCGCGCCGTGCAGGGCATTGGCGGCGCCTTGCTGGTGCCCGGAAGCCTGGCGCTGATCAGCGCTGCGTTCCCTGAAAAAGAACGCGGCAAGGCCATTGGCGTCTGGTCGGGCTTCAGCGGCATTACAGCGGCCGCCGGCCCGGTGCTCGGCGGCTTTCTGGTCGACCATTTCTCGTGGGCCTGGGCCTTTCTCATCAACGTGCCGATGGCGCTCTTGGTGCTGTGGATAGTGTGGCGGCACGTGCCTGAAAGCCGTGGTTCGTCGGCCAGCGGCGGGCTCGACTTTTTGGGAGCGCTGCTGGCAACCGCCGGGCTCGGCGGCATCGTCTACGCGTTCATCGAGGCACCCACGCAGCACTGGAATTCGCCCGCGGTGATCGCCGCCATGGCCATCGGCATCGCGGCCAGCGCGGGCTTCATTGCCGTGGAGCGCAAGGCGCAAACGCCCATGCTGCCGCTGGCGCTGCTGCGCATCGGCAACTTCAGCGGCGCCAACCTGCTGACCTTGCTGCTGTATGCCGCGCTCGGCGGTGGGCTCTATTTCTTCCCGCTCAACCTGATCCAGGTGCAGGGCTACTCCGCCACGGTGGCCGGCGCGGCGCTGCTGCCGTTCATCTTCATCATGTTCGCGCTTTCGGGCTGGGCCGGCCAGCTGGTCGACCGTTTCGGCCCACGGCTGCCGCTGGTCATCGGCCCCTCGATCGCCGCCGTCGGCTTTGCATTGTTCGCCGTGCCCGGGGTTGGCGCGAGCTATTGGAGCGGCTTCCTTCCTGCGGTGGTGGTGCTGGGTTTCGGCATGACCGTGACGGTGGCGCCGCTCACCACCACCGTGATGAATGCAGTGGGGCCGGAACAGGCCGGCGTTGCTTCAGGCGTCAACAACGCTGTGTCTCGCGCTGCCGCGGTGCTGGCCATTGCGGTGTTCGGCCTGGTCATGGCATGGGCTTTCGACAGCGCGCTCGCCGAGAGCCTGCGCGGCATGGGGGCCTCTGCGGAGGTCTCGGCATTTCTGGAAGGCGAGCGCGACAAGCTGGCCGGGGCCGCGTTGCCGCCGGGCGTCGATGCGGCAACCGCCGCGGCCTTGAAGCGTGCCGTGGCCGAATCCTTCGTAGCCGGTTTTCGGTGGGTGATGCTGCTGAGCGCCGGGCTGGCGGTTCTCAGCGCCTTGAGCGCATGGTTGATGATTGGCGGTGGGGCGGCGCCGGCAGAGGCCACCCCGGCAACCCGAGGGCCGGCCGCGTGATTCATGGCGGCGCGCCGGCTACACCAGCCGCCGGATCGCCTTCTTGCGCCACACCAGCCGGTAGTAGGCCGTTTGCAGCAGCAGCATCGCCCCGAAGGTGACGGGGTAGGCATACCAGATGCCATTGAGGCCGATGCGGTGGCTCATGAACCAGGCCACCGGCACCTCGATGCCGATCAGGCAGAGGATCGAGATGGCCGTGGGCACCAGCACCGAACCGCTGGCCCGCATGATCCCCGAGATGGCTGCGGCCATGCCGAAGATCACCAGGCTCCACAGCATGATGTGCAGCAGCGTCTGCGCAATTTCGATCACCGGCGCGCTGGTGATGAAAAAGCCCATGAGGTGGCGCGAGAACAGGTAGCCCAGCAGCACCAGTCCACCCGTGAGCACCATGTTCATCAGCAGCGCGGTCTTGGCGATGGCGCCAAGCCGGTCTGCACGGCCCGCACCGATGGCCTGCGCTCCGAGGATCGATGCCGTGATCGCGATCGAGATGGCCGGAAACTGCACATACGCCACCACCTGGTTCACCGCGCCATACGCCGCAGTAGCACTTGAGCCGTAGCCGTTCACCAGCGAGAGCAGGGCGATTTCGGCGAGCGCCACCACGATCATCTGCACGCCCGTGGGCACGCCGACCTTGAGGACCGCCTTCAGCAGCTTGGGATCGATGCGCAAATGGCGGATCAGCTCTGCATCCGGGGCCAGCGGACTGCCGCGGCTGCGCAGGCGCCACGCCATCCACAACGTGGCAACCACGAAGGCCACCACGGTAGCCCAGGCGCCGCTCGCGACGCCGAGCTGCGGCAGACCGCCCCAGCCGCGAATGAGCGCCGGGGTGACGACGAGACCCACAACGGTGGAAATGATCAGCGTGAGCAGCGGCGTGACCGTGTCGCCCACACCGCGCAGCATGGCGGTGGACAGCAGAAAGACGAACAGGCCCGGCATGGCGATCAGCATGATGCGGGCGTAGCTGGTGGAGTCGGCCAGCACGTCCGGCGGCGTGCCGAGCAATGCCAGCAGCGGCGTGGTGAAGGCGCCGCCGAACACCGCCACGGCGAGTCCCAGCAGGATGCCGACCGCCAGCGTGGTGCCCGCCACGGCCTTGGCCTTGGCGACGTCGCGCGCGCCCCAGGCCTGGCCGATGAGCACCGAGGCTCCGGCACCCAGGCCGATGACGAACGCAATGAAGAAGAACATCACCGGAAAGAAGCTCGACACTGCCGCCAGGGCGCTGACGCCGATCATCTGCCCGATGTAGATGTTGTTGATGGTGCCCGACAGCGACTGCAGGATGTTGCTGAGCAGCATCGGCGCCAGGAAGAACAGGAAGGTCTTCCATAGTGCGCGTGGCGCTCCGACGGGTGCGGTTGGCGTACCGCGCAGCCCGCTCTGGGCCGTGGCTGCGTTCTCGGAGGTTGCTCTCATTCGGTGGTGCTCCAGGCGGCGGCGGACAATTTATGAAGATGGATGCGCAAGTCCGCGGGCCAGGAGTCGATCAGCGCCTCGAAGCGGTTTTGCTCCCCGGCGAACAGCGCACGGGTGGCTTCCTCGAAGCCGGGCAGGGCACCAGCGATGGCAGTCATGAAGCGGTAGGCGGCTTCGCGCGATGCGCGCACGGCGTCGCGGTCGGCGTTGACGCGGCTCGCTTCCTGGACCAGCCGCCGCAATGCAACCGAAGCGCCGCCGGGCTGGCGGTTGAGCCATTCCCAGTGGCGCGGCAGGAGGGTGACTTCGCGTGCGACCACTCCGAGCTTCGGGCGGCCGACGCCGCGCGGGGTTTCCTCGGGAGTCTCGGCGTTGGCGGCAGGCGCACCGGCACCGCCCCGGTTGTGAACATCGAGATCGAGCTGTTCACCGGTCTGTTCGTTGAACACGAGATAGGGTGCGTCGTCCTTGCGCTCGCGCAAGTGCGCAAGCACGTCGGCGGCGCTTCCGTGGGCGATGCGCTTGAAGCCGGCGAAAACAACCAGGTTGATGGGGGGCGTGTCGAATGGCATGTTGGATTTCATTGTTCTTTCGGGACCGCGCGCATCGGGGTGCGTAATCTACCCGCTGAAAGGCTCAGGCGAAGGGCGCGTCGTCGTGGCAAAGCGCAAGGAGCGCGACGTTGATTTGCGACAGGCTTTCCGGAGCCAGCGATTTCACCGCATCGGCGCAAATTGCTTCGGCGGTCGTCACTGCGGCTTGCATGAGCTTTCTGCCGCCGGGGCGAATGGTTGCATGGAGGCCGTCTCCCTTCAAGCCGGCAGTGCGTTCGGCCAGGCCCGACTTTTCGAGCAGGACCATTTTGCGAACCAACGCCGAGATCGGCACTCCCAACGATCGCGCAAGGTCGGCTGCCCGCATGCAGCCGCCTTCGGTGCTCAGCAGCCGATGAAGCAGCGTGAAGACTTCGTAGTCCAGGCCATGGAAAGCGCCCAGTTCCTCCTGGAGCTTCAGGTTCAGGCTGGCGTGGGCACGGCCGATGTTGAGGCACAAGTCCAGTGGAGCGATGCTCATGGCGTGTCGTAGCTCCGGTCGCCGTGGCATTGAAGCTCCTCACGCCAGAGCGCAAGAAGTTTTTCGAGCTCCGCGGCGCGGTCGAAGGCCGGGTCGTCGCGCTCCTTGACGCGATCGACCACCTCGAAGCTGAAGTTTGCCGCACCGTGCGCGGCCCAGTCGCGCACCAGCGCCTTGTTGCGGTGCGAGCGCAGGCCGAGTTCGAAGCGGGCGCGGTTCATCGCTCCCTCCACGTCGAGACTGCCGGCCACGTAGAGGCGGCCGCTGAGCGTATTGCGGATGGCGAAGACGCCCGCGGGGCGGACCGTTTCCTTGTATTTCCTGGTGAGGGCGCGCCTCGTCTCTTGGGGCATGTTCATGCGCCATATATTATCCGGGTAAAATTAAAGACGCAATACACCCGGGTAAAAATAAGCAATCAGCCCTCGCGCAGTCGCCGCCATCCCCGTGCGAGCCGGCGGTTGAGGGCCCGCACCACGCGCCATGGCCGGCTCTCGCGAACCAGCGTCAGCACATGGTCCTTCCAGCCTTTCCAGCGCGGATACCAGCGTGCGAACAGTGGAATGCGCATGAGCGCATCTTCGACCAGCTGAAAGATGCGCGCCACGAAGGCGGTACCTATCAGCTTGGCGACGATCAGCACCGTCACGCCGCTCGCGGCGTGGCCGCGGCCGAAGAGAAAAAGCGCCAGCACTTTCACCGGCAACAACAGAAGCACCGGCAGCAGAAACGCCAGCAGCGCGCCCCATGGCGGCAAATTGCGCAGCCAGTTCTCCGCACGCGCCCAAAGCGGCAGGCGCGCCAGCCGGGCGGCCAAGGCGGCCAACGGCACCCAACCCCATTCCTCGAAAAGCAGCACCGGCACCAGCAGCACGGCCATCAGCGTGCGCAGGAGTTTTCGGGGTACGGAGGCGGGACGAGGGCCGGCCGGCGGGGGAGAGGATGGGGGAGGGGTTTGCACTGCGGCCATTGTGCTGTCTGCCGCCGGTACCCACCGAATGGCCGCCTTCCGCCCTATGGCAAACTTCAGCGCTTTATTCGCCAAGCACCGTCGGCCCAGCCGGCCGTGCGTGACAGGGACGTCATTCAGAAATGCAGAAAATCATTCGCCAGCTTGCCGCCGAGATCAAGGTAGGCGAGCACCAGGTGAAGGCGGCCATCGAACTGCTCGATGGCGGTGCCACGGTTCCGTTCATTGCCCGTTACCGCAAGGAGGTCACGGACGGCCTCGACGACATCCAGCTGCGCGAACTCGAAGCGCGCCTGGCCTACCTGCGCGAACTCGAAGACCGCCGCGCCGCAGTCATCAAGAGCATCGACGAGCAGGGCAAGCTCACGCCCGAATTGCGCGCCGCCATCGAATTCGCGCCGACCAAGCAGGAGCTCGAAGACCTGTACCTGCCATTCAAGCAGAAGCGCCGAACCAAGGGCCAGATTGCGCGCGAGTTCGGCATCGAGCCGCTGGCGGACAAGCTGCTGGCCGACCCGACGCTCGACCCAGCTCTGGAGGCAAAGGCCTTCCTGCAGCCGGCCACGACGCTCGACGACGGCAAGCCCGGCCCCGATTTTTCGACCGTGCCGGCCGTGCTCGACGGGGTGCGCGACATTCTTTCGGAGCGCTGGGCCGAAGATGCGGCCCTGGTGCAGGGCCTGCGCGAATGGCTGTGGGCCGAGGGCCTCCTCAAGTCCACCCTCATGGCAGGCAAGGACGAGAACAACGCCGACGTCGCCAAGTTTCGCGACTACTTCGACTACGACGAGCCGATCGGCCGCGTGCCTTCGCACCGCGCGCTGGCCGTGTTTCGCGGCCGCGCGCTCGACATCCTCGACGCCAAGCTGGTGCTGCCGGTGGAGCCCGAGCCGGGCAAGCCCAGCATTGCCGAAGGCCGGATCGCATTGCACCTGGGCTGGAGCCACGCAGGCCGCCCGGCCGACGACCTGATCCGCAAGTGCGTGGCCTGGACCTGGCGCGTGAAGCTCGCGCTCTCGACCGAGCGCGACCTGTTCACCCGCCTGCGCGAAGACGCCGAGAAGGTCGCCATCAAGGTGTTCGCCGACAACCTGCGCGACCTGCTGCTGGCCGCTCCCGCGGGCCCGCGCGTGGTGATGGGCCTGGACCCGGGCATTCGCACCGGCGTGAAGGTGGCCGTGGTCGACGCCACCGGCAAGCTGGTCGAAACCGCCACCGTGTTCCCGCACGAACCGCGCAAGGACTGGGAAGGCTCGCTGCACACGCTCGGCAAGCTCTGCGCCAAGCATGGCGTGAACCTGATCGCCATTGGCAACGGTACCGCGAGCCGCGAGACGGACAAGCTGGCCGCCGACCTCATCAAGCTGCTAGCCAAGATGGCCGCGCAAGCCGGCGCACCCGAGATGAAGGTCGACAAGGTGGTGGTGAGCGAAGCCGGAGCCTCCGTGTATTCGGCCAGCGAATTCGCCTCGCAGGAAATGCCCGATGTGGACGTGAGCCTGCGCGGCGCCGCCAGCATTGCGCGCCGCCTGCAAGACCCGCTGGCCGAGCTCGTGAAGATCGACCCGAAGAGCATCGGCGTGGGCCAGTACCAGCACGACGTGAACCAGAGCGAACTGGCGCGCACGCTGCAGGCCGTGGTGGAAGACTGCGTGAACTCGGTGGGCGTGGACCTCAACACCGCAAGCGTGCCGCTGCTCAGCCGCGTGTCGGGCCTGTCGGCCAGCGTGGCCAAGGCGGTGGTGCGCTGGCGCGAATCGAACGGTGCGTTCTCCACGCGCAAGCAGCTGCTCGACGTGACCGGCTTCGGCCCCAAGGCTTTCGAGCAGAGCGCGGGCTTTCTGCGGATTCGCGACGGCGCCGATCCGCTCGACATTACCGGCGTGCACCCCGAGACCTATCCGGTGGTGGAGCAGATCATCGTGAAGACCGGCAAGCCGATCGCCGAGTTGATGGGCCGCGCCGAGATGCTCAAGACGCTCAAGCCCGAGCTGTTCGCCAACGAGAAGTTCGGCGTCATCACGGTGAAGGACATCCTCGGCGAACTCGAAAAGCCGGGCCGCGACCCGCGCCCCGACTTCAAGGTGGCGCGCTTCAACGACGGCGTGGACGACATTGCCGACCTGAAGGAAGGCATGATCCTCGAAGGCACCGTGAGCAACGTGGCGCAGTTCGGCGCCTTCATCGACCTGGGCGTGCACCAGGACGGCCTGGTGCACGTGAGCCAGCTGAGCCACAAGTTCGTGAACGATGCGCGCGAAGTGGTGAAGACCGGCGACATCGTCAAGGTCAAGGTGATGGAAGTGGACGTGGCGCGCAAGCGCATCGGCCTCTCGATGAAGCTCGATGCGGCCCCAGCCCGCCGCGACGGCCCGCGCGACAACCGCTTCGAAGGCGCGGGACGCGGCCAGCAGCAGGGTTCGCGCCGCGACAGCGCGCCGCAACCCGCGGGCCAGATGGCCAGCGCGTTCGCCAAGCTGCAGGGGCTGCGCAAGTAAGCCGTGCCGCACGGTTCTTGCTGATGCAGCCGGCATGACGATGAAGGCACTGCGCATCTATGCCGGCCCCGCGGCCCGCAAGCACATCGAAGAACACGGCCTGCGACCGCAGGACGTGCGCACCATTCCCGGTGCGGCGGGCGGCCCCAAGGGGCTGATCCTCGGCCCGCTCGACCGCTTCATCTTCGGGCGCTGGCTCACGCAGTCGAGCCAGCCGGTGCACCTGGTGGGCGCGTCGATCGGTGCATGGCGGCTTTCGACGGCCTGCCTGTCCGATCCGCAGAAGGCCTTCGAGCGCTTCGAGTACGACTATGTGCGCCAGCAGTTCGACGTGCCGCCGGGACAGAAGCGCCTCAGCCCCGACCAGCTGAGCGCGCGGTTTGCCGAGAGCCTGCACGACTTCTACGGCGGGCGGATCGGCGAGGTGCTCAACCACTCGCGCTACAAGCTCCATGTGGTGACCTCGCGCGGCCGCCACATCCTCGGGCGCGAGGGCAGGGCGCGCACGCCCTTCGGCTACCTGGGCGCCTTTGCCACCAACAGCCTGCACCGCAAGAGCCTGGGCGCATGGCTGGAGCGCTGCGTGTTCTCCACGCCCGGCGCGGCCCTGCCTTTCGGCACCAGGGACTTTCGCACGCGGCAGCACGCGCTGAGCGAAGAGAACTTCAACATGGTGCTGCAGGCATCGTGCTCGATTCCTTTCCTGCTTGCTGCCGTGCACGACATTCCGGGCGCGCCGCGCGGCGCGTATTGGGACGGCGGCATTACCGACTACCACCTGCACCTGGACTACCAGCCTGCCGACGAAGGCATCGTGCTGTACCCGCATTTCCAACAGGCCGTGGTGCCGGGCTGGCTCGACAAGGGCCTGCGCTGGCGGCACAAGTCCACCGGCTTTCTTGATCGCATGGTGGTGCTCGCGCCCGACGCCGACTGGGTGCGCTCGCTGCCCAACGGCAAGCTGCCCGACCGCAAGGACTTCATTCGTTTTGCGAACGACGCGCAGGCGCGCATCGGCGCCTGGAGCAGGGCGACTCGCGAAGCGCAGCGGCTGTCGGATGAGTTCGAGGCGTGGCTTTCAACCGGCCGCACGCAAGACCTGCTGCCGCTGTGAAAACGTTTCGCCGGGGCAAACCCTGAGGCTGCGGGCGCGCAGCGCCTTCGAGAATGGCCAGCTCACTCTTTCAAGAGAAAGCCGCCCCTCATGCAGCAGGCCCCGATTTCACGCCGCCGATTCACGCTAGCCGCCGCAGCGGCCGCCACCATCCCGATGCCGACGCTGGCGCAAAGCGCCTGGCCCAACAAGCCGATCCGCATCATCGTGCCGTACACACCGGGCGGCTTTACCGACCAGATGGCGCGGTTGGTGCAGGTGGGCCTGCAGGCGCGGCTCGGCCAGCCGGTGCTCGTCGACAACAAGCCCGGTGCCAACAGCCTGATCGGCGTCGATGCGATCGCCAAGGCCGCACCCGACGGCACCACTTTCGGCGTCGTCATTGCGGCCTATGCGGCCAACACCACGCTGTACCCCAAGCTGCCGTATGACCCGAAGAAGGACCTGAGCGGTGTTTCGCTGATGGGCGTGTCGCCGCTGCTGGCGGCGGTGAACATCGATGCGCCGTTCAAGACCGCGCGCGAACTCATCGACTACGCGCGCGCCAACCCGGGCAAGGTGAGCTTCGGCTCGTCGGGCAACGGCTCGGCCGCGCACCTGACGACCGAACTGTGGAAGTCGCTCACGCAGACCTACATGATCCACATTCCCTACCGCGGCGCGGTACCCGCCCTCACGGATTTGATGGGCGGCCAGATCCAGCTGTTCTTCGACGCGCCCACGGGCCTCATCAACCAGGCCAAGGCGGGCAAGGTGCGGCTCATCGGCGTGGCCGGAGACAAGCGCCTGGCCGCCGCCCCCGACGTGCCCACCTTCATCGAGCAGGGTTTTGCGGGCTTCACCGGCAGCACCTGGGCCGGCATGCTCGCACCCGCTGGCACGCCGCGCGACATCGTCAAGCGCATGTCCGAAGAGGTGGCGCGCGTGATCAAGAGCGACGAGACGCGCGCCAAGCTCGATGCCATGGGCACGATTCCGGCAGGCAGCACGCCGGAGGAGTTCGATGCCTTCATCACCGCCGAGACCGCGAAGTGGGCCAAGGTGATCCGCACCGCCGGCGTGAAGGCGGAATAGGCGAGCGAAGAAAGCCTCAGGCCGCCAGCACCAGCACCTTGAACTGGCTCGGCACGATCCGCATGCCGACGATGTTGCAGCGGTTCTGCACCGACAGGCTGGTCATGCGCGTGCAGGGCGTACCCTTGAGCAGCACGGTAAAGGCGCCGGTGATGTGGCGCGAAGGCCCCATCACTGTCTGCGACACAACGCCCATCAGCACGCCGGCGTTGTCGCCGTTGGTGATGGGCGTGGTGGTGGCCAGGTTGTGCGCCGGCGTGCCGCCATAAAGGATGTTCCATGCGTTGGGGATGGCCGTGGGTCCGAGCGCGAAGTTCGGGTAGGGAATGGGCAGCGCCGGCGGCGTCTTGCAGACGTCGGGAAAGGCGAGATCGAGGCCCATCATCTGGCAGTTGGCGAACATGCGGTGCTCCTTTTTTTCAGCCCATGTGGATCTGCTCGGCATCGACCTTGACCAGCCCGTTGCTGGTCAGCAGCGTGTTGTTCGAATGCAGGCGCAGGGTCTGCTCGGCCTGAATGTCGATCTGGCCGGCACGCACCTGTTCCATCTCCTCGGTCAGCCGGAAGCTCGAGCGGGTGAGCAGGTTGAGGCGATCCAGCACCACCTCGCAGGTGCGCCCGACGAAGCGCGACACCAGCACGCTGAAGCGGATGCGAGCGCCCTGGTAGTCCATCTCCCCGATCTCGCAATGGGCCCGTCCGGCCTGCGCGCGCCACTCGGGCGACTGCATGGCGATCGAGGTGTCCGACTCCAGCGCCATCGGGCCGGCACTGCGCGCGCGGATGCCACCCGAGCGCGACACCAGCGTCAGGTCGCCGTCCACGGCCAGGGTCGCCTGCCGCGGGTCGGCCTGGACGACCACCGCGATGACGAAGCTGTCGCCCTGGCGGGTCGAGGTGATCAGCACCGTATCGCCCGGCGCAGGCAGCAGCAGGCAACTGGCGACGCGCCGGCAGCGCAGCGATCCCTGGCCGTCGTCGAGGTCGACCTCGAACCAGGGATCGCCATCGCTTGCTATCACCGTGGCGGTCCGCGTGCCGGAGTCCGCGCGGGCCGCATGCGAAGGGCGCTGCATCAGCGGATCCAGCACGCCTTGGGTTGCATGGCGTGCAGTGGCGATCGTGTCGCCGGCGGTGGTCCGGGTGGAGGTCATGGGCTTTCTTTCTTGGGGCGGCGGCCATGGATGTCGCGGTCCAGGCGGGACGGGCGCTCGGGTCGCTGGAGCGCCACCTTCTCGGCGTCATACAGCGCAGGGTCCCGGTCCAACGTACCGATGCGGGTACTGAACCTGGCGCCGTCCAGGTCGGCGCGGTGAAACACGGTGCGCAGGAAAGCGGCGTCGCGGAAGTCGGCCTGGACCAGCGAGGCGTAGGAAAAATCGGCGTAGTCCAGGCGGCTGCCGGCGAATGCGGTCTGCCCGCAGTGCGCGCGATGGAAGACGCCTTGCTCGAGCTGCGCCTGCGAGAAGTCCGCGCCGTCGAGATGGGCGTCGATCCAGATGCTCTGCTGGAAGTGGCCGCGCCGCCCATCGACGCCGCGCAGGTCGGCCTCGGGAAACAGGCACTGCATGGCCTGCGCCCCTGCCAGCACCGCATTGCGCAGGTCGGCACCCTTGAAGTTGCACTGCGTGAGGCGCGCATCGCGGAATCGGCACGCCGTCAGCGCCGCATCGATGAACTGGCAGAGGTGGAACTGCTGCCCGGAGAAGTCCTGCCCCGCAAGATCCGCCTCGCTGAAAATCGCGTTCGTGAAGCTGGCTCCGGCGTAGCGCGTGCCCGCCAGCGCTGCGCGAAAGAAGATGGTGGACGAGAAGGCCACCGCATTGAAGGACGCGCCCGTCAAGTCGCACTCGGAGAACACGGCTTTGTCGAGGCTGGCACGGTCCAGGCAGGCGTTGCGCAGCTCGCTTTGATGGAAGTTCGCCTGGTCCATGAAGGCCTCTTCCAGCCGAATGCCCCGCAGCGTGCAGCCGCTGAACACCGAATGCGGCATGGAGGCCGCGTCCAGCACCGCATCCTGCAGGCTGCACTCGTGGAAGGCGGCGCGCGTCAGTTCCGCCGCCGGCAACTGCGCCTGGTCGAAGCGGCATTTCTCGAAGAGGGATTCGCCCACGCGCGCGGCATCGGCCTGAACGCCCCGGAAGCTGCATTCGCTGAACACGCCGCCGCGCAGGTCGATGCCCCTCATGTCCATGTTGCTGAAGTCCTTCTCGCGGATCGGCTCGCCGTTGCGGACCTGGGCTGCCAGCGTCTCGGCGTTCACGCGCCGCCCGCCTCGCGGCGCCGGGGCAGTGTCTTCATCTGGTCGATGTGGGCACCCAGGGTGATCGTGCCGGGGGTGATGAGGATCTGGGAGACGTCGGCACGGAACAGGTTGGCCTCGCCCAGATCGGCATCGACCAGGCAGGCCTTCTGAAGGTTGGCATTCATGAGGTTGGCGAGCCGCAGGGAGGCACGCGTGAAATCGGCGCGGATGAAGAGGCTGTCGGGCGCCGCCGCCGCGCGCAGGTCCGCGCCCTTGAGCGACGTGGAGGAGAAATCGCAGGTATCGAGCGTAGCCCGCCTGAAGTTCGCGCTATCGAGAGGCAGTTCGCGCAGGGTGCAATGCACGAGCGTGGCATCCTCGAAGTCGGCCTCGCGAAGATCCGTGGTGCCGACGAAGCTGGTGGTCTTGAGCAGGGCAAGCCGAAACCGGATGCCGTTGTGCATCGGAGTGTGGGCCCAGCTGCAGGCCTCGACGGTGGCGCCGGAAAAATCCACCGACTCGAATTCAGCCTCCACGAACAGCACTTTTTCCAGGCGTGCCCCGCCGAAGTCGCAGCGCACCAGCCGGCAGTGTTCGGCCATGCTCACGTAGCGGAGGTCGGCGCGCCGCAGGCTGCAATCCGCGAGTTCAATCCCCTGCAGCAACAGATGGCTCCACCTCGCTTCGTCGAGACAGCAGCCGTCGAGGCGCAGCTTTTCCATCTGCGTGCGCTCGAAGCGGGCCTGCGCGAAGTTGGTGTTTTCGCAGCGCGCGAGGCTGAGGTTGGCGCGCTCCAGGTTGCAGCCTGTCAACGAGGCCTGGCGCAGGTCGGCGCGCACCAGCACCGATTGGCTCAAGTCGGCGCCATCCAGGCGGGTGCCTTGGAGGCGGGCGCCTTCGAGCAAGGTCTGGTGCATGCGGGCGCCCCGCAGATCGAGGCCCGACAGGTCGCAGCCCGTCAGATCCATGGCGGACAGATCGCGGTCCGCGGCCATGGCGGCGAGCACGCGTTCGCGCGTCTGCGCATTCTGTTCGGCAGCCATCGGATCGGCAGCGGCCTGGTGGTGGGCCGCCATGCGGTACAGCGTCAGCATGTTCTGCCGGCCCCGCTGCCCGAGGGCCTGCAGCTCGGTGTGCTCGGCGGCGCTCATGGCCGGAGTGCCCGTGGCCGCGGCAATGCCGGCCAGGCCCTTGACGATCGTCTCGGCCTCGAATTTCGGCGGGCCCTTGAGCTGCGCGTTCCGGCTTTCCTCGTCGGTGATCCGGCTGCTGTCGAAGCCCGCCTTGCGCGATTCGGATGCGTTGTCCCGGGCGGCCTTCGCGACCTCCTGCCTGGCTTCCTCCAGCTTGCGTTCCTGTTCGCGCTGATAGGCGCGTGTCTTGTCGATGAACTCGGGCAGTTCGGCCAGCGTGGGCATCTTGTCGAAAGGCTTCGGCAGGGGCCGTTCCCGGAAATGGCGCGCCTTGTGGCCGGCCTCCAGGCCGCGCGCCGTCAGTTCGGCGCGCAGGCGCTCGCCCTTGTCCTTGATGTTCCTTGCCAGGATCGATTCGCGCGCGTCGATCTGGTCCAGCCAGGGGCCGATGGCCGAGACCGGCAGCAGTTCCTCGTCGAGAAGCGCATGGATCGCGCCTTTCTCGAGGTTGCAGCGATTCTCGAAGACCTTCTCGTAATGGGAGAGGGGGCGCAGCGGGCTGTCTGCCGCCTCCATCGCCGGCATGACATGCGTGATGTCCGCGGCATCGTCCTCGGCGATGAGCGTCTCGCCGTGAAAGATCAGCATGACCTGCGCCATGTGCGGGAAGAACCAGGCGGTGGTCAGCCGCAGCGGCACCTCTTCCAGCCCAAGGGGCCGCGCAGACTTTCTCGCCACGAAGCCGCGTGCGCGCAGATCCGGAAGCCTTCCGCGCAGCACCGCGTGCTCTGGGTGCATGTTCCAGATCTCGTAGGGCGCGGCTGCGGGAATGGACAGTTCGTCGTTCCAGCGTTGTTCCGGAGCCGCGGCGTTGAAGAACTGCCAGTCCATGTCGCGCGCAAAGCCGGGGTAAAGCGTCTCGCGCCACTGGTCGCCATAGTCGGTTCCCAGCAGCTTCAGGCGTTCGGGCAGATCGACGTCCATCGCAGCCGGGCAGGCCGGGACCGGCCTGCGGTCGGGGCGGTCCATGCCATCGCCCGGGCGTTCGACGTTGGGAAGCCGCTGCACCAGCAGGCCATTGACCATCTCGGGTGCAATCCCTATGCCCGCGGGGTTGGCGGCAAAGCCGGGGCCACCGAACGCGTGTCGCCAGTCCAGGCGCATGGTGTCGAAAGCCTGCGGCTCGGTGGCGCGGCCATCCAGCCAGTAGCGGTCGCCCGAAACGAGGAACTGGCGTCGCAAGGTCCCGACGCGCAGGTCGACCGCGCAGCGTGTCTTGTCCTGCTGGTGGCAGGTGTAGGCCTGGCCGCTCACCAGGAATTCGGGCCGCAGCTTGGGAATGCCGAGATCGATTGCGGACTGGTTTCCCAGTTCGGCAGAGACGGTCTTCCAGAGCTCCGTCTCCGGCAGCAGCACGCCCCCTTCGCCGAGGGTGTGCATGCCGATCACGGTGAGTGCGAGACGCTGGCTTTGCGCGCGCAGGAAGGGTCGCGTAAGAACGCTCAGGCGCAGGGGTTTGATGGTTTTCACGGCGAGATCAGCGCCTTGCGCCGCGGATCTCCAGCGGGGTGTGCCTGCGGTCGATGGCCAGTCGCGAAGGGTCTTGCGGGTCCTGCAGCAGATGAATGTCGGGCCGGCCGGCGGAAAAATGGGCCAGCAGGTCCTTGTCGATGAGCGTGCGCAAGGTGGCCTGCTGCTCGATGCCGTCGGCATCGACGTAGGCGACGCCCAACTGCACGGCCGTCATGCGCTGCCCGATGGGCCCGCGCCGGGAGTAGCCGCTGGGCGAGCGCACCAGGGAAACCGCAACGCCCTGCAGCGGACGCCCGCTGGCCTCTAGCTGCTGCCACAGCCGGCCTTCCTCGGCATAGGCGCGATGGCTCATCAGCGCCACCGCGAGCACGATTGCGGCGAGCACGATCACGCCCAGGCTGACGATGCCGAACACCCCCCACAACACGATATCGAGCACGTTTTCCACGCTTCAGAGCAGGATCTTGAGCGCCTGGATGCCGGCGCGCAGGCCGCCCGTCTTGATCTCCGTGCCCACGAGCTGGATGAGCGCACCGGCATCCCCCAGCGACATTGCCTTGTTCTTCCACTCCGCGCCCACAGCCTCCAGCTTCACGCCGATGGCCTGCGCCTGCACGCCGATGGCCATCGAACGCACGGCCACCACGCCCAGCGAAATGCCCGAAACGTCCATGTTCAGGCCGGTGCCGCCCAGGCGGAACCACCTCCAGTCGCTGCTCTTGGAGTAGTTGTTGGTGTAGGAGACGGAGTTGTTGGTGTAGTTGACCGTCAGGTTGTTGTAGGTGTTCGACGTCGTGTTGTAGACGCTGGTGTTGATGACGTGCTGCGTCGTGTTGTGGATGTGGTTCGTCGTGTTGAAGGTCACATCCGGGGAGGTGTGCACCGTCGGGCCGGTCACCGTGGTGTTCGAGGGCCCGTTGACCAGCACGGTGTTCGACGTGTCGATGGTGTCGTTGCGTCCGCCGCTCACAAAGCGGATCTCCTTTCCGTCGATGGTGCCGTGGAAGCCGCCGGTGATCGCAAGGTTGACGCCGCCCGAGATCGTGTCGTTCAGCCCGCCGCTGAGCGTGCGCTTCTTGCCGCCCGAAATGGTCTGCGTGACGCCGCCGCTGACCGTTTCGCTGAAGCCGCCCGTCACGTCGCGCGTGTCGCCGCCGGCAATGGTTTCTTTCGCGCCCGCGGTGATGTCGCGCGTTTCGCCGCTCTTGTAGGTGGCCGATTCATGGCCCTTGATGAGTGTGGTGCGCGTGCCGTCGGTGGTGTGCGTTTCGTCGGCTTCCACTTCCACGTCGAGGTTGCGCTCGGCGTGCAGCAGGATCTGCTCGGCGCCGCTGCGGTCTTCGAAGCGCAGCATGTTGGCCTGGTTGGCCGCGCCGCCCGTGCTCGAGCGCGTGAGAATGCCGCTGGCCGTGGCGTTTGCGGGCAACTCCCACGGCGGCATCTGGTCGTTGTTGTACACGCGCCCGGTGATGATGGGGCGGTCGGGCTCGCCGCCGATGAAATCGACGATCACTTCCTGGCCCACGCGCGGCATGTGCATGGTGCCGTAGTTGGCGCCGGCCCAGTTGCTCGACACCCGCACCCAGCAGGAGCTGTTTTCGTCCGACTGGCCGTAGCGGTCCCAGCGGAACTGCAGCTTCACGCGGCCGAAACGGTCGGTCCATATTTCTTCCGGGCCGACGACTGTGGCGGTTTGCGGGCCGTTGGTGCGCGGCTTGGGCGTTTTCCGTGCAGGCCGGTAGGGCACGTTCGAAGGCAGCACCGTGAAGTCGAACTGGCAGACCGATTCCGTTCCACCACCGGTGGAGTATTCAGGCTCTTGCAGGTCGTAGCGGGTTTCGGTGACCAGGTATTCACGGTTGTCCGACTCACGCGGGCAATGCGTCATCTCGAACAGATAGCCCGGCGCCATGCCGACCACGTTGGTGTGGCCCGCGGCAAGCTCGTGTGCGCACTGCAGCTCCTGCAGGCGGATCTTGGCGTAGGTGTCACCCTGCTGGTGCTCGCTGTAGCCGCCCAACCATTCATAGACTTCGTAGGTCGAATGGTCGTGGCCCTTGGGGTCTTGCCGCACGCTTTGCAGCGACGCGCGCGACTTCTTGAAATCGAAATCGTCGAGCATCACGCGGCCCGAAGTGATCTGCTCGGCCACACGCCACTGGTCGATGCAGGGCTCCATCGCATGAAGCACGCGATCACGCGGACGATAGGGAATGGTGGGGTAGCCCGGAAGCTTGCGGTAGCCGCCGGTATCGTCGGCCAGCACGAGCAGGTGCGAGTTGCTGGCGTGCTCGAAGTGATACGCGATGCCTTCGTGCTCCATGAGGCGGCTCACAAAAGCAAAGTCGCTTTCCTGATACTGAACGCAGTATTCCCAAGGGCGGTAGCTGCCCGTCAGGCGCTTCTCAAACTCGAAGCCATATTTGCCCAGCACTTCGTCGAGCACTTCGGGCACGCTCTTGTTCTGGAAAATACGGCAGTCGGTGGTGCGCGTGAGGTACCAAAGCCAGGGCTGCACCAATGCGCGGTACACGTAGTGGCGGCCGGTTTCATTGGCGCGGCCCACCAATTCGAAGCGCACCACAGTGCCGTTGAGAAATCGCGGCGCGCCGCCGTCGGTTACCTCGATAGTGAGAGAAGTACCAAGCAGTTTCTTCAGGTCGAGGTTGAAGCTCGGACTGACCATGTCGACCTCGAACTCGAACAACTGCGACAGTGCTTCCTGTCCGCGCATGGCGCGAAACCTGAGCTGCTCAGCGCTGAGTACGGTGTGGACCTGGACGGTACGCGTCATTCGGAAATTCCCTCGCCCTTGGGGCTTGTTCGGATGCAAAGCCTTCGGTTGGCAGTCTAGAAATTCCTTATGTCATATACATGACGTGGCTGTTTGGGGCACTGTTTTTCGGGGTCGCTGCTGGGGGCTGCTGTTCGGGGCGCGTACACAGGCCACCGGGTACTCCCCTCCGCGAATGTCCCCCGGCCTTCGGCCTCCTCCTTTATTTCGCTGCGCGGAGCACCCGGCGCCCTGTGCACGTGGACGCGCTGCTGGTGCACCGCTGGTCAACGACGGCTCTGTGCAACGCACCCGTCGATGGGGTGCCTTGCGCAGCGAAATAAAGGAGGAGGGGCGCAGCCCCGGGGGACATTCGCGGAGAAAGGTACCCCGTCGGCGGGTGCGTCGCCCTGAACAGCAGCGGCCCAAACAATCAGCCTACATCGACGCTTCGAGCATCGCCTTGTAGTCGTCGCGCGTAGCGAGCCGAGGATTGGTCTTGTGGCAATGGTCTGCCATCGCACCGTCGATGATCTTCTCGAACATTTCGGGCGTCACGCCCACTTCGGCCAGGCCCTTGGGCATGCCCAGCCGCGCATTCATGTCGCGGATAGCGTCGGCCAGGTCGCCGGCCGAATCGAGGTGCATGGCCCGGGCCATGCGCTGCAGCCGCTGCTCTTTCTGCACCGACTCGGCACCCGCATTGAAGTGGATCACCGCGGGCAAGAAGAGGGCGTTGAGCGTGCCGTGGTGCAGACGCGGATCGACGCCGCCGAGGCTGTGGCTCAGCGAATGCACGCAACCCAGGCCTTTCTGGAAAGCCATCGCGCCTTGCATCGAGGCACTCATCAGATTCAGTCGCGCGTCGCGGTCGCTGCCGTCCTTGGTGGCGCGCTCGATGTGCAGCCAGGCACGCTCCAGCCCGTCGAGCCCGATGCCGTCGGCCGGCGGATTGAAGGCCGCCGACATGAAGGTTTCCATGCAATGCGCAATGGCATCCATGCCGGTCGCGGCCGTGAGGCGGGGCGGCAGGCCGAGCGTGAGCTCGGGGTCGCAGATGGCCGCCTTGGGCATGAGGAACCAGCTGTGAAAGCCGAGCTTGCGGTGGTCGTCCACGATGACGATGGCGCCGCGCGCCACCTCGCTGCCCGTGCCGCTGGTGGTGGGCACCGCAATGATCGGCACCACGCGCTCGGTGATCTTGGGTGAGCCGCCTTCGATGGTGGCGTAGGTCTTGAGCGGGCCTTCGTGCGTGGCCGCGATGGCCACGCCCTTGGCGCAGTCGATGGCGGAGCCGCCGCCCACGGCAATGAGCCCGTCGCACCGGCGGCTGCGGTACAGCTCGACGGCCGCGCGAACGGCCGCCTCCGTCGGGTTGGAGGGCGTCTGGTCGAACACCGCCACCTCGAGATCGGCGACGGCGTCGAGCGCCTTCTGCAGCACGCCGGCGGCGCGCACGCCCGCGTCGGTCACGATCAGCGGGCGGGTGATGCCTATGCGCGCGCATTCGCTGGACAGCAGCTTGATGGCGCCGAACTCGAACTGGATCTGGGTGAGGTATTGGATGAGGGCCATGGGCGTTGATACTTGGGGCGGTACGATTGCCGACCATTCGAATCTAACAAGAGCAATCAGTCTTGCACATGAACAAAACCCTTGCCGCTGTCGCGTCGGGCACATTGCTGACGGCCAAGATGGCGAGCGTGGTCGAACGCATGGCCCGGGCGGGCCATCCGAGCCTGGACCAGCTCACGCCCGACGAGGCCAAGGCTTCCTATGAAAAGGGCGCCGGCGTGCTCGAGGTGCCTAAGCCGGACCTCACGCGCACCGAAGACTTCAGCATTACCGCGCGCGACGGCTTCGAGATTCCGGCCCGGCTCTACGCGCCTTCGTCGGCCAGGCTGCCGGTGCTGGTGTACTTTCATGGCGGCGGCTTCACCGTCGGCAACATCCGCACGCACGACACGCTCTGCCGCGTGCTCAGCCTGAAGAGCGGCTGCGCGGTGGTGTCGGTCGACTACCGGCTGGCGCCCGCGCACAAGTTTCCGACCGCCTCCGATGACGCCTGGGACGCCTTCGCCTTTGTTGCGAAAGAAGGCGCGCGCCTCGGTCTCGACGCCAGCCGCCTTGCAGTGGGCGGCGACAGCGCCGGCGGCACGCTGGCCGCGGTGTGCGCCATTCTTGCGCGCGACGCGGGCCTGCCGCTCGCGCTGCAGATGCTGATCTACCCAGGCACCACCGGGCACCAGGACACTCCTTCGCACCAGATGTACGCCAACGGACCGTTGCTGACCAAGGCGCTGATCGACTTCTTTTTCGGCCAGTATGTGCGCACGCCGGCCGACCGCGACGACTGGCGCTTTGCGCCGCTTCTGGCGGACGATGTCGATGGCGTGGCGCCAGCCTGGATCGGGCTGGCCGAATGCGACCCGGTGGTGGACGAAGGCATTGCCTATGCCGACAAGCTGCGTGCCGCGGGCGTGGCGGTCGATCTCGAAATCTATCGCGGCGTGATCCACGAATTTTTGAAAATGGGCCGCGCCATTCCTGAAGCGCTGCAGGCGCAGGACGATGCGGCCCGCGCACTCAAAGAAGCACTGAAGCCATGAGCCAAGAAACCGTACCCCAGAGAAAAGACTTCCGTTTCTTCCATCGCCTGCGCGTGCGCTGGGCCGAGGTCGACATGCAGAAGATCGTGTTCAACGCGCACTACCTGATGTACTTCGACACCGCCATTGCCGACTACTGGCGCGCGCTTGCGCTGCCTTACGAAGAGGCAATGCATGCGCTGGGCGGTGACCTGTATGTGCGCAAGGCCACGGTCGACTTTCAAGCTTCCGCCCGCATGGACGACGTGATCGACGTGGGCATGAAGTGCGCGCGCATCGGTAATTCGTCCATGGTTTTCCAGGGCGCGCTGTTCCGGCAGGACCAGTACCTGGTGGGCTGCGAACTGGTCTATGTGTTTGCAGACCCGGCCACGCAGACCTCCAAACCGGTGCCGCCTGTGTTGCGCGAAATTCTGACGGGTTTCGAGGCCGGCGAGCCGATGCGCAGCGTGGAAACCGGCGACTGGAAAACCCTGGGCGAAGGGGCAAGTGCGTTGCGGCGCGCAGTCTTCATCGAGGAGCAGAACATTCCCAAGGAACTGGAATGGGACGAGCACGATGCGGTGGTGCTGCATGCGGTGGCGCGCAACCGGCTCGGCCAGGTCATTGCGACCGGCCGGCTGCTCGATGCCGTCGACGGCACGGCGATGCTCGGCCGCATGGCCGTGCACCGGGCGCTGCGCAGCGGCGGACACGGCGCCGCGGTGATGCACGCCCTGGAGGAGGCCGCCAGGGCGCGCGGCGATCGCGAAATCGGCCTGCACGCCCAGCGCAGCGCCGAGCGCTTCTATGCGCGGCTGGGCTACACCGTGCATGGCGAGCCCTTCGAGGAAGCCGGCATCCCGCACATCGAGATGCGGCGCACGCTGAATCAATAGCGGGCCGGCGGGTCGGGCACATAGCCCATCTCCGAACCCGGAAAGGCGGACGGACCTTCGGGACGCGGCCAGCGCGGCGGAGGCGGCACGGGAATGACGCCGGCCGCGATGAGGTTCTCGCGGCTGTCGTAGCGAATGCGGACCACTTCGTCGGGCGTGGATTGCGCGCGCTCGAAGGTGGTGTGCCCCACATGCGATGTCTCTCGCCGGCCGTGGCCGGTTCCCAGGCTTGGCGAGGGCCGGGCCAGCCCGCCCTTGGCCGATGCGGCCGATTCGGCGCCCAGCACGCTGTCGGCGGAGCGGGACTGTGCCGCAGGTGCGGCCGGCGCGGCTTCCGCAGGTGCGGCCGGCGCGGCTTCCGCAGCGGCGGACGGCGCCTCGCTGCGGCGCTCCATCTCGCGGTTGCTGCCGTAGCCGTCTCGTTGCGGCAACACGATGGGAGGTGCGGCCGGCACAGGCACCCGCTCGCGGAACAGCGCGACGCCGATCACCCCCACGTCGGCCGGCCGGCCGGTGCGGCTCGCGTACGAGTTGCCGATCGACGTGAATTCGAAGGCCGCAATCTGCGAATCGCTCTTGCGCCAGCCGGTGATGTCGCTTCGTTCGCCGCTTGAAAAAACGTAGCCGTTCTGCAGCACGCCCGCGGTTTCGCCGGTGACGATGTTCACGCCATCGACCGACATCACCGCCATTACACGCTCGCCCATCGCATTGCGCGCGCGAATCGCGTAGCGCGAGCCGGGCCGGCCAGCCACCCAGTATTCACCGCGATGGCGGTAGATGGGCAACTCGCGGCCCGTGGCGCGATCGACCACGCTCACCTGCATGAGCGAGCCGAGGCGCTCGTATGTCAAAGGCGGTGAATGCGGCCGTATCGGGCTTTCGGCACAGGCCGAGAGGGCGGCCAATGCGAGGGCTGCCGAGAAGATGAGTCTGCGCTTCATGGTGGTCTTCCTTGCCGGGAGTGGATCGGTAGGGCTTCTACGGAGCAGCACCGAAGGCAGGGTTAAACGCGCGCAAAAAAATAGCGCCGCCTCTTTCGAAGCAGCGCCGGGCGTCCGTTTTCAGGGACGCCGGGGTTGGCGGCAAGGCTAGATGTCTTCGAGCAGCGGATACGGCAGCGGCTCGACCGTGAGCGCCGGGCCGTCGGCGCCGCCCGCGTGCAGGCCGCCGGTTTCGAGCGCCGATATCTGGATGGAGATCAGCGCGGCCCAGCCGCCGCCGGGGGCCGGCGCGGCCTGCGCCACGGTGCCCACGGGCTGATCGGCGTCGCTGGCGGCAAACACTTCCTGGCCCGCGTTCACCGGCGCATCGGCCTGCACAAGGTAGGTGCGGCGCTTCAGCGTGCCGCGAAACTGGCTGCGCGCCACGATCTCCTGGCCCGGGTAGCAGCCCTTCTTGAAATTGACGCCGCCGACCGATTCATAGTTGATCATCTGCGGCACGAAGGCCTCGATCACCGGAGTGGTCACCGTCACGATGCCGCTGCGAACCTCGCTCCACTGCCATAGCTCCGCGTCGAGCGACGGTCCGGCGGGGGCGGGGTTGCCGGCGGGGGCAATCCACAGAGCGCGCGGCACGCCGTCGGCCGGATAGAGCGAAACGGAGCTGATATCCGTGCCGATGGCCGTGCGCTGGCCGGGCAGGGCGGCGGCATCGAGGCCGTTGCCCGTCAATGCGGTGCCGGCGAGACCGTACAGGGCGAACTGGTCCGTGGCATCGGTGAGCTTGGCCTTGGCGCGCAGCACGTACATCGACAGGCGCTTGAGCGTGGCGGCCAGAATGTCCTTGCTGCAGACCAGCAGCACCAGGTCGGGCTGCGGCCGAATACCTATGAAGCTGGCAATCACGCGGCCCTTGGCGGTGCAAAGGGCGGCCAGGCGAGCCTCGGTGGCGCCGAGCAGCGAAAAATCCTGCGTGAGCTGGCCGTGCAGGAAGCCGGCCGCATCCGGTCCTTCGGCGCGAATCACGCCAAGGTGCGAGAGGGCGGTAACACCATTGAGAACGACAGTAGTCATCGCTGAATTATCATGGTCGAAGCCGATCCGTCCGGCTTGCAGGGAAACTTGCCGTTGTTCCCGCAGGGCCACCGACTTTTCGCACCGAATCCCCGATTCGTTTTTCCTCTTCCTGTCATTCCATCGGACCCGTGCGCCGCTTCTTTCTTACGCTCTTTCTGCTTGCCGCACTGGGTGCGCTCGGCCTTGGCGCCGCCGGACTGTGGTGGGTGCACCAGCCGCTCAAGCTGCCCGCGCCCAGCCTCGATCTTTCCGTGGAACCGGGCACCACGCCGCGCGGCGTGGCGCAGGCGGTGGCCGATGCCGGCGCCGACGTGCAGCCGCAGCTGCTTTATCTGTGGTTCCGCCTTTCTGGGCAGGACCGCCAGATTCGCGCCGGCAGCTACGAGTTGGAGCGCGGCATCACGCCCAAGATGCTGCTCAACGTGCTGGTGCGCGGCGAAGAAGCCACGCGCAGTCTGGTGCTCGTCGAAGGCTGGAACTTCCGGCAGGTGCGCGCCGCCCTTGCCAAGGCCGAGCAGCTCAAGCCCGAGACCGTCGGCCTGCCAGACGACGCGCTGATGGCCAAGCTCGGCAGGCCCGGCGTGCACCCGGAAGGGCGCTTTTTTCCGGACACCTACACCTATTCGAAGGGCTCCACCGACATCGCGCTGCTGCAGCGTGCCATGCGGGCCATGGACAAGAAGCTCGAAGCCGCCTGGGCAGCCCGGGCGGCCGATTTGCCGATCAAAACGGCTGATGAGGCGCTTATTTTGGCGAGTATTGTCGAGAAGGAGACAGGCAAGGCCAAAGACCGCTCCGAGATTGCGGCCGTGTTCGTCAACCGCCTGCGCACTGGCATGCCGCTGCAAACCGACCCGACCGTCATCTACGGCCTGGGCACCACCTTCGACGGCAATCTGCGCAAGAAAGATCTGCAGGCCGACACGCCCTGGAACACCTACACCCGCGGCGGCCTGCCGCCCACGCCCATTGCCATGCCGGGCAAGGCCGCGCTGCTGGCTGCGGTGCAGCCGGCGCAAAGCAAATCGCTGTACTTTGTCTCGCGCGGCGATGGCACAAGCCAGTTCAGCACCTCGCTCGACGAGCACAACCGCGCGGTCAACCGTTACCAGCGCGGGGGCGGTGGCAGCAATGGCGAACCCAAACCGAAGGTTGCGCAATGAGCGAAGGCCTGTTTCTCACGCTCGAGGGAATCGACGGCGCGGGCAAGTCCAGCCATCTGGACGCGATGGAAGCGCTCCTGAAAGCGCAGGGCCGCACGGTCGTCCGCACGCGCGAACCCGGCGGCACGCCGCTGGCGGAAACCTTGCGCGGGCTCATCCTCGAGCAGCCGATGGACCCGCTGACCGAGTCGCTGCTGGTGTTTGCGGCGCGGCGGGATCACGTCACGCGGGTGATAGAGCCAGCGCTGGCCCGCGGCGACGTGGTGCTGTGCGACCGCTTCACCGACGCCACCTTCGCCTACCAGGGCGCGGGCCGCGGCTTCGATGCGCAGGTGCTGTCCACGCTGGAGCAATGGGTGCAAGGGGGCAGGGGAGCGGCAGGGTTGCTGCAGCCCCACATCACGCTGTGGTTCGACCTGACGCCCGAAATTGCGGCCGAGCGGCTGGCCGGAGCACGCTTGCCCGACAAGTTCGAAGCCCAGCCGGTCGAGTTCTTCCGGCGTGTGGCGGCGGGCTACGCGGCCCGTGCGGCCGCCGATGCGCAGCGCTTCGTTCGCATCGACGCCAGCCAGACGCGCGACCAGGTCTGGCAGCAAGTCGAAACGGCGCTTGTCGCGCGTGGCGCGCTGACACCCGCGACTGGAGTCACGCGATGAGCACGCCGCAGCTTTCGCCCTGGCTCCGCCGGCCGCTCGCAGAGCTGCTGCGCCAGCGCGGCCATGCCTGGCTGCTGCAGGGGCCGTCGGGCCTTGGCCAATACGAACTCGCGCTGGCGCTCGCCGCTGCCTGGCTTTGCGAACAGCCCAAGGTGGAAGAGGGCGGCACCGCCTGCGGCCAATGCCCCAGCTGCCACGCCATCGAGGTTCGAACCCATGCCGACCTTTGCGTGCTGATGCCCGAGGTCGCCATGCAGGAACTCGGCTGGCCACTCGACGAAAAAGCCCAGGCCGACATCGACGACAAGAAGCGCAAGCCCAGCCGAGAGATCCGCGTCGAGGCCATGCGCGACGCGGTCGGCTTTGCCCAGCGCACCAGCGCCCGCGGCCGCGGCAAGGTGGTGCTGGTTTACCCCGCCGAGCGCATGAACACCATCACCGCCAACGCACTGCTCAAGACGCTCGAAGAGCCGGTCGGCGACGTTCGCTTTGTGCTGGCCAGCGAGGCGGCATGGCAACTGCTGCCGACCATTCGCAGCCGCTGCCTCGGCTTTACGCTGCCATGGCCCGCAACGGCCGAAGCCGAAGCCTGGCTGGGCGCCCACGACGTGCCCGCGGCCGACGCAACGGCCTTGCTGCGTGCGGCCGGCGGCCGGCCCAGCGACGCGCTGCGGCTCGCGCGCTCCGGCCAGTCGCCCAAGGCCTGGTCGCTGCTGCCCAAGGCAGTGTTGCGCGGCGACGTCGCCGCGCTGGCGGACCAGGCGCCCTCACAAGCCATCGGTGCGCTGCAAAAGCTCTGCCACGACCTGATGGCCGTTGGCAGCGGTGCCGAACCCCGATTCTTCGAGGCGGCAGACCTGCCGGCAGCGGTGCCTTCGCACCTGGCGCTGGCGCGCTGGTCCAAGTCGCTTGCCCATGCGGCAAGAACCGCCGAACACCCTTTCAATGCGGGGCTCATGCTGGAAGCGCTTGTGAGCGAGGCGCGAACCACCCTAAACTCTGCTCCTCGCCGACCATGAACCAACCAGCCGCCCCTGCCGCCGCCGCAACGCCTCAACGGCCGAGCGTGATCCAGCTCGCCATCAAGGAAAAGGGTGCGCTCTACGCCGCCTACATTCCGCTGTTTGCCGAAGGCGGCATCTTCATTCCGACCTCGCGCGAATACCGGCTGGGCGACGACGTCTACGTGCTGCTGACGCTGCCTGAAGACCCGCAGCGCTATCCCGTGGCCGGCAAGGTTGCGTGGATCACACCGCAGCGCGCCGCCGGCAACAGGGCGCCGGGTGTCGGCGTCCGCTTTCCGTCCGACGAAAAGTCGCGCCAGCTCAAGGCGCGCATCGAGGCGGCGCTCGGTGGCTCGATGGCCTCCGACCGTCCCACACAGACTATCTAGGCTCCCCCCAGGCTGCGCGCACTTCGCGTCGCTACGCCAGCTCCCTCCTGAGGGCGGCACCAGAGGCCCGGCAAAGCCGGTTCCTCGGTGTCCCTGGCATCAGCCAGACAATCAGCGCCATGTTTACCGATTCCCACTGCCACCTCACATTCCCCGAATTCGCGGACCAGATGCCGCAAATCCGCGCCGCCATGGCCGAAGCGCAGGTCGACCGGGCCCTGTGCATCTGCACCAAGCTGGAAGAGTTCGATGACGTACAGGCCCTGGCGGCCCGCTACGACAACTTCTGGGCCAGCGTGGGCGTGCACCCCGACAACGAGGACATCGCCGAACCCACCCTCGACGACCTGGTTCGCCGTGCCGCCTTGCCCAAGGTAGTGGCCATCGGCGAAACCGGCCTCGACTACTACCAGATGGAAGAGCGCAAGGGCGGTCGCAGCATTTCGGACATGGAATGGCAACGCGACCGCTTTCGCGTGCACATTCGCGCCGCCCAGCAAACCCGCATGCCGCTGGTCATTCACACCCGCGAAGCCTCGGCCGATACGCTGGCCATCCTGAAGGAGGAGGGCGAAGACGGCTCCGGCAGGGCCGCAGGCGGCGTGTTCCATTGCTTTACCGAAACCGCCGAAGTCGCCCGTGCGGCGCTCGACCTGGGTTTCTATATTTCGTTTTCAGGCATCCTGACCTTCAAGAAGGCGCAGGACCTGCGCGATGTGGCGGCCTTCGTACCGCTGGACCGGATGCTGATTGAAACCGACAGCCCCTATCTGGCACCCGTGCCGTATCGCGGCAAGACCAACAATCCGTCGTACGTGCCGTACGTTGCGAAGCAGATCGCCGACCTGCGCAAACTGCCCGTCGAAGCAGTCGCAGAATCCACCAGCGAGAACTTCGAAGCGCTGTTCAAGGGAGTCAAAACCAAATGAAGAAATACATTAAGAAGTTTGCGTATCTAGCTGTCGTTGCAGCAACTTTTTCTGCGCATGCGGGTTCGTTCGAAGATTTTTTTCGGGCCGTGCGCGGAGACAATGCCAGCGGCGTGCGAACCCTGCTGCAGCGCGGCTTCGACCCCAACACGCGCGACGAACACGGCCAGACCGGCTTGATCATCGCCCTGCGCGAACCGTCGCCCAAGGTCGCCCAGGTGCTGCTCGAGTCGCCGCAAACCGACGTCGACATTGCCAACGCCAAGGACGAAACCCCACTGATGCTGGCCGCCATCAAGGGCCAGCAGGACATCGTCGCCCAGCTGCTCAAGCGCGACGCCGCCGTCAACAAGCCCGGCTGGACGCCGCTGCACTATGCCGCCAGCAGCGGCCAGCTGAGCATCATGAAAGTGCTGCTCGACAACTACGCCTTCATCGATGCGCAGTCGCCGAACGGCACCACGCCGCTCATGATGGCCGCGATGTACGGATCGACCGAAGCCGTGAAGCTGCTGCTGGCCGAAGGCGCGGACACCACGATGAAGAACCAGCTTGGCATGACCGCCGTCGACTTTGCGGCCAAGGCCAATCGGCCGGAAGCCGCACAACTCATCACGGCTGCGGCTGGCGCAAAGCCGAGCCCTCAAGCGATTCCCAAAGACGGTAAATGGTGAGTTCCGCGGCCTAATTGGCCGCGGCTTGCGCATCAGGCACTGTGCCGCTTTCCCTCGATACGAGGGCTGAATCCGGCGCGCCGGCACAGGTCCGGCAAAACACCCAAAAGGGCGCCTGCACAGTCATGCGAGACTCTGCGGAGAAGGAGAAGCAGAGATGAATACGTTTTTATTCATGGTCTTTTTGTTGGCCATCGGGCTGCTGGTGTTCGTGGCGCTCGCAAGAAAAAGGTCTGCGCAAAGCAGCAGCGGCTTTGTAGACAAGCCCAAGGCACGGCCGCCGCTGACTGCGCGCGAACAAGCCATGTACAACCGCCTCGTGCAAACCCTGCCAGACCTTGTGGTGCTGCCGCAGGTCAGCTTCGGGGCGTTGCTTACGGCCCGCACGCGCGCCGCACGAAGCTCGTTCAGCCGCAAGATCGCAGACTTTGTCGTATGCGACCGTTCATTCAAGGTCGTGGCCGTGGTGGCTCTCGGCGACAAGAACAGCAAGGGCAAGTCGCAGCGCGACCTGGACCGGGATGCGTTGCTGGTAGAGGCCGGGTACCGCGTGCTGCGATATCCGCGCGTGCCGGATGTGCACCGTGTAGAGGCTGATTTCGATCCGACGATGGCTTCTGTGAGTCCCATGGGATCCTGAGCGTGTGCCCTGCGGCCATGGGCACTTGCTAGGCGGCCATCGGCAGCGAGTGCTGTCTCCAGTGCCCGCGCTCCAGCAATGCCGTCATTGAGGATACCGCCGCGCCGTCGCGCACCGCCGGAATGATCTCGTCGGCCTCGTCCGGCGATCCGACCAGCACCGCGCCGACAAGCCGGCCCCTGGCGACCACCAGCTTGCGATAGGCGCCCTGGGCCTCATCGAACTGGGTCAACTCGAAATCGCCAGGCTGCGTGGCATGCACGGCGCCCGCAGAGCGCACGTCGATACCCGAGACCTTCAGTGCGGTCACGGGCACATGGCCGCCGTAGACACGCTTGCCACCGAGTGCGTTGATGGCCGCGATCTCGCCCTGCTCGGCAGCCACTGCCCACAGGAAAATCGAATTGCCCTCGAACTCGGCCACATCGCCGGCGGCGTAGACATGGGGGTCGCTGGTGCGCATCTGCGCGTCGACGATGATGCCCCGGCCGAGTGCGAGTCCGGCCGAGTGGGCGATGTCGACATTGGCGCGAACGCCGGTGCAGACCACCACCACGTCGGCGGGCAGCCGTCGGCCGTCTTTCAACGTGACCCCCGCCACACGGCCCCGGCTGCCGCGGTCCAGCGTGCCGACTTCGGCTTCGGTGATGACACTGATCCCCTGGGTCGCAAGATGTGCTTCCAGCAAGGCACTGGCCGCGGCATCGATCTGCCGGTCGAGGATCTGGCTGGTGTTCGACAGCACCTGCACCTGCGTCCCGAGCTGGGCCAGCGCCTGCGCCGCCTCGAGGCCGAGCAGGCCGGCCCCCAGCACGACCGCGGAAGTGCCTTGGAAGCGCTGCATGTAGTCGCGGATTGCCATCGCATCGTCGGCATCGCGCAAGACGAAGGAGCCGTCGATGCCGTATCCGTCCATCGGCGGGACCCACGCCGAACTCCCGGAGCACAGGATGAGCCTGTCGTAGCCCAGCGTCTGCCGCGTCGCCAGCGTGAGCTCCTGGCGCTGCGTGTCGATGCTCGACACGTGCGTGTTCAACCAGGCAGTGACGCGATGCTCGGCATACCACTGCTCGGGCAGCAGGTGCAGGCCCTGGATGCCCGCCGGCATGCTGATCAGCTTCGCAATGGCCATGCGGTTGTAGGCGTTGTGATTCTCGCGACCGATGAGGTGGATCTCGCATTCGGGGTGGCGGCGCCGCACGTGGTCGGCCGCCGTCAGGCCCGCGACACCGTTACCGACAATCGCCACTCGACGGATCGACGGATCGAAGGACATGACTTCAGGCTCGCGGACTTCTGGCGCCGTCCGGTTCGCGTTCGGCTTCAGGTCGATGCGGATCGGGCCGGGATTGCGCACCCGCGCCATGCATGCCAGGCGCGTGCCGTCGGAACAACCTAGCCGCGCCAGCGTCGCGCGCTCGTCGCTGCCGATCGGGGCGAGGCGGCCGCCGCCCGCGATGACTGCGATCGGATCTGCGCCGCAAACGCCAGAACGACAGCCGGCGTTGATGGGAGCGCCGCAGTCTTCCATCGCTTCCAGCAGTGTCTGGCCCTTGCGGATGGGGGTCTTCATCCCAGTGGGGTCTATGCACAGTTCCGGCGCCTGTGCGGCGGAATCGGCCGGCTCGACGGCACCGGCCGGGTTCTCAGGCTGCGGCGACACCATTGCTTTGCGTACCGGCTCGAACAAACTCCGGTTCAGCCGCATCGTCTCGATAACGATGGGCGCAAGCCGGGCGCCGTCCTTGACGGCCTTACGCAACTCGCGGCGAAGGAACATGCGCTCGACATGCAGGGACCGCGCGATCCAGACAAGGCTCGCGATGATCGTCAGCCCGCGCAAAACGCCGATCACTTCAGGTCCGATGGCAACCTTGCCCAGGCTGCTCAAGGTGCCCACGATCACGGGAGTGGTGAACCAGTAATAGAGCGAGAACGCAGTCGCCGCGAAGAGCACAGGCGAAACGTTGCGCGTCTTGCTGGCCAGCATCTCGATCACGTTGAAGAGCGTCAGGCTGGCGGCCATGTAGAGCAGCATCTGCATGACTGTGGATACGGAGCCGATCTCGCCGGGGGATGGCACGAGGTAATAGCCGAGTATCAAACCCGGGAACACGCCCGCGAAGAAGCTGCGGAAGTTGCGGTACGCCGGATCCGGGTCGTACTGGTCGGCGAGGTAGGCCGCGCCGGGGTTCAGGTCATAGCAGTTCTTGGTGCAGCCGACGCAAGGTTCGCAGTGTGTGTTGGCGATCCGGATGAACGGCGTCTGGCCGTACAGCCGCTGCACCGGCAGCAGGGGACAGATGCTGCTGCACCAACCGCTCTTGCCCTTGAACAGCAACCCGCCGATGAACGCGGCGCCCATGGCCGCTGCCATCAACCCCGCGGTGGCGGCGCCGCTGCTGTTGAACAGGAGCTTGCGGGCGACGACGGCGGAAATCAGCAAGCCGATGCCGATCGGAAACGCTGCGCCGTGCGAAAGGCGGCGGCTCGTGAGCGCGCGCGTGATGCCGAATCTCCGCGGCAGCTGATTGATTGCCGCCAGCGGGCAGATGTTGCGCCATAGCCCGGGCGCCAGCATGAACACGAGGGGGAGGGAGGGCACGATCAGCCCCCAGAACAAGGGCATTCCAACGGTGGGCCGGAGCGCCAGCACCGTGGCAAGTGCCAAGGCCGACAGGATGCTCACCACGCGAAGCGCGCGCCACACCGGTTTCGGCACGACCGTAGGCAGCTGCATGAAATTGGCGAACACGAAAGCAGAAGAGGGCTTGAACATGGATCGGAGGTACCTGTCTGAGAAGGTGTCGCCGTTCATGCCCGTGGAGGGAGGCCGCGACATTGCGGCGCCATCGGTGATGGGCCTCTGCGAGTGCCGCGATTCTGTCAAGACAAGACACTTAAGGTTGCAATCTTGTGTGCCGCACGCTTACGAGTCTGAAGATCGCAACCTCAGGTGTTCAGACGGTAGCCGACACCGCGAATCGTCCTGATGATCTGCCGCCCCAGCTTGCGGCGCACATTCGACAAGTGCACTTCCAAAGCGTTGCTCGTCGGTGCGCCATGAACTCCTTGAACAAGCAGTTCAACCTGAGCCCTGGGCACGGTGTGATCGAAGCGCAGTGCGAGCGCTTCCACCAGATTCCACTCTCGCTCGGTCAGCACGACAGGCGTGCCGTACCGGATGGTGGTCTTGCGGCACAGGTCGACCTCGACGTCGCCGCAATGTATGTGCGGCGTTGCCAGGCCCGCGGCCCGGCAACGCAGGGCCCGCACCCGTTCGGCCAGCAGTTCGGTGGGGAACGGCGCCACCAGGCAGTCGTCCGCGCCCGCGTCGAGTGCCTTGATCCTCTCCCTCGGACGACTCCCCGCCGCCAGCATCAGGACCGGTGTGCTCAAGCGCTGCTTGCGCAGCGCCCGGACCCACTTCAGCCCCGAACGGTCGGGGAACTGCGTACAGACAAGGAGCACATCGTAGGACTCGTTCTCCAGTTCGCCGACGTCGGCGATCCGCTCGAAACGGTCGACCAGGAAGCCATACCTGCGCAGGTGCCCGGCCAAGCCGTCACCTACAAGCTCGCGATCCTGGACCAGAAGCAGTCGCATGGCATCACCTATGCGTCCAGTGAAGTCATGCGCGGCAACGGCGAGGCATTGCTGCCGATCAGGAGGCCGTCGCCTGCGCCGCCGGAAGCGGTACGGCCGAAGTCGCTGGTCTGCAACAGCATGAAGATCATCTCGGTGCTGCTCTTGTTGATCAGATCGAGGCCATGGTCGAAAACCTGGCCGAAGAAGGTGGACCACGAGTTGAACGGTGTGCAGAGGCGACGAACGCGCTCACTGCCGCAGGGTTGTTGCTGGTCATCCCGATCGCGGTCAGTCCCTGGGGAGTTGCTAGGGTTGTCGTCGGCCGTTCAAATGCCGCGGCAGGGCGGCACCGTGGACGTCAAGTGAGCCATGTCGGTCGTGCTCGACTCCGACACATGGATGCAATCCGCATTCCATTCGAGGTTCGACTCGAGACTTCTTCATGCGACACCTCCGCCATTGATCTTTCTTACGACGATCTAGGTCGGCACGCCGGGAGTCGTTGCTTTTACAAGCGGGCGGCAAGCGGTGGTCGATTCGTGGTTCTCATCCACACCAAGGTGCTAATTGTGCGAGCTGATTCTCAAAAATGCAAACCTTTGTCTTAATGGCAACTTTCTGGCCTTACCTAACCCATGGATGGTGGCGACGTAGGAAAAAGGCGAATCGAACGCCGCCGTCGCCCTCGATCGCACAAACGGCGACCAGCACGACTTGGATGAACTTTCTCGGAGGCAGCACGCAATTTCTCGCGTGTGCACTCGGTCGGACCTGGCGCACGGATAGCTACGGATGAACAGTCCGTCGGTAACCTAAAAAGCGTGCGCGACCTGGGTACCTTGAGGCTGGTGTTCCGGGCATGGAATCGAAGCGAACCCAATGACGGCACGGGTTCGGGTCTTTCGAAGTGGTCTTTCATCGGGTCCATATAGATAACACAATGCGCATTATGTTAAATGACATGTACTGAGATCCGCGCTGATTGGCTGAGCCCGTCGGCCGACAGAAAGTTGCACTTCAAAAACCGGCTCCCGCAACAAGAATTACGTACTAGCCTCATCTGTTGATTGCGCACGTGGCATCTAAGCTAATTCTTCGGCCAGCACCGGATCGAAAAAACCCACCACCTCAAAACCACGACTTACCCACTGGAAAAAGCTTCACATGCACTGGAGCAAAGCGGACCATGCGCTCGCAAAGCGCGCAGTGAGACGACGGTTGCCTCCCTCATCAAATGCTTCTTTGGCGCGGGCATTCCTCCCACCGTCACGCGGTTGGACGGAATGCGCAAATTGGAATACACGGCCGACCGGCTGCGCAGCGTAGTGGACGCGAAGATCCTCAGCTCGCTTTCCTTTGAGCCACGGCAGAGCACCGATCTTTCATAGAAGGCTGATCTTCCGACGCCGTTCAATCCGGGCTCTGCAGGCTCTGCGTTGTGGAAGCAGCAGTGAGGGCATTTGTCTCCCCGGAAAAGGTGCGTACTGCCCAGGCGCGCGTGCGGCGCAACTTCTACAGTGACTTCACGGCGAAGCGCTTTGATCTTTGATCCAAAACGGGCAAACAAGGGGCGCCGGTTGTCCACCTCACTGGAGAACGCACATGGAACGCAGCCAGCTACCCGGAAATTGCTTCTTGGTGCTTGTGTACTTGCTCGCGCTGCTTGCTTTGTGGCTGAGCAACTGACACGAAGTTGCCGATCCGGGCGCCCCGCGCCAGCGCTTGGGTGCCGATGCCGTCTCGAGCAGATCCGCCAGCCCGGCGTGTCCGTGGCGCGTTCCGGCCAGCGGCCAGTCTTCACCCGGGATGATCCATTCGACGTCTTCAGCGACCAGCGCCAGCAGAGCCTCCCTGTCGCCGTGGCTGATCGCGGTGAAGAAGTCCTTCACGGTCTGTATGTTCTTTTCGGTGCTCATCGCATTTTTCCATTCGTCCAGTCGTCGTGCTCATCAGTCGAACTTGACAAGGTCCTTGAAGATCAGGCGGCCCCAGCTCTTGTCGTGCGCCTGCACGAGCAGCCCACCTTCTGAAAGCGCGCCAAGCTTGACGGGTGCGAAGCCCAAGTTTTCCGCGAGCACGCTGACCTGCGTTGCGGCGTCCTCATCGTCGCTCGTCAGGAACACGACGCGCCTGCCGCCGTGTACGGCCGGATCCTGGTCCAGGACGGCAGCAACCAGATGGTTGAAGCCCTTGACCAGCCTGCCGCCCGCGAACGCCTCCTCGACGACCTTGGCCGAAGGCCGTCCGCCCAGGTCTTCGTGGGACACGCCGTAGGCATTGGTCACATCAACGATGATCTTTCCCTTCCAGGTTGGCAGCGCCTTCGCGACATCTCTGTGCGACTCGAAACGGACAGCCAAAAAGATGATGTCTGCTTTGACTGCTTCTGCCAGTGTCGTGGGAATGACCTCGGGTCCGATTGCGGCCACATCGGATGCAAAGCTTTCCGGGTCGCGCGTGGTTGCAACGGACACTTCAATGCCCTTGCGAGCAAACGCCTTGGCGAGGGTCTGGCCGATCTCGCCGAAGCCGATGATTGCGTAGCTCATTGATGTTTCTCCGATCATGTTTGATGCCAGGGGTCAGAGTTGCGCCAGGCCGCCGTCGACGGCGACCTCGCTTGCGGTCATGAAGCTGCTGTCCGAGGACGCGAGAAAGGCAGCCACCGCTCCGATCTCCGCCGGATCGCCCATGCGCTGGAGTGGCGTCATCGCGCCGAAGGCCTTGACACCTTCCTCGCCCAGCGCTGCCTTCGCAAGGTCGGTCGCCGTGGGTCCGGGCGACAGCACGTTGACCCGGATGCCGGTTCCCTTCAAGTCCTCCGCCCAGGTTCGCGCAAGGTTGCGCACCGCCGCCTTGCTTGCGCTGTAAGCAGTGAATCCCGGGGCGCCCGTGGTGCCGGCGCTCGATCCGGTCAGGATGATCGATCCACCCTTGCCCATCAGCGGCAGCGCCTGCTGGACCGTGAAGATCGCCCCCTTCACATTGGTGTCGAAGGCCTCGTCGATGTGATCGGCGGTGATCTTGCCGAGCGCCAGCGGGCCTCCCGCTCCGGCGTTGGCAAAGACGATGTCGAGGGTTCCGCGCTCGGCCTTCACCGCGGCGTAGAGCCGGTCGAGGTCGGCCGGATCGGAGACCGAGCCCTTCACCGCGCGGGCATTGGGGCCAAGCTCGGCCACAGCGGCATCGAGCGCTTCCTGCCGGCGGCCGAAGATGAAAACGAAGGCGCCCTCCTCGATGAAGCGCTTGGCGGCGGCGAGGCCGATGCCCGTCGCGCCACCGGTGATCACAGTGGTCTTTCCATTCAGTCTGGTCATGTCATGTTCCTTGGTTGGGTGTTGAAGCGCCGCTGTTCGCACTTGGTGCGAAGGCGCGCTATCATGTGGATCAGTGGTCCAAATCAGGATGAGCACTATCCAAACCACTGATCCAAATATACGGATCACTGATCCACTTGTCAAGGTCCTCCATGCGAGCCGACGCCAAAAAGAACCACGACCATCTACTTGCAGTCGCGCGTGACGTGGTCACCGAGCATGGCGCCGACGCTTCCATGCGAGATATCGCCCGCCGTGCCGACGTCGGGTTGGCCACACTGCTTCGCCACTTCCCGACGCGAGAAGCCTTGTTCGACGCGTTGTTGCGGACGAATGCGGACGCGCTGACCCAGCAGGCGACCGAACTCGAAACGTCGAGACCGCCTGACGAAGCGCTCGTGTCCTGGTTTCGCGAAGCAGTGGGATTTACGCAGACCTATAGCGGCGTTTGCGACCTGATGGCGAGCGCCCACGCGGACCCGGACTCCGCGCTTCACGCTTCGAGCGCGGCGCTGCACGCAGCGGGCGCGCGACTGCTGCGCCGAGCTCAGGCCGAGGGAACGGCGCGCGCCGATATGGATGGGGAGGACCTGTTCGCCCTGATGTCGGCACTCAGCTGGCTCGCCGGCCAACCCTCATTTGCCTCACGGGCCGATCGTCTCTTCCACATCGTTGCGAGCGCCATCCTCGCGAATCCGTCGAGCAGCGAGTGCCGTGTTGGACGGTCGGAGTCCCTACCCTCCAGCGGTGAGGCCTTGTCGTCCCAAGCTGATCGCGTCGATCCGTCCGCTCTCAAGCGCCAGTAACCCAGTCGATGGGTACAGGTCCAGACCCCTTCGGGCAGACTGAAGAGGCATTCGGCGTTGATGCCGCGTCCGGCCACCTGTGTCGTCCGTCGCGCAAGAGACTATTTCGCAGGCGAGAAAGAGGTGGGCGTCAAGAACGAGTTGTCCATCTTCGCAACGATCGGTCCGGCTGCCTCGCTCTGTTTTCTGACTTCGACCCATTCGGGATCGGCGACAAACTTGGCCCACTTGACCTCACGATCGGCCAGGCTCTCCCAGACAAGCATGTAGGGGAGCGCGTTGCTGTCCGGTCCGACCGCAGTCGTCCAGTATCCGAGTTGACGAATTCCCAGCCGGTTCCAGATGCCTACGGTGTGATCGCGAAATCTGGCAAGGACGTCGGGCAGGCGGCCAGGCATTGCGGTATAGACGCGTAGTTCGTAGGTCATCGGCATCAGTCCCGAAAAGATCGTTGCGGGTTGACGGGTGGCGGGCGTGACCGCCGGGCACGCATTGTGCCGCCAGAGGTCCCATCCGCCGTCAAAGGAGGTGATCTGCCCATACGAAAAGTCGCTCTCGGGGGCCGGTTAAGAGGTCACGTAAGGATCAGCACCAGGAGGCAGCAGCCTGACCTTCGCCAGCTCTCCACCTGACACTTCGGCCGCCATGCACAGCGCCCTCACCTGTGCGTCGATGCGCGCAGCGGACAGGCTGCGCACGACAGGCGCTGGTTCGTCTCAGACATCATGATGCCGCCGCGCACCCCCGCGTTCGGGTCCTCACAGCGCGCCTTGTCTCAGACATATCAATGACAAGGAACAGCCAGTGGCTGGTGCACGGCCGACATCCACGGCGCTGGCATCGTCGAGGCGAGTGGCTGCGGTATCGCGACGATCAGGATCGCTCCCGCCACCGCGGCCGCTGCAACAGTGGACGTGATCCACACCCCGTCGGTCCGCAGCTTGCCGGACGGCTGTGAGCCGGCATTGGTGGTGAATCGGTTCCGTGCCATCACCACGTCTCCCTACAACTCGCGCGACCGTGGCCATTCGGCTGCCGCGCGGTGCGACAGGCCGATGTCGCGCAGCGTGCGCTCGTCGAGCGAACTCAGCTCGCTGCGTGCCACGGCTCGGCGACGGTGCTCCCTCAGCGCAGCAGCGAGGCGGCGCCACGCAGACGCGAACCGGCCAGGCGCGCCGGTACGGCGGACGGCGGTGTAGATACAGCTCAGCAAGTGGTACATGTCAACCTCCGGATGCGGCCGCGAAACGGGCCGAGAGAAGATGGCCGTTCGGGACGGCCGCGCCCAGCGCGATGCCGTGGCCGAACAGCGGGACGGTGCCGATGCGCTTCAAGGCCCGGCGCACCGGCCGCCGAACGCACGCCACGGCCTGCAGCAGCGTCAGGTGCAGCACGTCTCGCTGCGCATGGCTGCCGCCCAGGCGGTGCGCCAGCGCGGGCAGGCTGCCGAGCAGGCCGATCGCGCGGGCATGGTCGCCCTGTCCGAATGCCATCAGGGCGCGACAAGCCGGCAGGCCGAGCTGGCGCGTGGTCTTGCCATGGCGCGTGGGCAGCGTTTCGCCAACGGCCAGCGCGCGTTCCAGTGTCCGCGCGCGAGCCCAGTCGCGCGCACCGACGAAGGCGAGCATCGCGTGCACGTCGGTGAAGCTGCAGAAGGCGTCGCCGATGTGCGGCTCCCAGGCATCGCAGAGTTCGTTCCAGCGCTCGCCGACATCGTGGCCGCGCAGGTGCAGTCGCCACAGCAACGCCGACGCGTCGATCAGGTCGGCAATCGCGCACGACTGCCCGGACCGCACCCGCTGGTCGTAGACCTCGAGCGCCTCGGCGACCTGGCCGCATCCCATGAGAAAGAGCGCCAGGTGCCACCAGCAATGCGTGGCGACGGAGCTGTTCTCGGCCCAGCACGCCTGGTGCTCGCGCATCCAGCGCAAGCCCTCGTCGGCGCGGTCCGTCATCTCGAAGACGTGCGCCATCACGTGGTGCGCCCGCGCGTCGAGCGGGTTCAGCGCCAGCGCTGCGCGCGCCGCGAACTCGGCGCCCTCACTGTCCCCGCATTCGACCAGGCCGAAGGCATGCATCGACAGCACGGCGTGGTAGCCGGGCACCTCGGGCGACCAGGCCGGCAGCAGGTTCGCGACCCGACTGCTCATGCGCTCGGCGTCCCCGACCAGGTAGTCGAACGCATGGGCCGCGTGCGCGGCAAGCGCATCGCGGGGGTCCTGCTGCAGCAGTTCGCCGAGCGTCTCCCGGGCGAAGTCGTAGTTGTCCGTCAGCACGCTCGCGATGGCCGCAAGGTGCAGCGCCTCCCGCTCGTTGGGCCCGAGGCCTGCCGCGCGATGCAGCACGGCCTGCGCCGACTGCACGCGTCGCCGGTCGCGGCTGCACAGCAGCGTATAGGCCTGCAGCACGTGCGCCATGACGAAGCCGGGGGCCTTCGCCAGTGCCTGCTCCAGCAATGCCCCGGTGCCGCTGCGCCAGGCCAGCACCGAGGCGAGCGCGCTTTCGTAGGCCGCCAGCGCCTCGGGCGTGGCGCCCGTGTGGGCCGTCGCACCCGCCCGTTCGACTGCCGCACTCATGACGCGCCCTCCCCTTGTGCATCGGCCGCTGGCGCGATGTTCAGGTTCATCCGGAACAGGTTGGCCGCGTCATAGCGGCGCTTGAGGGCCTGCAGGCGCGGGTAATTGGCACCGTAGGTGGCGGCCACGCGCTCGCCTTCGTCTTCCGTCAGAAAGTTGACGTAGCCGCTCCCCGTGGCGTGCGGCGCGGCTTCCTCGAAGGCCCGGCGCGCCCAGGCTCGCACGCGCTGGTCGTCCTTGGCATCCGACCAGCGGCCGTGCACGTTCATGATGAAGCGCGCGTCGCGTCCCACGAAGGCCGTGGCCGTGGGCTCCACACGCGACATCGCGCCACCCAGCTGCGCCAGGAAGACCTCGCATTCCGGTCCCGGCAGCCGCGAGCCGGAAGCGATCACGGCATCGAGCGCCGCGTCGCTCAGCGTGCCGAAGTTGTTCGACTTCCAGTAGTTGCGCCCGCCCGGCGTCAGCAGCGGGTCGAACGCGGTCTGGAAGGCCGCGTACGGCGTCGGCCCGAGCGCGGTGGCCAACGGCGTGCCGAAGCGCGTCACTGGCGCCGCGGCCTGCTCGCCCCTGGACAGGTCGCCGCAGTACAGCAGCGGAAAGATCACGACCTGCGTGCCGTGTGCGGAAACCGGCAGAAATGGCAGCGGCGGCGCCTTGCGCATCACCGCCCACACGCTCAGCTCGTCGGGTGCGCCGGCACTGAAGTCGCGCCACGCGCGCAGCACCTGGCGCGCCTGCTCGAACGGATAGACCACGAGGCCGGCATACACCTCGGGCCCGACCGGATGCAGCTGCAGCTTGAACGAGGTGACGACGCCGAAATTGCCGCCGCCGCCGCGCAAGGCCCAGAACAGCTCCGGCTCCGAGCCCGCCGACGCCTCGTGCACGGCGCCGTCCGCCGTGACCACCGTGGCGGCGATCAGGTTGTCGACGGTCATTCCGTGACGGCGCGTGAGCCAGCCGAAGCCGCCGCCGAGCGTGAGGCCGGCAACGCCGGTGGTCGAGTTGATGCCCAGCGGCGTGGCCAGGCCGTGGGCCTGCGCTTGGCGATCGAGGTCACCGAGCAGCGCGCCCGGACCGACCTGCGCGGTGCGCGCAGCGGCGTCGATGCGCACCTCCGACATTCCCGACAGGTCGAGCATCAGGCCGTCGTGCACGACCGCGTTCCCGGCGATGTGATGACCGCCGCCGCGCACGCTCAGCAGCATGCGGTGCGTCGCAGCGAAGCGCACGGCCGCCTGCACGTCCCCCACTGTCAGGCAGCGCGCAATGAGCGCAGGATGGCGGTCGACCGTGGCGTTCCAGACCTTTCGCGCGTCGTCGTAGCCCGCGTCGCCGCGGCGCAGGACGCCGCCGCTGATCTTCAACGCGAACGAATCGACCGCGGGCTGGAGCAGGGACTGGCGTTGGTTGTCCAGGGTGAGGTAAGAAAGCGATTGCATGGTTGACTCCTTCAATGAATGTGACGATGTGAAACCCGGCGCAACGCATTCCGCAGGTTCCCGGCGAACGGGCGGTCATCCGACTGCCACACCGACTTGACCCACGGCCACATGCAGATGGCCAAAGCTAGAAGTTGCGTACTCACGTTGACTCCGGTGCGTACCAGCGCAATGCGGCTGGGCTGGAATGGATTCTGAAAAGCACGTGCGTTCTTTTTGCTTCAGAGCCGGGGCATTCTTGTTTCGTTTGTTTCACGCAGCGCCGGCCGAATCGGTCTACGCTCCAACGGCCACAGGGAGCGTGAGCGAGCCAAGAGGAGGGTTCATGACGCCGAAGGCCAACATCCTGGTCGTGGACGACGAGCAGGACATCCGCGAAGTCATCGAGGAGTACTTTGTCTCCCACGGCTACCGAGCCATCGGCGCCGGGAACGCCGACGCCGCGCGGGCACTGGCGGCCGAGCACATGGTCGACCTGGCGCTGGTCGACATCCACATGCCCGGCGAGGACGGCCTGAGCCTCGCGCGCCATCTGCGCGAACGCTATGCACACGTGGCGATCGTGATGCTCACGTCGGCCGACACGGTGACCGACCGCATCGTCGGCCTGGAGATGGGGGCGGACGACTACGTGCCGAAACCCTTCGACCCTCGCGAACTGCTGGCCCGCGTGAAAAGCGTCCTGCGCCGCACGACACCGGCGCGGCGGGCGGACCTCGGCGCGCAGCGCGTGCGGATCGGGCGCTGCGTCCTCGACATTTCAGCCCACCGCCTGACCGACGACGCGGGCAGCGAAGTGCCGATGTCCCCGCTGGAGTTCGACCTGCTCAAGTCGCTGGCCGAGCACCCGAACCGGCCGCTGTCGCGCGAGCAGATCCTGAGCTCGCACGGGCAGCACGATTTGGCACCGTTCGACCGCAGCGTGGACCTGCGCATCATGCGGCTTCGCAAGAAGGTCGAGCCCGACCCGGAGCATCCGAGGTACATCCGGACCCTGCGCAATGCGGGCTATGTCTTCATTCCCGACGGCCGGTGAGGCACGCATGAGAAGCCACTTGCAAACATTCGGCGGCCGCACGCCGACGCGGCCGCGCGCGCTTGTCCTGCTGGCGCTTGTGCTGCTGGCGCTACTGCTGCCGGGCTGCTCTCGCCAGCCCGAATCGCCGCTGCGCATCGGCACCAACGTATGGATCGGCAGCGAGCCTCTCTATCTCGCACGCGACCTCGGCCACCTGCCAACCAAGTCGGTGCAGCTGCTGGAGTACCCCTCGGCGAGCGAGGTGCTGCGCGCATTCCGCAACCAGGCCATCGACGGCATGGTGATCAGCCTGGACGAGCTCTTCGGGCTTGCGGCCGAAGGCATGAGCCCGCGGGTCATCCTGGTGGTCGACGTGTCGCACGGCGCCGACGTAGTGCTGGGGCGGCCCGGCATGAAATCGATGACGGACCTGCGCGGCAAGCGCGTTGCGGTGGAAAGCGGCGCGCTCGGTGCCTTCGTACTGAGCCGCGCGCTTGCGCTGAACGGCATGCAGGCGAGCGACGTCACCGTGGTGCAGATGGAGTCCAACGAGCAGCCCGGCGCCTTCGAGCGGGGGCAGGTGGATGCCGCCGTCACGTTCGATCCGTACCGCGCGCAGATGCTCAAGCATGGCGCCACCACGCTGTTCGACAGCACGCGCATTCCTGGAGAGATCGTCGACCTGATCGCAGTGCGCCAGAGCGTGCTCGACAAGCACCCCAAGGCGGCGCAGACGCTGCTGGCAGGCTGGTTCAGGGCCGTCGACTACCTGCAGCGAGACCCGGCCGACGCGGGCAGGCGCATGGGCATCCGCCAGCAGACCACGGGCGAGCAGTACCTGGCCGCCCTGCGCGGGCTCCACATCCCCTCGCGCGAGGAAAACCTGAGGATGATCGGCGGCAGCTCGCCCGAGCTGGTGCCCACGGGGCGCCGGCTCATGGATCTGATGCTGGCCGCCAGGCTGCTTCCCGCTCCGCTGAAGATCGAGGACGTGCTGGCGCCCGCGCCGCTGGAAAGCCTGCCGCCGTGAAGTTGCGCCTGTCGACGTCGCTCAAGGTGACGGTGCCGCTGATCCTGCTGGGGTTTGCCGCGGTGCTGAGCACCTTCATCCTCGTGTACCACGTGCCGCAGGCCGAGCGCGCCACCGAAGTGCGCAGCCGCGAACGCATCGCACAGGAGATGTCCCGCCTGCAGAGCACGCTCGAGTACCTTTCACTGCGCGGCGACCTGGTCGCCGCGCAGCACGAGATCGCGGTGCTCGCGCACAACCACGAGATCGTTCTCGCGGTCCTCACGGACGAGCGGAACCTGGTGCTCGCCGCCACGCGGCGCGCCTGGCTCGGCAGGCCGGTCGCGGAGGTGTTGCCGACGTTCGACTTCCTCCAGGCCGCCGGCGCCATGCGCGAGCATCGCGCGCGGGTCACTGTCGACCCGACGGGCAATGAGCTGCTGGCCTATGCCGGCATCCTGATGGGCAGCCGCGAGCGAGAGGAGCTGCGCCCGTCCCAACGCGGCAGCCTGTTCCTGGCCTACGACCTTGCGGGCCCCAAGGCCGAGGCGCGCGCGCAGGTCATGCAGCAGTCGCTCTACTGGGCGGGCTGGGTGACCGCACTGGCGCTGGCCATGTGGCTGGTATTCCACTTCCTGCTGACGCGGCGGACCGCACGCCTCGTGCATGCCGCGGAGCAGTTGGCCGCGGGCAACCTCTCGGCGCGCAGCCGGCTGCGGGGCAACGACGAACTCGGCCGACTGAGCCGCGCCTTCGACGCGATGGCCGAGAAGGTCGCGAGCACGCAGAACCGGCTGCGCCACGACATCGCCGAACGGGTGCGCGTGCAGCAGGCGCTGCAGAACAGCGAAGCAAGGCTGCAGCAGATCCTGAACAACACCACGTCGGTGGTATCGGTGAAGGACACGGAGGGCCGCTTCCTGTTCGTCAACCGGCAATGGGAGCAACTGTTTCACCTGAAGCAGGCCGAGGTGCTCGGGCAAACCGAGACCGAGATGCTGTCCGGCGCGAGCGCATGCACCTCGCGCAGCAACGACCTCGAGGTGCTGGAGCGCAACGCCCCCATCGAGTTCGAGGAAACCGCGCCGCTCGACGACGGCCTGCACACGTACATCTCGATCAGGTTCCCGCTGCACGATGCCGACGGCAAGGCCTATGCGGTGTGCGGCATTTCCACCGACATCACCGAGAAGAAGCGCTCCGCCGAAGAGCTGGCGCGGCAGCGCGAGGCCCTGCATCAGCGCGAGAAGCTGGCCGCGCTGGGCTCGATGCTGGCCGGGGTGGCGCACGAGCTCAACAACCCGCTGGCCGTGGTGGTGGCACGCGCGGTGCTGCTGGAAGAACAGGCCGACGCCGGCACCCGGGCCATGGCGGCGAAGATCCGCGCCGCGGCCGAGCGCTGCGCGCGCATCGTGCGCACCTTTCTGGGCATGGCGCGCCAGCAGCCGCCCGAGCGCGGGCCGGTCGCCATCCAAGAGGTCGTGGCGGCGGCGCTCGACATGGCGGCCTATGCCGTGCGCAGCAGCGGCGTCGAGGTGGTGCTGGACCAGGCCGGCGACCTGCCGCCGATCCTTGCCGATGCCGGCCAGATCCACCAGGTGCTGCTCAATCTGCTCGTCAACGCGCAGCAGGCGCTGCAGGACCAGCCGCCGCCGCGCCGTATCCAGCTGCGCACGCGCCACGACGCGGCGGCCCGGCGGGTGCGTGTGACGGTGTCGGACAACGGCCCGGGCATCCCGCCCGAGCTGCGCACACGCGTGTTCGAGCCCTACTTCACCACCAAGCCCACGGGCATCGGCACCGGCGTGGGTTTGGCGGTAAGCCTGGGCATCGTGGAGGCGCACGGCGGTGAGCTCACCGTCGATTGCCCACCGGGGGGCGGTGCGGTATTCGACATCGCACTGCCGGTCGGAAACGTGCAAGAAGGCCGTGCCGTGGCCGCGGCGCCGCAGAACGCGAGCGATCGTCCGCACAAGATCCTGATCGTCGACGACGAGATGGAGGTGCGCGATACGCTGGCGCAGATCCTCACCGGCGTCCGGCACCGCGTCGTGGCGGTCCCATCCGCGCGGGACGCGCTGCGGCACATGGCGCTGGAACACTACGACGCGATCCTCACCGACGTGCGCATGCCGGACCTCGACGGGCGCGCGCTGTACCGCGAGATCGAGCGGCGCTGGCCGGAGCAGGCCGGCCGCGTGGTGTTCGTCACCGGCGACACGCTGTCGGCGGTGTTGAACGATTTCGTTTCGGCCAGCGGGCGGCCGGTGATCGAGAAGCCGTTCCTGCCGGGCGAAGTGTGCCGCGTGGTCGCGGAGGTCGTGGCCGTAGAGGACGATTGAGAAAGGCGCTCTCAAGGAGCGCCCCTGTGGCGCGCGGCCGGCTTTCAGCTCATCGGCAGAGTGCGCAGCGGCACCTCGCGGTGACCCGGTAGGACGCACGACATTGGTAGGCACGACAATTTTTCAGCCTGTCCCTCCAGGGGGTGCTCGGCCAGCCGGCCGACGGCTGCCGAGAAAATCTCATCCACGCGGATGGCAGCAAGCGGGTTGTCCCGGGCGATGAGGTCGACGATGTCGGCGCGGTCTTGCTCGGTGGAGAGGGTCCACAGGACCCTCATGCGTCAGTGCCGCCGGCTTTGGCCCGCAGCGCAGCGCGACAGGCAGCAAAGCGAGCCGAAACAAAGGCATCGAAGACGACGTCCGATTCCACCGGGCGATCGCGAGGGCCTCGCACGACGGATCTTCGACGCAGCGAAATTGCGGTAGAGCGCGACGGCTTGGCCGACCACGAGGTTTGCTCCATCCCTTCCCGCGCGGCGCTATGTCCGCGCAGGCTTCTGGGAGGAAAGCAGAACCGTCGATTCGATCCGGCGCGCGCTGGGCGCAGGCACCCCATAGGAGCGCCTCCGCCCGTGGCTGCTTTTTTTGCCGCTGTAGCGGGAGGCCACCGCTGTACAAGGCCCAACGCACATTGACCGGGCTCCAACGCTTGGTGCCTACCGCTTGAGCATCGATCTTCCTTGCGAATCCCACCGCTCTTGGCCGGAAAACGCTCGCCATTGCCAAACGCGATTCTCTCTGGAGTTCCGGCTTCCTCCCTCGATCCGTCTGCGCGCCACCTGCGGACACCCGCTGCACGTCTTGCCGCGCACGCACTGGCACAACTCTCACGCCACTTGCCGGGAAGCCAAACCTGTTGACGTATTTGGTGCGTATCAGGCACCACTGTGCGTCCGTCTGCGAGCCTACCGGCGCGCTCCTTGGCTACCTACGATCAACGCCAGACGGTCTATTGCCGTGATCCGCGCCTCACAACTCCTGGGAGTTGAACGGCAACCTGCTGCCAGTCGCCTGGCAGGTCAGGCCCGCGCCATCGGGCCGCCCTTTTGGAGATTCCGCCATGTCCCTCACAGATGAAACCTTGCAACCCACGAGCGAGAAACCCAAAGATCTGGTGCCTTCCCGCTACGCACTGCGCATCGGCGATATCGACGCGATGGTGGTCAGCGACGGCCCGATGCCGCTGCCCACCTCGACCATGGCCACCAACGCCGATCCGGCGGACCTGGCGAACTGGCTGGACCAGATGTTCATGCCGCCCGACAAGTACGACTGGCCGCTGAACGTGATGGTCGCCCGCAGCGGCGACCAGACCATCCTCATCGACGCGGGTCTGGGCGGCCAGTTCCCGGGCTTTCCGCGCGCCGGGCAGTTCCCCCAACGTCTGGCCGCGGCCGGCATCGAGCTCGAGTCCGTCACCGACGTGATCATCACCCACATGCACATGGACCACGTGGGCGGGCTGCTCGTTCCGGGGATCAAGGAACGCCTGCGTCCCGACGTGCGCATCCACGTCGCCAAGGCCGAGGTCGACTTCTGGACCTCGCCGGACTTCTCCCGGACAGTGATGCCGAAGCCGGTGCCGGAGGTGCTCCGCTCGACCGCCAAGAGCTTCTACAACGAATACCGCGACCGGCTGCAGACCTTCGAGGAGCGGCGCGAGGTGGCGCCGGGTGTGGTGGTCCGCCGTACCGGCGGCCACACACCGGGGCACAGCGTGGTCGACCTGGTGTCGGGCGGCGAGCGCCTGATGTTCGCCGGCGACGCCATGTTCCCGGTCGCATTCGATCACCCCGACTGGCAAAACGGCTTCGAGCACGATCCCGAGAAAGCGACCGACGTGCGCATCGGACTCTTCCGCGAACTGGCGCAGACGCGCGGATTGCTGGTGGCTGCTCACCTGCCCTTCCCCTCCATCGGCCGGGTGGCGGTCGACGGCGACATCTTCCGCTGGGTTCCGATCATCTGGGACTACTGACTCGCGTCGGCGGCGCGCGAGCCGGACGCCGGCTTGTGGCGCCGCATTGCCGACCCCACGAACCTTTCTTCTCCCTCGCGGCGTTCGCGAACGGGTACCCCAGCCGCACTGAGGCCGGAGCACACATGACCCATCGTCTCAACTACATCAAGCAGTCGCCCGAACTCTTCAAGAAGCTGATCGAGTTCAGCACGCTCGTGGACAGCGGCACCATCGAGCAACCGATCCGCGACCTCGTCGCGATCCGTGCCTCACAACTCAACGGTTGCGCGTTCTGCCTCGACATGCACATCAAGGAGGCCAAGATCCATGGCGAGCGCGAACTGCGCATTCACCATCTGGCCGCATGGCGTGAATCGACGCTGTTCGTTCCGCGCGAGCGTGCGGCCCTGGCCTGGACCGAGGTGCTGACCAGGCTGCCCGAACACGGCGTGCCTGACGACATCTACGAGCGCGTGCGCACGCAGCTGTCGGAAAAAGAGCTTTCGGACCTGACCTTCAGCGTCATGGCCGTCAATGCATGGAACCGCGTGAACGTCGCGTTCCAGACCGTGCCCGGTTCGTCGGACAAGGCCTTCGGCCTGGACAAGGCCAACCTCTCCTGAGTCCCCGCGGCAGGCGCCACCGCATCTGGCGATGCCTGCGCCTGCAGCTCGGCGAGATCCTTCGCGCCGATATACGACGGCGGTAGGCGAGCGCATCCTCCACTCGCCATCGGTGCCTGCACCCCGCAGGTCACCCTCCCCGCGCTTCAAGTGTTTTCCTGACATGCCACGGCGCGATCGCCGAGGGGCACCGCCATGCGCTTTCGAAGCGCGCCTCGAGTCGAAGTCAGACGCTGGGCCCTGCGCGAGCAGATGTCCATTCGCGAGATAGCCAGGCGTACAGGCCTGTCTCGCAACACCGTGAAGAAGTACCTGCGAGCGGGCGACGAAGCGCCGCGCTACGCCAAGCGGGCGAGCTCAAGCAAGCTCGATCCCTATGCCGACAAGCTCGCGACCTGGCTCGCGATTGAGGCCACCAAATCGCGGAAACAGCGGCGCAATCTGCGACAGATCCACACACATCAAGCACTTATCCACACCGTGAAGCCTTCGGGCTCACAAAGCGGGGGGTCAGTATTCGATGGAAATCTCGGGTCAGAGATCGGCGGAATCCAACAAAGTGGGCAACAAAACATCCGAAATAGATGCGTTGTGCCTTGATGCGATCGATTCATCTGCGCTGCCGATCACTACGGCAGAAAACAGAAATCGCGTCGCGCGCGGCAAAGTTGAGACTCCTTGTCGCGATCGGCGCGACAGAACCGGCGAAGCGCCGCCCTAAGTCCTTGAATGAGCGTGTTCTTCGCTCTTGGCTGGCGGTGTGAGATGCTGTCGGCTGACTATTGACGGTCAGTATTTCTTCGTCCGTGGCTGCTTGGAAATTCCAGTTCAGTGCCAAGGTGAGCCGTTCTCTTGGGGCGTATGGGTGTCATTGAGCAAAGAGAGCTATACCCAATGGGTTGAACTCTTCGAGGAACCACTACGTTCCCATGCGGGTCCGTTTTTTGGATGGCTCAACACTTCCTTGAAGCCGTATCCAGACACTGTGAACCTGAAGACCCGAGTTCGTCTTCGAGATGGAGGCATTCGCCCGCTCATTGAACTCGAGCCCACAGACCACCCTCTCGCCGTCGAGCAACGGGAAGGAATCACCGTGGAAAGGGTCGCAGAGCTCTATTCCTTGATGATGCATGCGGACGAATAATGGGCCGGCATCGCCGCTCTCAGAATACGTGCTGGAAGTTGCCTCGGCTCGGGAGGGCGTGATGTCAGGCTTGGATCGCCCTCCTCCATATTGGCCTGAGTTGGCCGTGATCTGGCTCGAAGCGGGCGTGCCATACGTCGAAGGACGGCGGACCGCCAAGCCCTCACCGTTCACGGCTTGACTCGAGAACGAGGCGCAGATGATCGAGCGTGTGCGGGTCACTTTCGAGTCGCGGGCGTCGAATGCGCGGGATGCTTCTACCAGCCCGAGAGGCCGAGGGCGCCCTTGCCATTTGCCGAAAGGTCTGCTTCGGTGGGAATCGCGGCTTTCGCGTTCGACTATCGCCATTTTGGTGAAAGCCAGGGTCGCCCGCGGCAGCTCGTCAGCGTCAGTCGGCAGCGGCAGGACATCATGGCCGCTCTTCGCGCTATCCCGGCGGCCACTTCGATGTCTACCACCACCTCTTCGAGGAGGTGGTGCGTGATCAGAGTGCGTTTTCGGAGCGGTACCTCGCCGGGTAAGGCTCTTGAATTCATTGGCTGTGTGACATTTGTGAACGTTCTTCACCGTCGCGATGTACGCGGCACCGCATGGCAAGGCGTTGGTTGAGCGTCAGGGCTATTTCTAGCCCTCAGGAGTTGAAATGACTTTTCCCCGAGCCGCTCTCAAGTTGGGTGCCGCAAGTCTCGTTGCTGCCGCAGCCTTGTTCACCGCCGCATCGGCCAATGCGGGCACCAGTTGGTCCATTGGTATCAACTTGCCCGGCGTCGCCGTGAGCGAACCCGCACCGGTCTATTACGAGCCGGCGCCTGTCTACTCGAGGCCGGCCCCGACCTACTACCAGCCTGCGCAGCCGGTTTACTCCGTACCCGCGCCTGTCTACTACGAACCTGGCTCTCTTTGGGAGGAGCGCCGCGCGCAACGCTGGGAACAGCGCCGCGCCGAGCGCCGTGAGTGGCGTCGCCAGCAATGGGAACGCGAGCAGTACCGCCGCTACTACGAGGATCGCGATTGATGTTGGTGACGTCGATCCGTGCAAGGCGTACAGGCCTGTCTCGCAACACTGTATTACCGAACCGGCCATGGCCTTCCCAAGAGACCTTTCAGGCAAACGCCAGCTCACGGCGCGCCTCGTCCAACCTGAAGACACCCACCAATTGAGACAGGCTGCCCGCCTGGTCCTGCAGCGAGGCGGCAGCGGCTGCGGCTTCTTCCACCAGCGCGGCGTTCTGCTGGGTGACCTGGTCCATCTGCGTGATGGCCTGGTTGATCTGCTCGATACCGGACGTTTGCTCCTGGCTGGCGGCGGCGATCTCGCCCATGATGTCGGTCACCCGGCGCACGCTCGCGACGATTTCATCCATCGTCTGGCCCGCTTCAGCCACCTTTTGGCTGCCAGCCTCGACCTTGCCGACGGAGTCGTCGATCAATCCCTTGACTTCCTTCGCCGCCGCGGCCGAGCGCTGGGCGAGATTGCGCACCTCTGCCGCCACAACAGCGAAGCCCCTCCCCTGCTCGCCAGCGCGCGCCGCCTCCACTGCGGCGTTCAGCGCGAGGATGTTGGTCTGGAATGCGATGCCGTCGATCACCGCGATGATGTCCACGATCTTGCGCGAGGATGAGTTGATCGATCCCATCGTGTCGACCACCTCGCTCACGACGCTGCCGCCGCGCACTGCTACTTCAGATGCCGAGGCGGCGAGCTGGTTGGCCTGGCGGGCGTTGTCCGCGTTCTGCTTCACGGTGGAAGTCAATTCCTCCATGGAGGCCGCGGTTTGCTGAAGTGAACTTGCCTGCTGCTCGGTGCGCGACGACAAGTCCTGATTGCCGGACGCAATCTGGCCGGAAGCCGTGGCAATCGTGTCGGTGCCCTGGCGCACCTCCCCGACCACCTTCGAAAGGTTGTCGTTCATCGACTTCAGGGCCGTCAGCAACTGGCCGACCTCGTCGCGCGTACTGGCAACGATCCGGGTCGTCAGGTCACCCGCCGCCACGCGCTCTGCCAGTCCGAGCGCGTCGCGCATCGGCCGCACGATTCCCACGGTAAGCCGCCACGCGCACAAGGCACCTGCCAGCAATGCAACGGCGGACAGGCAGACAACGACCCAGCGGCCGCTCTGGTGGATCTGCTGGATCTCGCGGGCTTTCAAGTCGATCTGCACGCGCTGGTTTTCTGCAATTTGTTGCACGGCCTTGCCGTAGACCTGAAGCGCGGCCTGGTATTCCGTGTCGGCCAGCTTGCCGGCCGCTTCGTTGTCGCCGGCCGCCTTCAGCTTGTTGATTGTCGCCAGGTGGGCCAGCACCTTCTTGCGCGCCTCGACCACCTCGTCGAACGACTTCTTCTCATCCGGCGAGGTGAGCAGCCTGCCCATTTCCTCCTGGACCGGATTGATCGACGCCACACCCTCGGTCAGGTTCTTCTTGAAGTAGGCTTCATTCGCACTGTCAGTGGCCTTGGCCATGCCAAAGGAGTGAACGATGCTCGGGCCGAGCAGGTTGGCCCACCGGTTTGCAACACGTTCCTTTACGAGTGCTTCGTCCACCATCACGCTGGCCGAGTGAGCCACGGCATTCAGCCGGATCAGGGCGACCCCGGAAACCAGCATCATCAGCAACAAGATGGCGGCAAAGCCTCCGCTGAGGCGGAGGCCGATTTTCATATCTCGCAAATGCATGGAACTCTTCTTTCACAGGTGAGGGGCGTGTCCAGTTCGTGGATCGGAAATTCGCGGGCGATGGGGCCTCGGGTCCTGCCACATCTGGTTATCGGCAACCAAGTCGAAAGTTGAAGGCCACGATGAAAAAATAGAACCGCGGCTGCGATTTGCCTAGCAGCGTGACAGGTGTATGCATGAGCCGTCGTCACGGTACTGCTGCTTGTGGTTGGGAAGCTTGCGAGCGGCTCTGATCAAGCTGGTCAGCGTAGGCTCGCTCCGACAGAAGCCGGGGCAGACCTCGCACAGCACTGGCCGAGGGCACGCGCCAAATGACGGACAGGTCGGCTTCAAGGAGAGACACGATGTTCAAGATCAGCAAAGTGCTCGGAGCAGCCTGCTTGGCGCTCGCATCATTCTGTGCCGCGGCTCAGACGGGGGCTCCCCCCACCCACCCTGCGACCGGGGGCAGCGACGCGACCTCGACTCCAAGTCCGACCACCCCTCCTACGCACCCGGCAGTGGGTACCAGCGGTGCCACCCCCGAGGCTGCACGCAAGCAGAACCCGTCGATGGAAGGCGGCAAGGAATCTGGGTCTGCGAGTGGAGGCGGCGGCGAGCGCAACCGCAGGAGCACAGACCCGCAGGCAGGCGACAGCACGCCGAAGCATCCGGCTGCAAGAGAAAAAAAGTAGGCCGGGTCGCGCGTCGACCTGAGGCGCAAATCGCCCTCCGCGAGATTTGATTTCTCTTCGAAGACTTCGAGGCGAATTCCGCCACCGAAGATGAACGCGTTGGTGGCGTTCTTTCGGAAATGATGAAAAGGAGCAGGCATGCCCAAGCGAGCACAAGATCCTGGTAATGAGGCGGGCCGCCTCGACCCCATCGGCCCTCATGGCCCCAATCCACCGTCGCACGGCCGAGTGAGCGGCGGTGACGCCGGAGCGGAAGCCGAAGTTAATTTCGACGATGACGAGATCTACTCAGGCACTGGCAAGAACAGCCGGCGCGGCGGGACTTCAAAAAGCGCGGGTGCTGACAGCGGGGAACTCGGCCCACCATCGGAGCAGTTGTCAGACAGCAATCAGCCGCGCGAGAAGAACGCGAACGGAACGCGCTGAGATTGAAGCGGCGGCTGGGCGCCAGAAATGCGCGTTTGTCGATGCATCCACGTTCTTCTGAGTCTCGAGCAGCGCATCGTGCTGCAGGCGTGGCCGCGCAGATCGGACGGTGACCGCGGTGTGCCGCGGCGCTCCAGATAGTCCGGGGATGCCACGGCCACCAAGAAAGTCACCGACGTGATCGATCATGCAGCAAGGGAAGCTGGCGCAAAGTCCCGTGATGCCCTTGGTCCGGGGCGACGGGGAGCGCCAAGTTCTCAGGCCGGCGCATCCGCCGCCTTCTGCTGTGCGCGCCGCCACGTTGCCGGCGGCAGGCCGGTGGCCCGCTTGAAGGCGCGCGCGAACGCCGCCTCCGAGTCATAGCCCACTTCCAGTGCCACTGCCGCCACGGGCGAATGGCTTTCGCGCAGCAGGCGGGCGCCGCATTGCATGCGCCAGTTCGTGAGGTACTGCATCGGTGCCAGATGAGTCAGCGCGACGAAGCGCTCGTGCAGCGTGGAGCGCGACATTCCCACGTGGCGCCCCAGGTCTTCCACCGTCCAATGCGCGGACGGGTCGCCGTGCATCAGACCGATCGCGCGCCCGATCTGCCGGTCGCGCAGCGCACCGAGCCAGCCCTGGGCCTCCTGCGGCAACGAGTCGAGGTAGCGCCGGGCGCCGTCCACGAAAACCATCTCGCTGATGCGCTGCAGCAAGGCGGCTCCGCCGGCGCGTGCGTCTATGGATTCGGACGCCGCGTGTTCCAGCATCGGCGCCACCCAGGCGCCCACGCCCTCCGCGCGCAGGTGCAGCAGCCTGGGCAAGGCGGCGATCAGCGGATTGAACGGCCGCAGGTCGCAGGCGATGAAGCCGCACACGATGACGGTGCTGGCTTCTTCCGGTGCCAGCAACCCCAGTTCGACCATGTTCCCGCGGTAAGTCACCGGCAGCGGCCTGTCGTTCTTGCGCATCTGGAAAAGCCACTCGTCGTCGACCTCCGGCTGCAGGCCCGGCGCGCTGGAGACCACATGTGCGTCGCCATGGGGCAGCATGACGATGTCTCCGGCAGCCACCCGCAGCGGCGGCTCGCCCGCTACCGCGACCCAGCCCTCGCCCTTCACGAACAGGTGGTACTCGATGACGTGCTCAGCCCCCGGCATCACGGCCGGCGCGAGTTCGCGCGAATCCGGCGCCATGGCTGCCCACTGATCGCGGCAGCTGACGTGGAAAAACACCGAACCGCGCAACCGCACGCTGCGCAGCACGTCGGACAGCGGATCGAGCGCTGTCATGGGCCCGCCGTGCCCGTATCGGCGAACGCAAGAGCAAACCGCCACGACAACGGGTGAAGTGCCCGAAGGCGCCGGCGGGAATCATCGGCATACCGACTGCTGTTGCGTCGGCATTCAACATCCACTTCGAAGGAATTCATCATGTCCACCTTGACCGCTCCCCCGTCCACCTCCGCCGCTGCCGCGGCTGCCCCGGACTATGCCGCCATCAAGCAGCGCCAGCAAGCCACCTGGGCCAGCGGAGACTACACAGTCGTTGGCACCACGTTGCAGATCGTGGGCGAGACCTTGGCCGAGGCAGTCGATTTGCGCGCCGACGAACGCGTGCTCGACGTGGCCGCCGGCAACGGCAATGCGACCCTGGCTGCCGCGCGCCGTTTTGCCAGGGTGACCTCCACCGACTACGTGCAGGCGCTGCTGGACAAGGGGCGCGCTCGTGCCGCCGCCGAAGGGCTGGACGTCACATTCGAGGTCGCCGACGCCGAGGCCCTGCCCTATGGGGACGCCACCTTCGACGTCGTGCTGTCGACCTTCGGAGTCATGTTCGCGCCCGACCATGCGAGCGCCGCGCGCGAGATGCTGCGCGTGGTGCGCCCCGGCGGACGCATAGCACTGGCCAACTGGACGCCGGAGGGCTTCATCGGCCGCCTCTTCAAGATCATTGGCACCCACGTGGCACCGCCCGCGGGCGTGCGCTCGCCCGCGCTCTGGGGCTCCGAACCGCACCTGGTCGCGCTGTTTGGACCACGCGCCCGCGACCTGCGCGTCGAGCACAGAAAGTTTCACTTCCGCTACCGCTCAGCCGCGCATTTCGTTCAGGTGTTCCGCGAGTTCTACGGGCCAACGCACAAGGCCTTCGGCGCGCTGGACGTGGCGGGACAGGCGGCGCTGCAGCGCGACATCACGGCATTGCTCGATGAACTGGACATCGGTGGCGGGCGCGGCCTGGTGGTGCCCAGCGAGTACGCCGAGGTCGTGATCACCGTGGGCTGAAGTGGGAATGTTGACCGCAGGACCGGGGCTTCGCACTATCGATTGACGCCCTCCGCTCTGGGCTACGATGTCGGTGAGGATTTCAGACAGGAGACATCGACATGGGTGAGTCCCGCGCTGCGCAGCCTTCCGATCAGCTCGATCCGCTGGTCCAAATGGCCGCGATCCTTGATGGGGCCGGCCAGGCGGTCATTGTGAAGGACGAGGCCTCCCGGTACTTGCATCTGAACCGGCGGGCCTGCGAGCTGCTCAACGTCTCGCTCGATAGTGCGCGGGGAAAGACGGACCGCGATTTCTTGCCGCAACCGCAGGCCGATCGGATCAGAGAACTCGATCTCGAGGTACTCGCGAGCGGCAAGAGCCGAAGTTTCGAGGAAGAGATCACCACGGAGGGCGGATCGACCAGAACCCTGGTCACGCTCAAGCAGTCGGTCGATCTCCGTGGTTCCAACGGCAAGCTGCTTGTGGTCGTGATCTCTGACGTGACAGAGCTGCGCACGGCCGAGCGGGTGCTGCGCGCCAGCGAAGCGCACTACCGCTCGTTCGTCGAACTGCACCCGCAGATCACCTGGACCGCCGATGCCACCGGTGCGATCACCGAAGTCGGACCGGGCTGGCCGGCGCTCACCGGCAATTCGGTCGAGGAGTCGCTGGGCTCGGGCTGGGAATGCGCCTTGCACCCCGACGATGTCGAACGCATCAGAACGCAATGGATCGACTCGGTGGCCCGCGGCGTTCCGTTCGATGCCGAATACAGGGTGCGCAGCGCCGCAGACGGAAGGTACCGATGGTTCAGGGCTCGGGCGGCCCCCCGTCGCGACGAGAACAATGGGATCGTGCGCTGGTATGGGCTGCTCGAGGACGTTCATCAGCATCGAATCGCAATCGAAGCTCTGCGCGAGAGCGAGTCGCTGTTCCGCCTCATTGCCGACAGCGTGCCGGTGATGATGTGGCTCACCGATCAGCATGGCGAGGCCACCTTCCACAGCCGGCTGTGGCTCGAGGTGACGGGCCAGACCGAGACCGAGTCGCTCGGTGCAGGTTGGACCCGGGCCATCCATCCCGAAGACCGCGCCTCGGTGCTGGGACAGTTCGAGGCGGCAAGCGCCCAGCGGATTCCGGTTCAGCTCGACTACAGGCTGCGCCGCTCGGATGGCAGCTGGGCCTGGGTCATCGACACCGGCGCGCCCCGGCTTTCGCCTGACGGAGGGTTCCTCGGCTACGCCGGCTCCATTCTCGACGTTACCGACCGGCGCCAGGCCGAAGCCGCGCTGCGCGAGAGCGAAGCCTCTATTCGGAGCATCTTCGACAGCAGCCCCGATTGCATCAGCATGCTCGACTTGTCGGGCAATACGCTGCTGATGAACAAGGCGGCGCGACGGATGATCGGTCTCGAGGTTTCCGAACTCGCGAACCGCGAGGCGCTCGAGGCAATCTTTCCCGAAGGCCGGCTCCGGAAACTGAGCGCCATGTTCGACATCGTGCGCGCCGGCGGCACGTCGAGACTGGAGGTGGATGCCATCGACGCCGAGGGCGTGCACCGATGGCTCGACGTCATCGGGGCACCCGTGCTGGACGCATCGGGCCTGCCGATCCGGATGGTGAGCATCTGGCGCGACATCACCGAAGCCAAGGCGGCGCGCAACGATGCCGTGGTGGCGCAGCAGCAGGCCGAACGTGCGGCGAGGCGGCTCTCTGCGGTTCTCGAGAACACGATGGACTGCGTACTGGTTGTCGACCATGCATGGCGTATCACCTACATGAACGAGAACGCCCGCCGGTTCCTGAAGCTCGGCGAAGAGGCACTGAACGCAAAGCTGTGGGACCTCTTCCCCGCCGAGGTCGAAAGCCTCTTCGGCGACTACTTCCGGCAGGCGACGGCGGGCAACAAGGCCGTGTCGTTCGAGGAATTCGTGCCGGCGACGCAGGTGTGGCTCGAGGTCCACGCCTCGCCTACAGAGGAGGGCCTGTCGATCTTCTTCCGCGACACCACCGCGCGCCGCAAGGCGGAGCAGGAGCGCCTCCACGCCCAGAGCCAGGTCTCCCACATGGCCCGTCACGACGTCCTCACCGGCCTTCCCAACCGCTCGGCATTCCGCGAGGCGCTGCACCAGCACTTGAACGATGCGGGCGCGCGCGGGACCTTGGTGGCCGTGCTGACGCTGGATCTTGACGGCTTCAAGGCGGTCAACAACGCTTACGGTCATCCCGTCGGCGACATCTTGCTGCAGAAGGTCGCCCAGCGCCTGCGGCTCGGCCTCGCCGGTGAAGAGCACACGCTCGCACGACTCGGTGCGGACGAGTTCGCGATCGGCTGTTTCGGGCTGCCGCATCCGGACGCGGCGATCGAGATCGCGCGCCGTCTGATAGGTATCCTGCTAGCGCCGTTCGAGCCGGAGGGACACAAGCTGAGCATCGGAGCCAGCGTCGGCGTCGCCGTGGCGCCCGAAGACGGCGGCACCGTCGACGAGATCAAGCGTGCCTCCGCCGTGGCACTCCACCGCGCGAAGGCTGCCGGCGGAAGAACCCTCCAGAGATACGCCAGGAGCATGGACGTCCACCTGCAGACGCGCCAGGCCTTGAAGCTCTCGATGCGGGAGGCGCTCGCCCACGGGGAGTTCGAGGTCCACTTCCAGGCGCTCGTGAGCCTGGCCTCCAATCGCTGCACCAGCTTCGAAGCGCTGGTGCGTTGGCGCCACCCGGACCGGGGAATGATCTCGCCGGCCGACTTCATTCCGATCGCGGAGGAAACAGGGCTCATCGTGGAACTTGGCGAATGGGTCCTTGGCCAGGCATGCCGCGAGGCTGCCACCTGGCCCGATGAGATCGGTGTTGCGGTGAACCTCTCGCCGGTCCAGTTCAGCGCCGACAACCTGATCGACGTGATCAGGAACGCGCTCGATGCTTCGGCGCTCTCCCCTTCGCGCCTGCAGCTGGAGATCACCGAGTCGGTGCTGCTCGGCCAAGACGACAAGAACCTGCGCACCCTGCAGCAGATCCGGCAACTGGGCGTGAAGATCGCGATGGACGATTTCGGGACCGGGTACTCATCGCTGGGCTATCTGCGCAGCTTTCCGTTCGACAAGATCAAGGTAGACCGCAGCTTCATCGCCGATCTGCCCGACAGGAAGTCGCTCGCAATCATCCGGGCCGTGGCCGGCATCGGCACGAGCCTGGGCATTGCCACCACCGTGGAGGGCGTCGAAACCGAGGCACAGCTGCAGATCATCCGGCAGGAAGGGTTCGACGAGGCCCAGGGTTACCTGTTCGCGCGGCCGGTCCCGGCCTCGCAGGTGCACGGTGTCATTGCCTCACGCAGGAATTGACTGAGGCACCACTCCCGCTTGCCGCCGGATTGGCCCGCGCTGCATGCTCCTGCCGCTCTTCTTCATGACCAAGATCATCGGCCTGTTCGTGGGCCAAGAGCGTTGGAATGCGCCACCTCTGGTTGGGCGTCACTGCCGGAGACACGCCTGCGGTGCGCTTGTATGTGGCTTGCGGCTTTCGCCCCGTCGGTGCGTTGCAGCCGCTGCGGGAAGGCTCGGATCTGTTGGTGCAGCCGATGGATCTCGCGCTCGGCTCGGTTCAACTCGCCCACAGGACAATCGCCCCATGACGCCCCGCATCGTTGAACTTCAAACACGCGACTTCTCGGCATTCGCCGAGTACTTGAACGATCACATTTCCGACAACGGCGCCGAAGGTCAGCCTCTGTTTCAGCCCATTGCCCGAATCGACTGCCACTTTGCAGGCGAGAAAGCAGCTGGCTTTCGCCGAGCCTTGGATGTGGTTCCTCCCAATCCAGGATGGCGTCGGGCCTGGGTCGCTCTTTCTGGTGAGGACAGGATCGTCGGCCATGCCGACTTGAGGGCGCATCCAGCCCCCTGCATGGAGCATCGGTGCCTGCTGGGAATGGGCGTGCATCGCCAATGGCGGCGCTCGGGCCTCGGACAGCGGCTCCTGAACGCCGCAATCGAATGGGCCCAAGCCGATCAGCAAATGGCGTGGATCGACCTGCAAGTCATTGCATCCAACCATGCAGCCGTCAGGCTCTATGAGCGTGCCGGGTTCACGGGGGCCGGCCTCGTTCAAGACTGCTTCCGTGTGGATGGGCGCCAGGTGGACTATCTGTCCATGGCGCTACCAGTTCAGGCGCGTTGATGCCCATCAGCCGACAACCGGAGCGGCCACGCGGTCCAGCGCTTCGATCGCATCGGCCGGCAGTTCCAGCTTTCCGGCGGCCAGGTTTTCGCGCAGGTGCCCGACCGACGAGGTGCCCGGAATCAGCAGGATGTTGGGTGAGCGTCGCAGGAGCCACGCCAGAGCCACTTGCATCGGCGTGGCGCCCAGACGCTGCGCGACCTCGGAAAGCCCTGCCGACTGCAGCGGCGTAAAGCCGCCGAGCGGAAAGAACGGAACGTACGGAATGCCGTCGCGCGCCAGGTCGTCGATCAGCGCGTCGTCGTTGCGATGCACGAGGTTGTACTGGTTCTGTACGCAGGCGATGCGGCAGATGCTGCGCCCCTCGGCGACCTGTGCCGGCGTCACGTTGCTCAGGCCGATGTGGCGCACCAGGCCTTGGCGCTGAAGCTCCGCCAATGCCGCGAGCGGCGCCTCGATCGATCCCTCGGCCGGGCCGTGCACATCGAACATGATGCGCAGGTTCACCACTTCCAGCACGTCCAGCCCAAGGTTGCGCAGGTTGTCGTGCACGGCCTGCGTCAGCTCCTCGCGCGAAAACGCAGGCAGCCACCCGCCTGTCTCGGAGCGCCGCGCCCCGATCTTGGTGACGATGACGAGGTCCTTCGCATAAGGCGCGAGTGCCTCGCGGATGAGTTGATTGGTGATGTGCGGGCCGTAGAAGTCGCTGGTGTCGATGTGATCGACGCCATTGGCGACCGCTTCGCGCAACACGGCCAGCGCCGCCTCGCGATCTTTCGGCGGGCCGAACACACCGGGGCCGGCGAGCTGCATGGCGCCGTAGCCGAGCCGATGGACCGAACGGTCGCCGAGGGTATAGGTGCTGGGGGTCTGCATGCTGGACATGATGTTTTTTCCTGGAGTTGAAGAGGTCAATGGAGTCGTGAAGCCAGTCTAGGCAGCCCGTCTCTGTTTGATAAGCCGCCATAATCGGCACGGGCTGTGCAGAATCCAGAACAATGAAAGTCGATCTCGAAGATCTCAACGCCTTCGTGGCGGTGGCCGGCGCCAAGGGCTTTCGCGACGGCGCGCGCCTGACCGGCGGCAGCGCATCGGGCCTGAGCGAGGCGGTGCGCCGGCTGGAAGCTCAACTCGGCGTACGCCTGCTTCACCGCACAACCCGCAGCGTGCGGCCGACAGAAGCGGGAGAACGCCTGCTCGAGCGGCTGAGGCCCGCCCTCACCGAGGTGGAGGCGGCGCTCGACGTGGTGAACGGCTTTCGCGACCGGCCTGCCGGCACGCTCAAGCTGAACGTGCCGATCAGCGCCGCGCGGCTCGTGCTGCCAGCGATCGTGCCGCGCTTCCTTGCCGCCTATCCGAACATCTCTCTCGAAGTGATTGCGGAAGACAGTTTCGTCGACGTGCTGGCCGCCGGTTGCGATGCCGGTATCCGCTACGACGAGCGGCTCGAGCAGGACATGGTCGCGGTGCCGATCGGTCCGCGCTTCCAGCGTTTTGCGGTGGCGGCAGCGCCCTCCTACCTCGCCCGCCATGGCCGGCCGGAGCATCCGCGCGAGCTGCTGAGCCACAACTGCATGCGCGGCCGTTTTGCGAGCGGTTCGATGCCGCCGTGGGAGTTCGAGCGCGACGGCGAAACCTTGCGCATCGAGGTGGCCGGGCAGTTGACCGTGCGGATCGGCGCAGCGGCAGATCTCTCGGTCGATGCGGCGCTGGCCGGTGCCGGCGTGGTCTACCTGTTCGAAGACTGGCTTCGGCCACACCTTGACAGCGGTGCGCTCGAACCGATTCTCGAGCCCTGGTGGCCGCGGTTCTCCGGCCCCTTCCTCTACTACCCTGGCCGCCGCTTGCTGCCGGCGCCGCTAAGGGCGTTTGTGGACTTCATTCAACGCGGGTCGTGATTACGTCGCCGACGCAGCCAACGCGAGCGAAGCGACTCTTGAGCGCTGACGCCACAGCCGCTCCTATTGAGCCGCCTTGGCTTTGGCACAGGCCAGCATGGCGTCGCCAATTACCCGCTCCCCTTTCGCATTCAGCGCTTTGCCGGCACCTTCGATATCGCGCACCTCCTTGTTCTGGCTCAGCTTGGCCTTGCCCACCAAGCGGGTTACCTCGATCTCGATTCCGACGATTGCCTTGAGCATGGTGTCGATGTAGTCCTTGGGAGCATCGCTCATCTTCCAGGGCTTTGGCTGCGACGCCTCTTGCGTGCGGGTGAGCCGTGCCACCATTCCGCGGACATATCGCTCATCGTCCCGAATGGTGGCCCGCCCGTGGGCATGCACCACGATGTAGTTCCAACTGGGCACCTGCTTGTGGAGTTCATGCTTGCTCGGATACCACTGGGGCGAGATGTAGGAGTCCCCTGCCCTGAACACAACCATCACTTCATCGCCGCTGACGATGTCTTCCCACATGGGGTTGTTGCGGGCGACGTGCGAATGCAGCACCAGTCTGGCCTCATCCTTGGCGTCCAGCTCGAACGGAACATGGTTGGCATCCAAGCCGGTTTTTCCGTGCGTAAACAAGATGCCCAGAGGATTCTTGGCGATCAGGTCGTGCAGAACTTCAGGGCGCGATTCATCGAAATGAGCAGGAACGTACATATCTCTATCTCTGTAATGGGTTGCTGGTGAACGGAAGCGGCCGGCAAAAGTAGTGTGATTTATTCAGGCTCAGTAAACTGAACCAGTATTCACCTATCTCAGGAGGCCAGAATCCATGCCGCGGACCGCCAATACGCCGGAAGTTCCAGCGATCGGGCAACTCGATCGCAAGGCCGGCGGCCTCGCACGGCAACTCGCCCACAAGTTGCGTCAGGCGGTCAAGCGAGGCGACCTCCAAGCCGGCGAAATCCTCCCGTCGACTCGGGCGCTCGCCATTTCGTTGGGTGTCGCACGCGGTACTGTCCTCGAGGCTTTCGAGCAACTGATTGCCGAAGGATTCCTGGAGGCCGAACAAGGTGGCAGCACGCGCGTCGCCGCATCTTTGGCCGACATGCCATTGGTTGGTGCCGACGCACGCGAAGGCAAGGCGAGCGGCAAGCCTCTGCCACTGCCCTTGCCATCGGCGGCGTTCGCCCAGATCGCTCGGCAGTTCATGCCTTTGCCGCCGGTGCCCTTTGCCGTTTCAGTGCCTGCCGGCGTTGCCGCTCCCGGCGAGGTCTGGCGCCGTCTGGGGAACCAGATTCGCGCGCGCGGCAAGGGGATGCCAAGCGGCTATGGAGACCCTCAGGGTGCCTTGCCTCTGCGCCAGGCGATCGCGGAATATGTGCGACGGTCTCGCTCAGTGCGTTGCGACCCTGCTCAGGTCATTGTGACGACCGGTACCCAGCAAGGGCTCTATCTGGCCTGCCTGGTGCTTCTGGGCAACGAAGACCATGCGTGGGTCGAGAACCCGGCCTATTGGGGCATCACCGCAATATTGGAAACCTTGGGGCCCAAAGGCCGCATGGTGCGCGTGCCGGTCGATTCGGAAGGTTTGATCGTAGAAGAGGGCTTGCGCTTGAGGCCCGATGCACGCGCCGCGTTTGTGACTCCGTCGCATCAGTACCCTTTGGGCATGCCTTTGAGCATGGCGCGCCGAAACGCCCTGCTGAACTGGGCGCGCGCCAATGCAGCCTGGGTCGTGGAAGACGACTACGACAGCGAGTTGCGATATGCGGGACATCCGTTCCCGTCAATGCAAGGCCTGGATCCCGATCATGTGATCTATCTGGGAACATTCAGCAAGATCCTCTTTCCGTCGCTGCGGCTGGGATATGCCGTCGTGCCTCCCAGGCTCGTCGACGCGTTCTGTGGTGCTCGAATGCTGCTGGACCGCCATCCCCCGAGCGCCGACCAGCATGTCCTGGCGGCGTTTATCGCCGAGGGGCATCTGGACCGGCACATCCGGCGCATCCGAGGCGTCTATGGAGAATGCCGCAGCCAGCTTTCGCAGCTTTTTCAGGAGATGCTTCCCCGTGACCTGGCATGGCTGCAACCCAGCGATCAGGGCATGCACTCGGTGCTCTGGCTGGCGCCTGGCATCGATGACCAGGCCGTTTCCATTCAGGCCGCCAGGGCCGGCGTGGCTGTGCGCCCGGTGTCTCGCATGTATGCGGAAGGCAGCGAACGTTCCGGCTTGATCCTGGGCCTGGGAGCTTTCACGGCCGACGAGTTTGCGGACGCCGCGCGGCGATTGGCGTCCATCATCACTGCGGCCGCTCCAACAGGACGCCGAAGGGTCCGTAGCGCCATTCGATGAGTGTCTGCCATAAATGGCCCGACTGCGCACGCTGCGAAGTCACTCCTCGGCCAACGCGCCGTGCACGATGCCCGCGCCGGCATTCTTCTTCTGTGCCTTGACGACGAAGGCCACAACCTGCCACGCGATGAAGACAGCGATCAGCGCCATGAGCGTGCCGCTGATGGGCCTGTTGACGAACACATTGAAGCTTCCGCGGCTTAGCAGCATGGCCCGGCGGAAGTTCTCTTCCAGCATCGGGCCGAGGATGAATCCGAGCATGAGCGGCGCGGCGTCCAGCTCGAGCCGCATGAACATGTAGCCCATGAAGCCGAAGGCGGACGTGATGAAGACGTCTTCGAGATTGTTGTTGACGCTGTAGGTGCCAATGCAGCAGAAGAACAGGATCGACGGGAACAGCACGCTGTACGGGATCTTGAACACCGAGAGCCAGTAGCGCACCAGCGGCACGTTCAGCACCAGCAAGAAGACGTTGCCGATCCACATGCTGGCCACCAGGCCCCAGAACAGCTCGGGGTGGGCGCCGATCATGTTGGGCCCCGGCTGGATGCCCTTGATGATGAAGGCGGCGAGCATCAGCGCCATCACGGCGTTTTCGGGAATGCCGATGCTCATCAGCGGAATGAAGCTGGTGCGCGCGGCTGCTTCATCGGCCGCGGCCTGGCCGGCCACGCCCTCGATGCAGCCGGAGCCGATCTCATGCTTGTATTTGCTCACCTTCTTGTCGAGCGCGTAGGCCGCAAACTGCGCAATGGTCGGGCCGCCGCCGGGCAATATGCCCAGCAGCGAGCCGACCACGCTGCCGCGCAGCGCGCTGGGAATGATCCGCTTGAACTCCGCCCAGGTGGGAATGAGGTTGATCTTGCCGTTGAAGGGCGAGCGCTCCTCGCGGGAGTCGAGGTTCTTGGTGATCTCTGCAATGCCGAAGCAGCCCAGCGCGATGCTCACGATGCCGACGCCGTCGGTCAGGAACGGCATGTCCAGCGTGAAGCGCGCCATGCCGCTGTTCACGTCGGTGCCGATGGTTCCCAGCAGCACGCCAATCATGCACATCGCCAGCCCGTTCAGCAGGCTGCCGGTGGTGACGAAGCTCACGCACACAAAGCCCACCAGCATCATCGCGACGTAGTCCGCGGGACCGAACAGGAAAGCGACCTCGCCCAGCATGGGTGCGAAGAACGACAGCACCAGGATGGCCACCGTGCCGCCGATGAAGCTGGAGAAACCGGCCGTGAAGAGCGCGAGGCCGGTCTGCCCTTTCAGCGTCATCGCATACCCGTCGATGCAGGCCACGATGCTGCTCGCATGCGGAATCTTCATGGTGATGGCACTCACGCTGTCGCCGTATTGCGCACCGTAGTAAATGCCGGCCAGCATGATGAGTGCGCCGGTCGTGGGAATGGAATAGGTCAGCGGCAGCAGCAGGCTGATGGTTGCCAGCGGACCAAGGCCCGGCAGCAGGCCCACCAGCGTTCCCACCGTGCAGCCGATGGCGCAGAACAGCAGGTTCTGCCACGTGAGGGCGTGCGAAAAGCCGAACGCCAGGTTGTTCAAGACTTCCATGATGGTGGGCTCAAAAAAGCGGCAGGTTCAGGCCGAGGAGTTTCTGGAGCGCGAACGCCATGGCGATCAGCCCGGCTGAAATCTTGACGTTGCGCAGCCACGAGTTCGAACTGCCGGCAAAGGCCGAGCAGAACACCATGAAGACGATGCCCGCGGCCATGTCCAGGTACATCGAGATCAACGCGAAGCCGCAAAGGCTTGCGAGGATGAGTGCGATGTTCTTGAAGTGGAGGTCCAGCCGCACCGGCTCGACGAAGAACGACCGAACCACCGTCGACACGCCGATCAGCAGCAGCAGGCTGCTCACCATCACGGGGAAAAGACCCGGCCCTGCACGGCTCAGGTCCCCGATGGGATAGCGAAGCGCCGTGAGGCCGAAGGCCAGCGCGATTGCCATGAGGAAGAGTCCCCTGGCAAGATTTCTGTTTTTCATACGTGCCCGATGTAGTGGGTTGTCGAACGCAACCGGATGCTCTTGCGCCGGCCTGATCGCAATCTGACGCAGCCGCGAGGGGAACTACGTATCTGCAGACAACCGGTGCCGTTGACCGCGATGGCCGGCTGATGTATCAAGCGAGGCTGGAGACGTCCTGCCCTTCTCCAGCTTCTTTCATCCTTTTCATGGAGTGATTAGTGGCACAAGAAAAAGTCGATCCAGAATTGAATGGTTCGGTACTACGCCGAAAACTTCTTGGCGGCGTGGGCGCCGCGGTAGGCGCCTCCTTCGTCTTTCCGCGATGGACGCACGCGCAAGCTGCCTCCGGCAAGCCGGCTGCGCCGCCGAGCACCATCACCCAGCCGCCGCGCGACTTCGGCCCGGGCGGGGCGCCGACCACCTACTTCACCGACCCTGACGTGCTCACGGTCGACCCGGCCTTCGATGGCCTGCGCCAGCCCAACGCCCCCATCCAGCGGCTGTGGACCGGCGCGCTGTGGTCCGAAGGGCCTGCTTGGAATTCGGTCGGCCGCTTTCTGGTGTGGAGCGACATACCGAACAACCGCCAGCTGCGCTGGAGCGAGGACGACGGCCACGTCAGCGTGTTTCGCGCGCCTTCCAACAACAGCAACGGAAATACCTTCGACTACCAGGGCAGACAGTTGTCCTGCGAGCACCTGACGCGGCGCGTGGTGCGCTACGAGCTCGACGGTTCGGTCACCATCCTCGCCTCGAGCTTCAACGGCAAGCGGCTCAACTCGCCGAACGACATCGTCCCTCACCCTGACGGCAGCTACTGGTTCACCGATCCGCCCTACGGCGCCCAGCTGTACGAGGGCGCGGTCGACGCACCGGGCGGGCCCGCCAACAAGGCCGGCCGGCTCAATCCGAGGCTCGGGCAGCCGCCCGAAATCGGCTCGTACAAGCGCGAACTGCCGACCGCGGTGTACCGCCTGGACAAGAGCGGCACGCTCACGCAGGTGGCTGGCGAAGACCTGGTGCCCGACCCGAACGGCCTGTGCTTCTCGCCGGACTTCAAGAAGCTCTACATCGTCAGCACCGGGCAGGGGCCGGGCGACACCATTGCCGGCGGCAAGGGCGACATGTATGTGTTCGATGTCGGCTCGGACAACAAGCTCAGCAACGGCAAGCTCTTCAGCAACTTCATGGTCGACGGCGTGAAATGCGCGCCCGACGGCGTGCGCGCCGACGTCGACGGCAACCTGTGGTGCTCCAGCAATGCGGGCCGCAGCGTGGGCTACAGCGGCGTCACGGTGTGGACGCCGCAAGGCCGGCTCATCGGGCGTATCCGGCTGCCGGAAGTCTGCGGCAACATCTGCTTCGGCGGCCCCAAGCGCAACCGCCTCTTCATGGCGGCAAGCCAGTCGCTGTATGCCGTCTACACCGCCACCCAGGGCGCGGCGCCGGGCTAGGCACTACTTCAGGGTCGCGCCGCCTCGCGCGAGATACTGACTCGAGAGGCGGGCAAACTGACCGCCATCGGTGCTGATCGAAGTCTGGTGGCTGCCACCCGGGCTGAAGACGATCGCGAACGTGTAGGTATCGCCGTACTCCTGGGTATTGCGCAGCATGTAGTCGACATGGTTGTTCCGGTAGTGCTGATCGGTACCGCCGGGCGTGTCGGACGGCACGCCCATCGGTGTCTGCCACCACAGGATCGGGAGGCCATTGCCCAGGGCCGCCCGGTAGGCCGAGATCTGGCTCTGGGACTCATGGAAATTCGGGGAGGTCTGATTGGTTTCGTCCCAATAGAACGGACCGCTTCGCCCCGTGCATTCCGCGGGAGGCGATGGGACTTCGCGGCAGCCCGCGTCGCGGTCGCTCGTCTGGGCAACGATGAAGTCCGCCTGATGTGCACCAACCGCCTTCATCTGCGCGCCGATCTCCGCAGGGGTGCCGCTCCAGAAGGCAGGCGGGAACCCCATCAGCGCCTTGGGTGCGATCTGCCTGCCCATCTGCACGAGGCATTGGCCGACGCCTGCGGCGGTGTTCGGCAACCCCGCGCATTCGGGCTGGTTGTTCACGGCGGCTGTCATCCGCGTCGCATCGCGACCGGGCGCTTGCGATGCAACGAATCCCCAGAAGTCGGGCTCCAGATTGACCAGAACGGGCGTACCGAGGGCTGCAATGCGCTGGTACATCAGCCGGACCTGCGCCCAGTAGTTGTTCATGAAGGCGGCATCGTTGAGGATGTTCAGATTGCCTTCCCCGCTCGTTGCCATCTGGTAGAGCGTGAACATCGGAACCGCGCCGTAGGCCTGGATGGCCTGCGCGGTGAATGTGATGTATGCCCCGTCCGGACTGTTCCAGCTGGGCCAGGCGCCTGCGCCAACGCCCACGAGGTAGGTGTCGACGATATCCGGGCGAATGTCCTGGCTTTTCATCAGATCGATCGGGCTGCCTGCGCCGAGTCCAAGCAGCACCCGGGCGGGCTTGCCGAGCGTGGTCACCAATGCGGTGGTTGCCGGCATGGGCGGGGTACTTCCTCCTGTATTGCCGGCCCCACCGGTTCCACCTGTGCCGCCCGTGTTCCCTGCCCCTCCTGCATTCTGGCCATCGCCGCCTTGGCTGGCGCCATTGCTGCCCGGGATTGCGCCGTTGCCAGCGAATCCAGCCAGGCCGCCTAAGCCGCCACCTTGACCACCACCACCTCCCCCTCCGCCACAGCCAAACAGAAGCACCGAAAACACCAGTGCAGAAACGCACCCTCGAAAAAACATGATCATGAAAAGCGCTTGTTTTGATTTAAAGAGAATCGACCGCGGCACATGGCGCACGATCCATGCCCGCGTTGCTCTCGAAGAAAAGCACGCGAATTACCTCCAAAGGTGACACGCAGCGTCGCTTCAGGCCCGACGTGCGACAAAAAAGATATGCCGCAGCGCAGGTAAAGACGGCGACCGACGTTTTTTTTGTAGAGTCGGGCCTTCGATGAAAAAAGCGCCCTCTCCTCCGTCGCCCGAGACGGCTCCAGATACGTCCACTGGCCCGAGGTCATCGAACGACGCAAGCTCCCTCGCCCGAAAAACGGACGCGCAAAGAAGTCGCGTCATCTTCGGTACTACTTTGTTTGTAGTCTTTGTGTGCGTGGCGTTGCTGGTCATGAACGCATGGCTGGTCATTCGCGCGCGCACGGCAGAAAACGAGCAGATCGCCCGGGCGAACACCAACCTCGCACGCGCGGTCAGCCAGCAGATCGACAGCACCGTCGCCCTGGCCGAACACATCATCTCGGGCATCGTCTTCGAACTCGAGCGCGCGGACATCACGCCCGAGACGCTGCAGCGTCTTCAACCGGTGCTGGTGAACCATGCCTCCGAAATCCAATCCATCAAGGGGCTCTTCATCTACGACGAGCAAGGACGCTGGCTCGTCCATTCCGAGGCATCTCCGGCGGGTACCAAGAACAACTCGGACCGCGAGTATTTCATTTACCACCAGACCAACCCGAGCGCGCGAACGCTGATCAGCGGCCCCATCGTGAGCCGCTCTTCGGGTGAATGGGTGATTCCGGTCTCGCGAAGAATCAACGACCCCGACGGCAACTTTGCAGGCGTGGTGCTGATCACGCTCAGCGTCAAGCACCTGCTGAGCGTGCTGGACCGCTTTCAGATCGGCGAGCAGGGAGCGATTGCGCTGTTCGGAACCGACCAGCTCCTGGTTCGCCGCCCCTTCAGGGAAGCCGATATGAACAGGCGCAATACCGACTCGCCTTTCCAGAAGCAGTTCCAGGCCTCGCGTTCGGGCACCGTCGAAGGAAGATCGGCGATCGACGGCGTGACGCGGATCATCAGCTTCGAACACCTGCTGGACTATCCGCTCTTCGTGACCGTTGCCGTCGGCAAGGACGAGGCGCTGCGGGAATGGAAGTCCGCATCGATCTATCAAACGACCTGGGTGGTTCTTCTGTGCCTGATCGTCGGCGTCTCGGGCCGCTACCTGATCCGGTCGATGCGTCGGCGGCTGGTGGCGGAACTGCATTTGCGAAGCGCCCGCGACGCACTGACCGAAGCCAATGAACGCCTGGAACATCTTGCGCAGGAAGATGGGCTCACAGGCCTGGCCAACCGCCGCTACTTCGACGCCCGCCTGCTCTTCAACTTCCAGCAGGCGCTGGAAGGCCAGACGCCGCTCGCGGTTGTCATGGTGGACGTCGACGAGTTCAAGAAGTACAACGACCTGTACGGCCATCTCGAAGGGGATGAGTGCCTGCGCCGGATTGCCCTCGCGCTGCGTTCGGCCGTGTGGCGCTCGGGCGACCTGGTCGCGCGCTACGGGGGTGAGGAAATGGTCCTGCTGTTGCCCGCTACCGATGCCGAAGGTGCGCTCGAGGTTGCGCAAAGGGCGCGGCTGGCCGTGGCCGATTTGCGGATTCCCCATGCGGCGTCGGCGCTGGGCACGGTGTCCGTGAGCCTTGGCGTGGCGGCCGAGGTGCCGCAGCCCGACAGCACGCCGTTCGAGCTTTTGAAAGCCGCGGACGAGGCGCTCTATCTTGCGAAGCAGGAGGGGCGAAACACGGTCATGGTGCACGAATGACCCGCTCCGATGGCCGGAGTACGCCGTCCGGCCCCGGCCGCAGCAGCATGCCGCCGCTCACGCCTCGGCCGGCCTCGAGCGGCCGGTGCAGTGCACCAGGGCCGTTCAGCGCCGGCGGCGCCCGCTCCATCTGCGCCTTGTGCACCATGTCGGCCGACAAGCGCTCGGTCAAGTCGGGAAAGAGCCGGTGGCTCGCGGTCGAAACGCCTGCTTTCCACCCGACCGGGAGTTCCTCCCGCGGATTGACGGACACCCACACAATCGCCTCGACCACCTTCTCCGGCGGGTCGAGCGCGAACATGTTCGGCGCTCGTCCGCTGTAGCTGCCCGCATGCGCAAAGAACGGCGTGTCGGCCGCCCAGGGCATTACAGTGGCAACCTGCACCCCCGAAAGGCTGGCCAACCGAAGCTCTTCGTTGAGCGCGCGGCCCAGCGCCAGCACACCCGCCTTGGAGGCCGCGTACGAAGCCTGGTAGGCGAGCGGCACTTCGCTTTCGACCGAACCGACGTTCACCAGCGTTCCGCTGCCCTGCGCGCGGAACACCCCCAGTGCGATATGGCTGCCGTAGATCACGCCGTTGAGGTTCACGTCCACCACGCGTGCATGGTCCGCCACCGGAATTTCCTCGAAGCGTCCGATGACGCCCACGCCGGCGTTGTTGATCCAGACGTCGACCCTCCCAAAGCGCGCGAGCGTGGCCGACATCAGGCGATCCATGTCGCCAGGACGCGCCACATCGGTCGTTACCACCAGGGCGTTGCCGCCGGCGCTGCGCACCTCGCGTGCGACCTCTTCCAGCAGTTCGGTGCGGCGTGCTGCGAGCACGACATTGGCTCCCAGCCCGCCAAGCCTCACGGCAACGCCACGGCCGAAGCCACTCGATGCGCCGGTGACCACGTAGGTCTTGCCGGCAATGCGACGAGCATCGTCGGCGCCGACGGTCGGGGCAAGCGCACAGCCACCGAGTGCGAACGCGAGCAGCGCAGTCACGAACAAGCGGAGCGCGGCGGATGAGTTCATGGTTGTTCCTTGTGACTTTCAGGTTGCCTCGCCCCACTGCACGTTGACCGCCCTGCTCCCGCGGTCCGCGGGCACATTCATGCCCCGAGTCGCGACTCGCTCGAATTCGACCGGATCGTGCGCGCTGAGCAGCGTGATCTCCGCGCCGAAGCGCTCGCGCAGCGAACGAAGCCGCCGCTGGTTGTGCAGGCGCGCAGCACGGTCTTTCTCCATCATCGTCTGGTAGAAGCGCAGGCCCGGCGTGCACCACGGATCGCGGGCATCCATCTCGCGATGATGGAATAGGCATCACCCGCCATCAGCACCCAGCCGCCGGAAGCCGCGCGCACCGCAACACCCGCATGCCCGAGCGTGTGGCCCACGAGCGGCACCAGCAGCACCTCGGGCGGCAACCCTTGCAGCTCGCGCACGCAGTCGAAGCCATACCAGGGTTCGCCGCCTCCGGCGGCGTACACCTGCCAGCGCTCCCGGCTGCTCCACTGCTGGGGCCTGAAACGCTGGCGGTCGAGCCATGTGCGCTGGCGCTGCGCCTCGTCCCGCTCGATGCTCATCATGTGCACGCGCGCGGCGGGAAAGTCGTCCAACCCGCCCGCGTGGTCGAAGTCGAGGTGCGTGAGCACGATATGGCGTACGTCCGAGGCCGAGAATCCGAGCCCTTCGATCTGGCGCACGGCCGTCATCTCCTCGCGAAAGTCCGGGTCCATCAGCCGCAGGAAGAAGCCGCTGAGACGCCCGCGCGGGTCGTTCACATCGCGCAGCCCGTAGCCGGTGTCGACCAGCACCAGGCCATGGTCGGTTTCCAGCAGCAGGCAATGGCAGCACAGGCAGCCGCGCTCGAAGGCACTGCGGCTGCGCCCGTCCATGAGGCGGCCGCCGAGCGGGCACGCCGAGACGCAGTTGAGGTGGTGGACGGCGATCATGGTGTGGCGGTGAAGAGCGGCGGCCTCGGAACAAGGGTTGAACCGACCGACTGGCAAGCGGCAGGCCCGGCGCCACGGCGCACGAGCCTGGAGCCTTGCGCACGGCTGCCAGCGTTCGGCACTGCTGTTCTATGCCGGGACATTTTTGCTGTATTTCTTGCTTCACCTGGTCATTGCACCGCCGGTGTGGGCCTGCGGCTCGCGGGCGCAGAGCCAAGGCAATCTGCGCTCCCGGCTGCCGCAGGCATGTCGATTGCCATAACAGCCTTGGCGCGATCTCCAAGGAGAACACCATGGCCGACGCTCACCAGAAAACCGGCGTTGTCGACGACAAGCAAGCCGTGCGGAACAGGCTCCGCGCGGCCAGGCTGTCTGAGCAAGTGCCTTGCGAGGACACTGCAATGAGCCACGTTCGGCGGATTGCCATCTATGTCGACGAACCGCACCCTGGGCATTTCTTCTGGGTGCTCACGGAGCAATGCGACGACGCAAGCCATTGGAGAGAACTGGAGTCCGCCGAGCTGTCCTATGCAATCTGGCTCGACGCACTGCGTGCCGGCGTGAGAGCGCTCGAAGGCTACGCCCTCGACGAGCGCATGGGCCCTCGCGCGCCTGGCCCGGCAAAGACGTTTGCCTGGCCGGATACGCGCCCCGCCTGAATCAAGTTCGCGCGACCCGCCCCGCCGGGATGGCGCTGCGTTTGACTTTCACCCAATCGCTCGACCGAACGCCGGGCTGGTAGACGCTGTAGGCGCGCTTGGCCACCAGGCCCTCCAGTTTCATCGGAACCACGACGTCGGCGAAGAGCTGAGCAGCGCCCGTTTCGAAGTGGTCGACGTACATGATGTACGGCCGGGGCCTCTTCTTGAAGATCCCGGCAAGCGCGGCCTTGCGCTCGAGCAATGGCTGCTGCGTGATGTCGACGCTGCGGTGCACCAGCAGATCGAAGACACAGTAAACGACGTTCGGGCCACCCGGATACCGGCCCCGGGCCCCACGATCTTGCAGCTGGCTGAAGTCGCTGCGGCCCGCCTGGTCGAACACGCAGACCTCGCCGTCCACCACGCACTGTCCGCTTCTCAGCGTGCCCAGGCTTTGCGTGATTTCCGGAAACCACGTGGTGGCATCGGTTCCATTGCGCGTGCGCAGCTGCACGGCGCCGCCAAACTCGGCCAGCACCCGATAGCCATTCAATTTCAGTTCGTAGATCCACCCCGGCTCGTCGAGGTCGAGCGGACGTTCGTCGAGCAGCATGGGCTGGTAGCGGTCGACCTTGGTCATGGCGGGACGCTCTACCCCGCAGCAGCGGCTGGCTGTCAGCCAATGTCGCAATCTGAAGCCGATGCCATCTAGGTGTTGGCGGCGGCTCTCAGGTGCATCCGATCGTCGGGGGTACGATCCGGTGTCATTCGCAGGCCGCCCATGCTCCTCCACGTCGACGAAGAGATCACTTTCCGCAAGCTCGAGATCCTGCTGGCCTTCATGGAGGCCGGCAATCTGGCTCGCGCGGCGGAAAAGCTCGACATCAGCGCCGTCAGCGTGCACCGCGCGCTGCATTCGCTGGAAACCGGCTTGCGCTGCGCCCTGTTCCGGCACGAAGGCCGCAACCTGCACCCGACCGAAGCCGCCCATGCGCTGGCAGAGGTAGCCCGCGATGTGCTTCGCACAATGTCCGAGGGCGTTCGCGCCACGCGCGAAGTTGCCGGCTACTCGGCCGACCGGATCCGCATCGGTTCGCTCTATTCCCTGACCAGCCGCACGGTGCCGCAGCTGATCATGGGCATGAAGCTGCGCAAGCCCGACCTGCACACCGAGCTCGTGCTCGGGTCCAACGCGCACCTGCTGCAGAAGCTGCGGGACGGCGCCATCGACGCTGCGCTCATGGCCATTCCTGAAGACGTTTCCGATGTCGAGTCGGAACCGCTGTTCGAAGACGACATCCAGTTTGCCGCACCCGTAGGCTCCCCCTACTCCGCCCTGAGCGAGATCGACCTGAGCAGCTGCGCCGGCGAGCGCTTCGTGAGCCTGAGCGAAGGCTTCGTCACCTACAGGGGGTTTGTCGAAACCTTCCGCATCGCCGGCTTCACGCCCAACGTGGTGATGAAGACCGACGACATCTTCTCGCTGATGAACCTGGTGAGCGGCGGGGTCGGCTACACGCTGCTGCCGGGTCGAGTGCGCGGCGTGATGCCGCAGAAGGTGCAGCTGATTCCGCTGCAACCCCGGTACTTGATGCGCCAGACCATCGCGCTCAACTTCCTGCGCACGCGCGAGCGCGACCCGAACCTGCTGGCGCTGCTGTCGGTGTGCCGCCTGGCAAGAGCTGAACTCCGCTGAGGGTTGAGCATCCGATCGATCAGGGTTAACCCTCGATCGTTTCACAACGCGTAAAGGTCGGCAACGCCGCTTCATTGATCGTCCCGGAGGGGGTGCGTACCGTACGGACCCAGACGCGTGGTGCCATGTGCGTCGTACCCAAAACACCGGAGACGCATCGATGAGTTCACATTGGATTTCGATTTACGCGCTGGTCGGCATGTTCGTGCTGGCCACCGTGCTGCCCATCAACATGGGCGTGATCGCCTTCGTCGGCGCGTTCCTGGTCGGCACGCTGGTGGCCGGCATGAACACGAAGGCGATCATGGGCGGCTTTCCGGCCGACCTGTTTCTCACGCTGGTAGGCATCACCTATCTGTTCGCGCTGGCGCAGAACAACGGCACCATCGATTGGCTGGTCAGGCTGGCGGTGCGCGCGGTGCGCGGGCGCATTGCCGCCATTCCCTGGATCATGTTTCTCATTGCCGCGCTGCTCACGGCGGTGGGCGCGGTCAGCCCGGCGGCGGTGGCCATCATTGCGCCTATCGCGCTTGGCTTTGCCGCCAAGTACGGCATCAACCCGCTGCTCATGGGGCTCATGGCGGTGCACGGCGCGCAGGGCGGCGGCTTTTCGCCGATCAGCATCTACGGCGGCATCACCAACAAGATCGTTGCCAAGGCCGGCCTGCCGCTGAACGAGGTTGCCACCATGCTGGCAAGCCTCGGGGTCAACCTGTCGGTTTCGCTGCTGCTGTTCTTCCTGATGGGCGGCATGAAGCTGCTGCGGCAGCGAGCGAACGCCGACGGTAGCGCCCCAGTCGTGCAGCGCGTGTCGCATGGGCAAAGCGGCGCGCAGGTGTATGGCGACGCCGAAGGTGAATCGTTTCCCGAAGAGCGGCGCATCGCGGCGCGGGCGGAAAACTCCCTGATGGAGTCATCGCGCGCCGAAGCCGCGCAACCTGGCTCGCATGCCTACCGCATCGCCACCGTGGCCGGACTGCTTGCGCTCGCCGTGCTGACGCTGTTCTTCAAGCAGGACATCGGCTTCGTCTCGATCAGCATCGGCCTCGTGCTGACGCTGATGGCACCCAACCTGCAAAAGCGCGCGCTGGGCCAGGTGTCGTGGCCGGAGATCATGCTGATCGTGGGCGTCAGCACCTACGTGGGCGTGATGGAAAAGATGGGCACGATCGACTTTGTCGGCCATAGCGTGGCCGGACTCACCTCGCCCATGATCGCCGCGCTGCTGCTGTGCTTCGTCGGCGCGGTGGTCTCGGCGTTCGCCTCGTCGACCGCCGTGCTCGGCTCGCTGATCCCGCTGGCGGTGCCGTTCCTGCAGGGCGATACAGGGGTCGGCGCCATCGGCTTCATCGCGGCAATGGCCGTGTCCTCGACCATCGTCGACGTCAGTCCGTTCTCCACCAACGGCGCGCTGGTGCTTGCCAGCGCCAAGGGGGTGGACCGGGACGTGTTCTTCCGGCAGCTGATGGTGTACGGCGCCATCGTGACGCTGGTGGCGCCGGTGGTGGTGTGGCTGCTCTTCGTGGTGCTGTGAGGGCGCCGCTGTCTTCGATCGAACTTCAACTCCTCTTCCTATGATCTCCAGATCCTGGACCTCCAAGGCCGACGACCGCAGCATGCGGTTGGCACGCGCGGCCGATGCGCTCGGAAGCCGGCTCGCCGGCAAGCGCGTCGACACCGAAGCCGTCGCCACCCTGCTCGAGTCGGTGCTCTCGCCCGGCGACCGCGTCTGCCTGGAAGGCAACAACCAGAAGCAGGCCGACTTCCTCGCGCGCGCCCTGGTCCAGGTCGATCCGGCCAAGGTACATGGGCTGCACATGGTGCAGTCGGTGCTGGCGCTGCCGGAGCATCTGGACGTTTTCGAGAACGGCTTGGCCGCCCGGCTGGACTTCAGCTTCTCGGGGCCCCAGGGAGCACGGCTGGCCAAGCTGGTGTCCGCGGGGCGCATCGAGATCGGCGCCATCCACACCTACCTGGAACTGTTCGCGCGCTACTTCGTCGACCTGACGCCCAAGGTGGCGCTGGTCGCCGCGCAGGCGGCCGACGCGCAAGGCAATCTCTACACCGGCCCCAACACCGAAGACACGCCGGCCATCGTCGAGGCCACGGCGTTCTCGGGCGGCATCGTGATTGCGCAGGTCAATGAAATGGTCGACGGCAAGACCACCACGCTGCCGCGCATCGACATTCCCGCCGATTGGGTGAGCTTCGTCGTGAAGGCACCGCGGCCCAATTTCATCGAGCCGCTGTTCACGCGCGACCCGGCGCAGATCAGCGAAGTCCAGATCCTGATGGCGATGATGGCCATCAAGGGCATCTACGGCGAGTACGGCGTGCAGCGCCTGAACCACGGCATCGGCTTCGACACCGCGGCCATCGAGCTGCTGCTGCCGACCTATGCCGAGTCGCTCGGCCTCAAGGGAAAGATCGGCAAGCACTGGGCGCTGAACCCGCATCCGGCGCTGATTCCGGCCATCGAGGCGGGCTGGGTCGAATCGGTGCATTCCTTCGGCTCCGAGCTGGGCATGGAAGACTACATTCGCGCGCGTTCCGACGTGTTCTTCACCGGCCCCGACGGCAGCCTGCGCAGCAACCGGGCCTTCTGCCAGGCGGCCGGCCACTACGCCTGCGACATGTTCATCGGCTCGACCTTGCAGGTCGACCTGGACGGCAACAGCTCCACCGCCACGCTGGGCCGCATTGCCGGCTTTGGCGGTGCCCCCAACATGGGCGCCGACGCACGCGGACGCCGGCATTCGAGCCCGGCATGGCTCAAGGCGGGGCGCGAAGCGCGCGCCGGGCGCACGGGCGCAGCCGGCACGCCGCGCGGGCAAAAGCTGGTGGTGCAGATGGTGGAGACCTTCCGCGAGCACATGCAGCCGGCCTTCGTCGAACGGCTCGATGCATGGACCCTGCAGGAGCAGGCCGGCATGGAACTGCCGCCGATCATGATCTACGGCGACGACGTCTCGCACATCCTCACAGAGGAAGGCATTGCCAACCTGCTGCTGTGCCGCAGCGATGCGGAGCGCGAGCAGGCGATTCGCGGCGTGGCCGGCTACACCGCGGTGGGTCTGGCGCGGGACAAGCGCGCGGTCGAGAACCTGCGCGACCGCGGCGTGATCCGCCGGCCGCAGGACCTGGGCATCGACCCCCGCCAGGCCACCCGCAATCTGCTGGCCGCACGCAACATGCGCGATCTGGTGCGCGCCTCCGGCGGGCTGTACCAGCCACCCAAGCGTTTCAGAAACTGGTAGCAGGAGATTCAACGATGAGCGACGTTCCCGCAGGGCTCGAAACCCTGGACTTTTCTTTCTCCGGCGGCCGCCAGGCCGGTGCCTTTGCGCCGGTGCTGGTCGGCGTCGTCGGTTCCGGCAACCTCGAAGTCATGCTCGAACCCGACGCCGGCAACGTCTGCGCGGTGCGCGTCGAGACTTCAGCGCGCGGCTTCGGTCCCATCTGGCAGGCCGTGATGAACGACTTCCACGCCCGCCATCCGCTGGCCGGCGTGCGCGTGTCGATCAACGACATGGGCGCCACGCCCGCGGTGGTAAGCCTGCGGCTCGACCAGGCGGTGGCGGAGATTGCAGGAGGCCGGCCATGATCAGCTATGCCGAATGCTCGGCGCGCGAGCGGCTGGCGCTGCTGCTCGACGCCGGCAGTTTTCATGAATGGCTGCCTCCGAGCGAGCGGGTCACCAGCCCGCACCTGGCGCAGCTTGGCGTGCCATGTGCATTCGACGACGGCGTGGCAGTCGGCCGCGCTCTGCTCGACGGCCGCAGCGTGTTCGTGGCCGCGCAGGAAGGCGCGTTCATGGGCGGCAGTGTCGGCGAGGTGCACGGCGCCAAGCTGGTCGGCTTGCTGCAGCGGGCGCTGCGCGACCGGCCCGCGGCCGTGCTGCTGCTGGCCGAATCGGGCGGCGTGCGCTTGCACGAGGCCAACGCCGGGCTTATTGCGGTGTCGGAAGTCATGCGCGCGTTGCTCGACGTGCGCACCGCCGGCATGCCGGTAATCGTGCTGATTGGCGGCGCCAACGGCTGCTTCGGCGGCATGGGCATCGTCGCACGCTGCGCCGACTACATCGTGATGAGCGACGTCGGACGGCTGGCAATGTCGGGCCCGGAGGTGATCGAAGCCTCCCACGGCGTGGACGAATTCGATTCGCGCGACCGCGCACTGGTCTGGCGCACCACCGGCGGCAAGCACCGCTGGCTCACTGGCGACTGCGATGCGCTGGTCGAAGACGATGTTGCTGCTTTTCGCGCGGCGGCGATTGCAGCGCTATCCGGTTCGAAGCCATTGACCTTGGCCGCGTTGGAGCAGGAGCACGTGCTGCTCACTGACCGTCTGCACGCCCTGCCCTCCACCGGCTCCACCGCCACCACTGACAGCGACGAAGCAACGCTACTCTGGACCGCGCTCGGCATTCCCGATGCACAGCAGGTACCGGAGCTTTCGGTGGACGCCGTCCGCGCGCTGCGCACCGTTTGACAAAGACAGAGAGGGGCAATCCATGCAGTGGAATTCACTCGTCACCCAGCTCTTCGGCCCGTATCACGGCATGCGCGAAGACGGCGACTTTCTGCAAGGCGAAGTCATCTTCGACGGCGAGCCTGTTGCGGTGATCGGCACCACGCACCATGCACCAATCGGGGTGCGGCTTGCACTGGCGCAAGCGCGCGTGGTGCTGGACACCGTCACGCAGCACCCGGGCCGACCGATCCTGCTCTTGATCGACACCCAGGGCCAGCAACTGCGCCGGCGCGACGAACTGCTCGGCATCAACCGTGCAATGGCGCACCTGGGCGCGAGCATCGACCTGGCGCGGCGGCGCGGCCACCGCGTGATCGGCCTGGTGTACGACCAGGCGCTGTCCGGCGGCTTCATCACCTCGGGGTTGATTGCCGACGCCTGCTACGCGCTGCCCGAGGCCGAGATTCGCGTGATGCGCATCCCCGCCATGGCGCGCGTGACCAAGCTGCCGGAAGAAAAGCTCACGGCCCTGTCACAGTCCAACCCGGTGTTCGCCCCCGGCGTGCAGAACTATGTGGCGATGGGCGGCGTGCGTTCGCTTTGGCAGGGCGACTTGCAGGCCTGCCTGCGCGAGGCACTGGCCCACACACCGACGGAAGACCAACGCGCACGGGACGGCGCCGAACGTGGCGGACGCCGCATGGCCGCTGCTGTCGTGCAGCGCGTGCTGGACGACGCTTGACCGCCGTCTCCGCCGTCTGAACAGGCAAGACCGCCATGGCTCCACTGCGTCGCCATCAACTCGCCCGGCTTTCCACCAGCGGCTGGGCCGCCGTGCTGGGCCGGCCGTGGGACGAGCAGGCACGCGAGTGCCTCGCGCATTGGGCGTCGCATCAACTGCCGCTGGTCGTGACGCGGCAGCCAGCCGATTCCGCTGCCAGCGAACGGCTCGCGCTTGGCTTGCCGGCGCCAGCGCGCTGGGACAAGCGCCGGCTTGCACTGCAGGTGCCACACGCGGCGGTGCTTGGCCTCGACGAGTTCCCGCGGCTTGCCGACGTGCACGACCTGCTGCCACCGCCAGCCCAAGGCGCGATCAGCGAACTGCTCGGCAGACTCGATGAAGGCCACGCGACGGCGCGCGTTTTCGGCAGCTACGGCTGGCAGGCGATCAGCGGCCTCGATCACGTGCACGCAGCCTCCGATCTCGATCTGTCGGTCACCGTCGAGGGAGTGGCGCATGCGGATGCCGTGGCTCGGGCGCTTGCGTCGTTCGAGTCGCCACGGCTGCGGCTGGATGGCGAGCTCCTGTTCAACGACGGCTCGGCGGTGGCATGGCGTGAATGGAGCGAGTGGCGCGCCGGCCGCTCGCGCGCCGTGTTGGTCAAGCGGCTCGATGGCGTGTGCCTGCAACGCGATGCCACGTGGTGCGAGCGCGCCGAGATGACGGAGCTGGGCGCATGAAAAGCTCCACCCTTTCCCTGCAGGCGCAAGCGCCGCTCACGCCGCAGATGATCGGCCGCGCCGCCACGCTCGCGCTCTACGACGAGCTCTCGCTGTCGCCCAAGCCCGGCCTGGTCACGTTGATCGACCGCGGCAGCCACGACGACATGGACGCGCACACCTTCATGCGCAGCCTGTTCTCGCTGCGCCGCTACTTCGTGCAGATTGCCGAGGCCGGCGCAGAGGGCGCGAATTTTCCGGTGCTTGAACGGCATGGCATTGCGGCCGAGGCGCGCATGCTGGCCGCCACCGGCGGCGTCAACACGCACCGCGGCGCCATTTTTATGCTCGGCCTGCTGTGCGCGGCGGCAGGTGCCTCGCTACGGGAGCAAGGCGGTTCACTGCACCCGGCCGGCTTGCGTGATGCGCTGCGCCGCCACTGGGGCGATGCACTGGCCAGGCGCAGCCAGCGGCCGTCCGCGTTGCCCGGTGGCATCGCCGCACGGCGCCACGGCCTGCGCAGCGCATCCGAAGAGGCGGCGCTGGGCTTCCCGGTGCTGTTCGAGACAGCCTTGCCGGCCTTGCAGCGCGCGCTGGCCCGCGGCCTCACGGCTCGCCAGGCCCGCCTCGATGCCTTGTTCCACATCATCGCGGTGCTGGACGACAGCAACCTGGCGCACCGCGGCGGTCTTGCAGGGCTGCGCGGCGCCCAACGCGCGGCGCAGGGCTTTCTGGACCGGGGAGGCATCGCACGGCCCCAAGGGCTCCAGGAGGCGCAGGCCATTGCAGACGACTTCGTGCGGCAGCGGTTGTCGCCCGGCGGCGCGGCAGACACGCTCGCCGCTGCCTGCTGGCTCCACCGCGTGTGTTCGGCCCCATGAGCTACGCGCTGCTTTTTTCCGGCCAAGGCACCCAGCACCCTGCCATGCTTCCCTGGCTGGGGGACGACGCCATCGTGCGCGGCATGTGCGCGCAGCTCGGCATCGACGATTGGCGCCGTGCGCTCGCCGATCCGGAATGGGCTGAACGGAACAGCAATGCGCAATTGCTCCTGACGAGCCTTGCGTTGGCAGCCTGGGGGCAGCTCGCGCCCATCGTTCCACCGCCGGCCGCGGTGGCCGGCTACAGCGTCGGCGAACTGGCCGCCTTCAGCGCGGCCGGTGTGATCGATTCCGGTACGGCGGCGTCGCTTGCACCGCAGCGGGCCGAGGCAATGGACCGTTGCGCCGCGCATGCGCCCGGTGGCCTGCTGGCTGTCAGCGGCCTGCCGGAGCAGCGCCTCGAGCAGTTGCGCATCGAAGCTGGACTCGCGCTCGCCATTCGCAACGGCAATGCCAGCGTGGTTCTCGGCGGCCCGGTTGCCGCGCTGGATGAGGCGGAGCGCATGGCCATGGCAGCCGGTGCGCACTGCACGCGCCTGCGGGTCAACGTCGCCTCTCACACGCCCCGGATGCGCGAGGCGGCAAAGAGCTTTTTTCAGACCCTCGCGCAGGTGCCTTTTCGCGCGCCCCGCGTGGCGCTGTTCAGCAACACGGGGGAGCGCATGCGCGATGCGAACTCTGCACGCACGGCTTTGGCGGCCCAGATTGCGCAGAAGGTTCGCTGGGACGAATGCATGGAAAACATCATGGCGCGGCAGGTGCGCTGCGTGCTGGAGGTGGGGCCGGGCCAGGCGCTGGCGCGCATGTGGAACCAGCGCTATTCCACCGTTCCGGCACGCGCCTGCGACGACTTCCGCAGCGCCGCGGCAGTCGCCGCCTGGCTGAACAGCCACTCGGACTGAGCAGTCGTTCGGACCGATGAAACAGTCCACTTGACGTCTTTTGAATCGAGCAACAGGAGATCCATCGTGAGCACCCAAGAACCGACAACCCCTTTCATTCCCGCCCCGGAGATGAAGGACGCCCACGTGTCCGGCATGGCCGCGTACGACAAGCTGGTGGCCGAGGCGGAGGCCGACTACAGCGGCTACTGGTCGCGCCTTGCTCGCGAGTTCCTGAGCTGGAAGACGCCGTTCACCCAAGGGCTCGACGACAGCAACGCCCCTTTCTTCAAGTGGTTTGAAGATGGCACGCTCAACGTGTCCTACAACTGCCTGGACCGCCAGGTGGAGCGCGGCCTGGGCGACAAGACCGCAATCATCTTCGAAGCCGACGACGGCCAGGTCACCCGCGTCAGCTATCGCGATCTGCTCGCGCGCACCTGCCGCATGGCCAATGCGCTGAAGGCGCGCGGCGTGAAAAAAGGCGACCGCGTCGTCATCTACATGTCGATGAGCATCGAGGGCGTGGTCGCCATGCAGGCCTGCGCGCGCATCGGCGCCACGCATTCGGTGGTGTTCGGCGGCTTCTCGGCGCAGAGCCTGCGCGACCGCATCCAGGATGCCGGCGCCGTCATGGTCGTCACCGCCGACGAACAGGTGCGCGGCGGCAAGCAGCTTCCGCTCAAGGCCATCGTCGACGAAGCCATCGCACTGGGCGGCTGCGAGAGCGTGAAGAACGTCATCGTCTACCGCCGCACTGGCGGGCCCATCGCATGGGTTGCCTCGCGCGACCGCTGGCTGCACGACGAGACGCAGGCGCAGCCGGAGACCTGCGAGCCCGAATGGGTGGGCGCCGAGCATCCCCTGTTCGTGCTCTACACCTCGGGATCCACCGGCAAGCCGAAGGGCGTGCAGCATTCCAGCGGGGGCTACCTGCTGCATGCGGCGCTCACGACCCAGTGGACCTTCGACCTGAAGCCGGACGACGTGTTCTGGTGCACCGCCGACATCGGTTGGGTCACGGGCCACACCTACATCGCCTACGGCCCGCTGGCGCTGGGCGCCACCGAAGTCGTGTTCGAGGGCGTACCCACGTACCCGGACGCCGGCCGCTTCTGGAAGATGATCCAGGACCACAAAGTGAGGGTGTTCTACACCGCGCCGACGGCCATCCGCTCGCTGATCAAGGCGGCCGAGGCCAACGAGGCCGTACACCCCGAGCGCTACGACCTGTCGAGCCTGCGCATCCTGGGCTCGGTCGGCGAGCCGATCAACCCGGCCGCGTGGGAGTGGTTTCACCAGCACGTCGGCGGCGGCCATTGCCCCATCGTCGATACCTTCTGGCAGACGGAGACAGGCGGCCACATGATCACGCCGCTGCCGGGCGCCACGCCGCTGGTGCCCGGCTCGTGCACCCTGCCCTTCCCTGGCATTGCGGCGGCCATCGTCGACGAGACCGGTGCCGATGTGCCCAACGGCCAGGGCGGCATCCTGGTTGTGAAGAAGCCCTGGCCAAGCATGATCCGCACAATCTGGGGCGACCCGGAACGCTTCAAGGCGAGCTACTACCCGCCGGAACTCAAGGGCTACTACCTGGCGGGCGACGGTGCCATCCGCGATGCGAAGACCGGATATTTCACGATCACCGGCCGCATCGACGATGTGCTCAACGTCTCGGGCCACCGCATGGGCACGATGGAAATCGAATCGGCGCTGGTGTCTTGCACCGCGTTGGTGGCCGAAGCCGCGGTGGTCGGCCGGCCCGACGACACCACGGGCGAGGCGATCTGCGCCTTCGTCGTGCTGAAACGCTCGCGCCCCACCGGAGACGAAGCGAAGAAGATCGCCAACGAACTGCGCAACTGGGTTGCCAAGGAGATCGGCCCCATCGCCAAGCCCAAGGACATCCGCTTTGGCGACAACCTGCCCAAGACGCGCAGCGGCAAGATCATGCGCCGGCTGCTGCGGTCTGTGGCCAGGGGCGAGGCCATCACGCAGGACACATCCACGCTGGAGAACCCGGCCATCCTGGAGCAGCTATCGGAACGGAACTGAGGGCAGCATCACGGCTCCGGCCGCCTCCATAGCCAGACGGCAACCACGGCCATGAGTAGCGGCGCGCCGATCTTCACGGCGATGTGGGCGCCGGTGGCCAGCAGCACGGCCGAACTGAAGGCCATCATCCAGCTGGCCGCCCACTTCGCGCGGCGCGGTACGCAGCCGCCCTCCCGCCATTGCCGGATGTACTTGCCATAGCGCGGGTGCCCGACAAGCCACTGCTCCAAAGCAGGCCAGCCGTGCCCGCCCGCCCAGGCGGCGGCAAGCAGAAAAGGCACCGTGGGCAGAACGGGCAGAAAGACGCCGAGCAGGCCGAGAGCGACCAGCACCAGCGCCAGCACACGCCAGAGCACTTTTGCGAAGGAAGCGCCGAGCCGCCTCAACGGGCGCCTCCTCTGGAATGCTCTGACGAAAACGAGGGCTGCAGCATCGGCCGATGGTAGGCCACTGCCAATTGAAACAACTTGGTCGAATGCCTGGCCGATCTCTTGCCTACAGCTCCAGTACCAACCGGCCCTCGCAAGCACGCGAACAGCAGGCCATCATCCGCGTGTTGGCCTCTCGCTCCGGGCGGGTCAGCACCATGTCGCGATGGTCCACCTTGCCGGACAGTACCCGCACTTCGCACGAACCGCAAAGGCCCTCCTCGCAGTCACTCTGCACATCCACATTGGCCGCGCGCAAGGCGGTCAGCAGTGTCTGGTCCGGCGGCACGGTGACGACCAGGCCTGAATCCTTCAGCTCGACTTCGAACGCATGTTCCTTCGAAGGGTCGAGCGTGGCCAGGGTCGATTCGAAATGCTCGACGCGCAAGGCGCCCTCGGGCCATGCGGCGCAGCAGCCTTCGAGCGCCTCCAGCATCCGCAGCGGCCCGCAGGCATAGACCTGGGCACCAGGCACCGGTTCGGCGAGCAGCGACCGCAGATCGCAGCGCCGGCCTTCGTCGCCCGCATACACGTGCAGCCGCTCGCCGTGCAACGCCGCAAGCTCGTCCAGAAAGGCCATGTGCTTGCGGCTGCGGCCGCTGTAGTGCAGCTCGTAGTCGATGCCCAGCGCCTTCGCGCGGCGTGCCATTGCGCTCACGGGCGTGATGCCGATGCCGCCCGCGATGAAGACCGCCTTCTTCAGCGACTCGTCGAGGCGGAAATGATTGCGCGGCCCGCGAATGCGCAGCCGGTCGCCGGCTTTCACTTGCGTGTGCACCCAGGCCGACCCGCCGCGCCCCTCGGGCTCGTGCAGCACCGCAATCTCCAGCACGCCGGAATCCTCCGGGTCGCCGCAAAGAGAGTACTGGCGCGACAGCTCGGACGAGCCGCACTCCACGTCGATGTGCGAACCCGCGCTCCAGCGCGGCAGCGGCTTGCCGTCGGGCGACACCAGGCGAAGCTTCACCACGCCCTCGGCTACGCGCGTCACGCGCTCCACCACCACGGGCCGCGACACGGCATGCCGCGAAGTTTCGCCAACGCGCACCGGCAACTGCAGCTCTCGCAGCGCCGGGTTCCGGCGTTCGGGGTTGGCCGCGGGGTCCCACTCGACCCACAGGTGCTCAGGTCCGCGGAACGAGGTGTTCGGCACATACGTGAAGCTCTGCTGCGCAAGCCGCATGTGCGGCAGCCGCCGCGTGAACTCCGAGAGGAAGACCTGCATTTCCATGCGCGCGAGGTTCTTGCCCATGCACTGGTGCGACCCGTAGCCGAAGGTCAGGTGGTCGCTCGCGTTGTCACGGCGGATGTCGAACAGGTCCGCGTCAGCAAAATGCGCCTCGTCGTGGTTGGCCGACGAAGTGACGATCAGGAGCCGCGACCCGGCGAGCAAATCCACGCCGCCCACCTGCGTATCCCTGGTGACAAGGCGTCGCCAAGCGGCCACCGATCCGTTGTGCCGCAGGCACTCTTCCACCGCGTTGGGAATGAGGCCCGGGTCTTCGCACAGCTCTTGCCACGCCTTGGGATGCTGCAGCAGCAGCTTCACCGCGTTGGCGGTGGCATTGGCCGTGGTCTCGTGCGCGGCCACGATGCCAGCCATCATCATCGAGTGCAGGTACGAATCCGTCACAACCTCGGGGTGCTGCTTCTGCTTGCGGATGCCGTATTGCATCCAGCCGGGCGCATCGGGGTCTTGCCGCATCTTCTCTAGCACCTTGCCGGCGTACTGCCAGAAATTGCCCACTGCATGCGCCACGGCCACCTGCTCCTCAGGCTTGGGCCGGCCCCAGGTGTTGACGGTGTGCGCAATCGAATACTTGCGGAGCGTGTCCATGTCTTCCTCGGGCACGCCCAGGAAATGCAGCGCCACCGTCAGCGGAATTTCCCACAGCATCTGGTCCACGAGGTCGGCCTTGCCGTCGTCGATGAAGCGGTCGACATAGGTGCGGGCCAGCTCGCGCACCATCGGCTCGTGGTGCTTGAGCGCCTCGGGCGTGAACGGGTCCATCAACACGCGGCGGCGCGGCATGTGGGCGGGCTCGTCCTCGTTCACCAGCGTGCGGTTCAGCGCGAAGCCATAGGAGGCGAGCACGGCATTGGCCTCGTCGCTCGTAGGCGTGATTTTCTCCAGCGCATTCGAAGGGCTGAAGGTGATGTTGTCGCGGAACACCGCCTTGATGTCGTCATAGCGCGTGATCACCCAGTAGCCGAGCTTGGGGCTGTAGAAGATCGGCTCCTTCTCGCGCGCCCAGCGCACGTACTCGGGAGGGTCCTGCTGGTAGCCGTCTTCGAAGGGGTCGAACTCGGCGGCGCGCGCGCTCACGGGGCAGCCGGTGGGCGTGCGCTCGGAAGACAACGGCCCGTGCGCGACAGGACAGCCGGAGGAGCGCGAGGGAATGGCGGTATCTGACATGGGCGGTGCTCCCCGGTCTCGTCAATCCAGCGTGATCTTCAGGTCGCGAATGAGCTTGTGCCAGCGCGCCGTCTCGCTTTTGAGCAGCGCGGCATATTGGGCGGGCGTGTTGGCCACCGGCTCGACGCCGAAATCGACCATGCGCGTGCGCACCGAGGGCTCGTTGATCGCCGCCACCAGTTGGCGATTGAGCGTGTTCACCACCTCCGGGGGCGTGGCCGAGGGAACCACTACTCCGACCAGCGCCGCGGCTTCGACGTTCTTGTAGCCGAGCTCTGCGAAGGTGGGCACGTCGGGCAGCTGCGGCAGGCGCGTCGGGTTGGCCACCGCCAGCGCGCGGACCTTGCCGCCCTTGATGAACCCGGCACCGGCCGCCAGGTCGACCATCATGGCCGGCAGCTGCCCGCCCACCACGTCGGCCAGCGCCGGCGCGGCACCGCGGTACGGAACGTGAACCATGAACAGGCCGGCCTCCACCTTGAGCAGTTCCATCGCCAGGTGATGCGGGCTGCCCGCGCCCGCCGAGGCGTAGCTCACGTCGCCCGGCTTTGCCTTGGCCTTAGCGATGAAATCCTTGGCCGTGGCAATGCCGGAATTGGCGCCAACCACCAGGATCATCGGGAACCTGCCCATCAGCGTGACCGGTGCCAGGTCCTTGGTGGGGCTGTACGAGAGCGACTTGTAGAGCGCCGGGTTGAACACCAGCGTGCCGTTGTCGGCCGACAGCACGGTGTAGCCGTCGGCCGGCGCGCGCGCCGTTTCAGCTGCGGCCAGTGCGGTGTTGCCGCCGGGCTTGTTGTCCACCAGCACCGGCTGGCCGACCTGGGTGGAGAGTGTCTGCGCCACCGTGCGCGCCAAAAAATCGGAGCCGCCACCTGCCGCGTACGGAACGAGCCAGCGGATGGGCTTGGCCGGAAAGGTTTGGGCACTGGCGCCGGCCGCCGCAAGAAGGGAAAGAACGGCAAGGCAGTGGGCAAGACGGTTTTTCATGAAAGTCTCCAGTTGGCGTAGTTTCGTATTGCGTAAATATCATACGCATTGCGTAATGATGATTCTTGAGGGCTAACCCTGCGTCCGACCGCTTCTCCTGCCAGCCAGCTCCACCAACTACCATCAAGCGCACATGACCAAAGCCCTGGAGCCCTCCTCTCTTCCTCCCGCCACCCGCGAGCGCCGCCAGCGCGTGCAATCGGCCGAAACGGGCATGGCGGTGCTCAAGGGCCTTGCCCACCTCGGCGGCCGCAGCAGCCTCACGGCCCTCTCGGTCCATGTCGCCGAAAGCCCGGCAAAGGTGCACCGCTACCTTGCGAGCCTGATGGAGGAAGGCCTGGTGCTGCAGGATGCTGTCTCGCAGCACTACTACCTCGGTACCGAAGCCATCCAGATCGGCTTGGCCGCCATGCGTCAGGCCGACCCGATTCGTGCGGCCGAGCCCTGCCTTGTCAGGCTGCGTGAATCGCTGGAGGTCACTTGCTTCGTCGCCGTCATGGGCAACAAGGGGCCGACCATCGTGCGCTTCGAGGAGCCGGGCCTGCCCGTTACGGTGAACGTGCGCGCCGGCTCGGTGATGTCGATCCTCTGGTCGGCCACAGGCCGCGCGTTCCTGGGCCTGCTCGATGAGTCGCGGGTGCTCGCGCTCGCCGAGCAGGAACTGGCCGATTCGCCCGAAGACATGCGTGCCACGCTCGACGCGGCCGACCCCATCGGACAACTGCGCCGCGACGTGCAGAAGGCGCATTGCGCGAGCGTGAAAGACACTTACCTGCGCGGCATCAGCGCCGTGGCGGCGCCGGTCTACGACTATGCGGGCCGCGTGTGCGCGGTGCTGACCGCATTGGGAGCGACAGGCGGCTTCGACCCCGCCATCAATGGCCCCATCGCCACCGCAGTGCGGCGGGAAGCACGCGCGGTCAGCGAACTGCTGGGCTACCGCAAGCACGGCTAGCCCCCGGTGTCCTGCTATTCCTCTTCGTGCCCCCGGTACTGCCCCATCAGCGTCTGCTGAACCCCCGGCGGCACGGCTTCGTAGTGCGACAACGCGATGGTGTAGCGGCCCTGGCCGCTGGTCATTGCATTGAGCCTTGACTGGTAGTTGGCCAGTTCGGCCATGGGCACATGCCCGCCGACGCTCACTGTGCCGGCCCCGACATCGGACGTACCGGTGACCACGCCGCGCCGCGCAGACAGGTCGCTCGTGACATCGCCGACGGAATGCTCGGGCACATCGATCCCTATCTGCACGATCGGCTCGAGCACCGCGGGCCGGGCCTCGCGGATCGCGGCCATGAAGGCCTTGCGGCCGGCGGTCGCAAAGGCGATGTCCTTGCTGTCGACGCTGTGGTGCTTGCCGTCGTACACCACCACGCGCACGTCGACCACCGGGTAGCCGGCGATGGCGCCGCCTGCCAGCACCTCGCGCACGCCCTTCTCCACCGCGGGAATGAACTGACCCGGAATGGCGCCGCCCCTGACTTCGTCGGCAAACTGAAAGCCGGCGCCGCGCGGCAGCGGCTCGATGCGCAGGAAAACCTCGCCGAACTGGCCCGCGCCGCCGGTCTGCTTCTTGTGGCGGTGGTGGCCCTCGGCCGGCGCGGTTACAGTCTCGCGATAGGCAATGCGGGGTGGCCGCGTCAGGACCTCGAAGCGGTACACCTCGCGCAAGCGCTCGAGCACGATGCGCAGGTGAAGCTCGCCCAGTCCGTAGAGCACTGTCTCGTTGGTGGCGGCCACATGCTCGATGCGCAGGCACGGGTCCTCGGCCGCCAGCTTGCCGAGGATCTCCCACGCGCGCTGTTCGTCGCCATGGCGCTTGGGCTCAACCGCCAGGCCATGCACCGGCACCGGAAATGCGAGCGGCGCGAGATGAACGTGGCTGTCTTCGGCGGCGTCGTGCAGCACGGCATCGAAATGAATGTCCTCCACCTTGGCCACGGCCACGATGTCGCCCGGCACCGCATGCGACACCTCCACATGCTCTTTGCCCTGCAGCATGAACAGGTGTCCCACCTTGAAGGGCTTGCGCCCGTCGCCGATGTAGAGCTGGCTGTCGCGCGTGAGCGTGCCCTGATGCACGCGAAAGATGCCCATCTTGCCGACGTAGGGGTCGACCGTGACCTTGAACACATGGGCCAGCACGTGCAGCGAAGGGTCGGGCCGGACTTCCATCGGCTTGGCCTCCGCCCCCTCCCCGAGCAGGAACGCGGGCGGATTGCCTTCGGTCGGATCGGGCAGCAGCTTGACGATCACGTCCAGCAGCTCGGCCACGCCGGCGCCGCTGCGCGACGAGACGAAGCACACCGGTATCAGGTGGCCTTCGCGCAGCGCCTGCTCGAGCGGCGCATGCAGCTCCGCCGGGTCCACGTCGCCCTCTTCGAGATAGCGGTCGACAAAGGCCGCATCGACCTCGACCACCTGCTCCACCAGTGCGCGGTGCGCCGCTTCGACGGGGCCGAAGTCGGATCGCCCGAAGCGGTTGAAGAAACAGTCGACCACCTGCCTGTTGACGCCGTCGGGCAGGTTCAGCGGCAGGCATTCGCGGCCGAAGGCAGCCTGGATGTCGGCCAGCAGGCCCTGCAGCGAAACGCCCTGCGAGTCGATCTTGTTGACGATGATCATGCGCGCGAGATGGCGCGAGGCCGCGTACTCCATCATGCGCACCGCCATCGGCTCGATGCCCGTGGCGGCGTTGATGACCACCGCCGCAGTTTCGACTGCCTCCAGCGCCGGCAGGCTCTGGCCGAGAAAGTCGGGGCCGCCGGGCGTGTCGATGAAGTGGATGCGCGTGCCGGCGTGCTTGAGGTGCATTACCGACGCGTTGAGCGAATGAAGCATGCGGCGCTCGAGCGGGTCGTAATCGCTGACGGTGCTGCCCCGCTCGATGCTGCCGCACGCGCCGATGGCCCCCGCCTTGTGCAGCAAGGCCTCGGCAAGGGAGCTCTTGCCTGCGGCGGCGGGCCCGACGAGCGCCAGCGTTCGCACTGCTTCCATTTCGGCCGCGAGGCCGTTCGATCGGCTTGGCATGGCGTGGACTCCTTGGCGTCCGGAAGGCCGGCCCGGCGGCCTGCACAGGCTCGGGTGTCGCGTGTGGACGCTGAGAGCCAGCCTACGGGATTGGCAGTGCCGACGCAACGGCGCCAACCCCGGCCGGCATTCCTTGTAGGCAACCGTGAGGAAACGTGTGCACATACCCAGCAACTCATACGTTGTCCTACAACTATGTAACTACTGGTGATACTTTGAAGCGAATTTCTTCGCAACTCCTGATTGACGCGGCACTAAAGCTGCCCGAATAATCCGCGCGCCGCGTCATAAGACAACTGATGTCGTATGACATCCGACGACGCTGCCCGACCAACCCCGGACATTCAATCAAATAAAGGGAAATGCCATGAAACGCCGACAGTTTGCAATTTCGGTCCTGTCCCCCGTCGCACTCGCCGCCTGCGGCGGTGGCGGCAACGACGGGCCGACCTTCCCGATTCCTCTTCCGCCACCACCACCGCCGCGGCAGGACTCAAGCGCGCGGCAACCTACATGGACGAAGTGGTCTCCTACAAGGGCGGCTATGTGTGGTCGTACTCGCCGGACCTCACGCAGACATTCGGCGAAATGGAAGCCAAGCGCACCATGCTGTGGCTGCAGCCACCGGGCACGTCTTCCATCGGCCATATCTACCTCGATGCCTATCACGCGACCGGCGACGAGCGCTTCTACCAAGCGGCCGACCGCACGGCCAAGGCGGTTGCCGCGGCCCAGCACATCTCGGGCGGCTGGAACTACATCTACGACTTCGCCGGCGAGGCATCGCTGCAGCACTGGTACGAAACAGTGGGCATGAACGGCTGGCGCCTCGAGGAGTTCCAGCACTACTACGGCAATGCGACCTTCGACGACGCCACCACCGCTGTCGCCTCGCAGCTGATGCTGCGCATGTACCTGGAGAAGAAAGACCCGGTCTACCAGGCCGCGACCGAAAAGGCGATCAAGTTCATCACCGACGCGCAGTTCGGCCCCCAGTTCGGCATTGCGGACGGCGGCTGGCCGCAGCGCTTTCCGCATAACCCGAACGCGATCACGTCGATGCCCTTGCCCAACCCGCAGCAGTTGCCCGCGGGCGCTCGCGCGGGCATGGAAGACAGCGACTACACGCTGCACGTCACCTTCAACGACGACGTCATGGGCGAGAACATCAAGTTCCTGACCATGTGCGTGATGACGCTGGGGCGCACCGACCTGGTGGCCAACATCATTCGGGCGATGGATTGCATGCAGCGCATGCAGTGGACCTCGGGGGTGTTGCCGCTGCAATCGGGCTGGAGCCTTCAGCACCTGTCGCGCGAAACCAATGGCCGCCCGGCGGGCGCTCCGGCCGGTGCGCGCTCCTACGAGCCGCGCTCGCTGGCCACGCACACTACGCAGACCAACATCCAGCAGTTGCTCGGCTACTTCACGCTCACCGGCGACAAGAAGTACCTTTCGCAGCTTCAGAATGCGATCGACTGGCTGAAGTCGCCATCCATCCAGCTCCCGGCGGATGTCGCGACCATCAACCCGCTGCTCGCCGGGCGCAACGTGGCCACGTTCATCGAGCTCGACACCAACGAGCCGCTGTTCATTCACCGCTATGGCTCCAACATCCACAACGGCGCGTACTTTTTCGACAAGGACATCACCAACACGATCAGCCACTACTCGTCGGGCCGATCGGTAACCCCCGCCGCGCTGCAAAAGCGGCTGGATGAGCTCAATGCGATGACGCAGCCGCAGATCGATGCCATGGTCGCCAGGTCGCCGCTGCGGGCCACCGCGCCTCGCGCCCTGCCAAAGTACTTTGCCGCCGTTCGCGAAGTGGATTTTCCGGACCTGTTCGAAGGCGCGGTGCTGAAGACCCCGGTGGTGCCCGAATCAGAGGTGCAGACGATCCTGGCCGCGCTGGTGGACGGAAACTACTGGACCGCGCCCGTGCCCGAGATCGTGAACCCGTTCCGCGGCAACGGACCGACGACGCCGTACACCGGCACGGCGTACCGCAGCCGCCACGTGGGCGACATCTACGACACCTCTCCGTATCCGGCCGATGCGCCGCCGGAGATCGAGCCGTATGTGAAGCGTGAAAAACCGCAGTTCATCGTCACCTCGAACTTCATCGCCCGCATGGGACGGTTGATCTCGTTCATTTCGCCGGTGGCCTGAGCCGGGCAGGCCATCACCTAGGGGGTGGGCGATCCGTCGCTCACCAACTGCCAAAGCGCCTCTGCCACAGGGGCCATGCTTGCTGCCTGGCGGTACAGCCGGATGTCCACCGGCACCCGCCAGGCGCCTTTGCCCGCATCCGCCAGCGCACCGCTGCGCAGGTCGTCGGCAACCAGGCTCATGGGCAGCCATGCAAGGCCGCGTCCTTCGAGCGCCATGGTTCTGAGCAGCGCGGCGTGGTGCGCCGTAAAGACCACCGAGAGCGACGATGCGAAGTCTTTGCCGAACTCGCTGTCCTGTATCGCACGCATGATCCGCCCCAGGCCCGAGGCTTCGCTGTAGGCCAGCACCGAAGGCGCCTGGGCAGTGCCGAGCGCATGCAGCGGCGCACCGTGAACACCGGGTGCGGAGACCGGTACCAGCACGTCTTCGCTCAACCGAAGAACCGGGTACTGCCCTTCGTCGAGCCGGCCCGGTGCGTCGGCATGGCCGTGGCACAGCACAAATTGCACGCGGCGCTGCAGCATCAGGTCTTCGCAGGCCTGTGAGCTGTCCGACATCGTCTGGATCGGTCCCAGGCTCAGCCGGCTTTCCACGCTGCCCAGCCAACGCGGAAAGAACGTCAGCGAGAGCACATGCGTGGCGGCAAATCTCAGGCTTGCCGCGGCCATGTCGTGTGCCGCACGCGCCTTGATGCGGGCGGCTTCCAGGCCGGCCAGCAGTTCCTTCAGCAGCGGCTCAAAACGCTTGCCGGCGGCCGTCAGCGCCGCGGGGTGCGCGCTGCGGTCGAACAGGTCGACCCCCACCCACTCTTCGAGCGCGCGAATGTGCCGGCTGAACGCGGGCTGCGCAATGGAACGCACTTGCGCCGCGCGCGAGAAATTGCCGGTCTCGGCCAAGGCAATGAAGTCTTCGAGCCATTCGAGGTCGAGGGGGCGGTTGCCGGGGCCCATGTGCTGCGCAATCGGTTGAATAGTTGTATGCGATTCGAGTATTGGACGGTGCATGCCCCGCCGGCAAAAGATGCACCCATTCCTGCACCTTGAACCACAACGGAGACACAGCATGCCTTCCATCGCGAATTATCGCGGGATCATTCCCGCCATTTCCTGCCCCTTCACGGCCGACCACCGCATCGACGAGCCGGCGCTGCGCAAGCTCGCCTCGTGGCTGGCGGGGCACGACGGCGTGGTGGCAGTCATGACCAACGGCCACACCGGCGAGGTGTTCTCGCTCACCCCCGCCGAGCGCGCCGAGGTCACCCGCATCGTGGCCGACGAGCTGCGCGGCCGCACGCCGGTCATCTCGTCCATCGTGTGCGAAGGCCTGGCCGAGGCCGCCGAGCATGCACGCGCCGCACAGGCCGCCGGCGCGGTCGCGCTCGACGTGATGCCGCCCCACCACTGGCTGCGCTTCGGCTTCACGCCGGGGCATGCGCTGCAGTATTTCGAGGCCATTCACCGCGCCGCGCCGGAACTCGACCTGGTCTGCCACGTGTACCCGGCCTGGACACGCGCCTCTTACTCCTCGCAACTGCTGGCCGAGCTGGCCCGCCTGCCCTACCTGCAGGCCTTCAAGGTAGGCCAGCGCGACATGAACAAGTACGCCCGCGACATCCAGGCAATCCGCGAGGCCGATGCCTCGAAGGCCATCCTCACCTGCCACGACGAGTACCTGCTGGCCTCGATGGTGCAAGGCGTGGACGGCGCGCTGGTCGGCTTTGCCACCTTCATTCCGCAGTTGATCATCGACCTGTGGAATGCCGTGAAGGCCGGCGACCTGAAAAAGGCCATGGCCGTGCAGGCCCTCATCACACCGCTGAAAGATGCCGTGTATGGCGGCGGCGAGCCGACCGGCGAAGCGCACGCGCGCATGAAGGGCGGCATGTTCCTGGCCGGCGTGCTCGACAACGCCACGGTGCGCCCGCCAACCGAGGCGCCGAACGAGCGCGAGATGGAGGCGCTGCGCGCCGCGGTGCGGCAAGCCGGTTTGTCGAAGCGCTGATCAAGTACAAGCGGCTCGGCACCACCGGTGCCCTCCCCCATAAAACCAGAAGGAGACAAGAGACATGCAACGCAACCATTTCCTCCGTGCCACGCTTGCGGCCCTTGCGCTTGTCGCGGCGTCCTCAGGCTTTGCGCAGACGCAACCCTGGCCCACCCGCCCGGTGCGCGTGGTAATTCCGTTTCCGCCTGGCGGCACGCTCGACACGGTCGGCCGCCTGCTCGCGCAGAAGCTCGGCGACCAGACCGGCCAGCCCTTCATCGTCGAGAACCGGCCCGGCGGCAACGGCGTGATCGGTGCCGACGTGGTGTCGAAGGCACCGGCCGACGGCTACACGCTGCTGTTCAACGCATCGACCTTCACCACGGCGCCGATGACGATGAAGTCCGTGCCCTATGAGATCGTGCGCGACTTCACGCCGGTGGCGCTGGTTGCCAAGGCGCCGCTGTCGGTGGCCATCAACAAGAACCTGCCGATCACCGACGTCAAGTCGCTCATTGCGTACGCAAAGGCGAACCCGGGCAAGATGACTTTCGCGGTCGGCTCCATCGGCTCGGCCGGCCACCTGTCGACCGAACTGCTCAAGCGCGCCGGCGGGCTCGACTACCTCATCGTGCCGTACAAGGGCACGGCGCCGGCCTTCCAGGACCTGATCGGCGGGCAGATCGACGGCTTCATCGACCCCATCCTCGGCTCGCTGCAGTACCACAAGAGCGGCATGCTGCGCGTGGTGGCCGTTACCTCCGCCAACCGCGCCACCAGCCTGCCGAACGTACCCACGGTGGGCGAAAGCATTCCGGGCTACGAGTTCTATAGCTGGTACGGCCTGTGGGGTCCGGCCAAGCTGCCGCCGGCCATCACGCAGCGGCTCAATGCCGAAGTGAACAAGGCCCTGGCCACCGACATGCGCGAAACGCTCAACGCGCAAGGGCTGCTGCTCACGCCGGGCAGCGTCGAAGACTTCGTAAAGTTCCAGCAGGCTGACATGGAGCGGTCGAAGAAGATCATCACCGAAGGCAACATCCGTGTCGAATAAGGCCGCTCCGCATGCCGTGGTCACGGGCAGCAGCAGCGGCATCGGCCGCGCCATTGCCTCACATCTGCTGGGCGAGGGCTGGCGCGTGAGCGGGCTCGATCTTGCGGCGCCCACGCTGTTCGATGCGGCCTTCGCGCACACGGCGGTGGATCTGTCGAATGCCGAAGGCATCGCGCGCGCCGCAGCCGCCCTGCAGGACGCCGATGCGCTGGTGCATGCCGCCGGCGTGCTGCGCGTCGGCCCGTTGGGCCAGCTCGATCATGCGGGTGGCGAACTGATGTGGCGCCTGCACGTCGACGCCGCCACGCGCCTCGCAGATGCGCTTGTGCCCGCGATGGCCGTGCGCGGCAGCGGCCGTGTGGTGTTCGTCGGCAGCCGCGTGGCCCAAGGCCTGCCCGGTCGCGGGCAGTACGCCGCCACCAAGGCGGCGCTCATCGCGCTCGCGCGCAGCTGGGCCGCGGAGGTGGCCGCCAGCGGCGTCACCATCAACGTGGTGTCGCCCGGCGCAACGCAGACCGCAATGCTGCAAGACCCGGCCCGCTCGGGCAGCACCCCGCGCCTGCCCCCCATCGGGCGGTTGATCCAGCCTGAAGAAATTGCCGCGCTGGTCGCCTTTCTTCTCTCGGCGCCGGCCGCCGCCATTACAGGCCAGGACATTGCCATTTGCGGCGGTGCGTCGCTGCACCGGTAATACCAATGCACCCATGCCAAGGTGCATTGAATCGAAAGTGGTGCGAGTTTTCCGACACCTCTTGTAGCGTGTTCCGCACGCCTACTGGGGTGACACCCTGAGCACAAGCTGAAGTTGTTGGGCTAGTATTTCCAGACAGTGCCAGCAACACCCAGACCCATTGAGTACTTGCTCGAACTCGAGCACGCCAGTTTCCCGGTGCATATCCGGGACCGCGATGCGATCCAGGCCATCGCGGTTCTGAAGGCGATTGGCTGCGTCGAGGCGGAGATTTCTCCGCCCCTCGATCTGTGCAGTTCGTTCGAAGACTACGAGTGCGCTGTGGTGAGGAAAATCACGCCGGTGGGCCGCACCGAACTGGCGGCGGAATACGGCTGACGGGCTTCATCACAGCGTTTGCGCCAGCCCGAGCACGGCCGTGGCCTGGCTGGACAGCGTGCCTCCGTTGCCATGCGCGAGCGCCGTGCGGGCACCGCTCACCTGCCGGTCGCCGCCTTCTCCGCGAAGCTGCCGCACGGCCTCGATCAACGCAAAGATCCCGTACATGCCCGGATGCACGCAGGACAACCCGCCGCCGTTGGTGTTGACCGGCAGCCGGCCGCCAGGCGCAATGGCACCGCCGCGCACGAAGGCGCCGCCCTCGCCCTTGGCGCAGAAGCCCAGGTCTTCAAGGAAAAGCAGCACGTTGATGGTGAAGGCGTCATACAGCTGCACCACGTCGATGTCGCTGGGTGCCAGGCCGGCCATGGCAAACGCGGCGCGACCGCTGTCGCGCGCGGCCGTCGTCGTCAGGTCGTGCATCGATGAAATCTGCCGGTTCCAAACTGCCGTGCCGGTGCCAAGCACATGCACGGGCTCGCGCCGCAAGTCCCGCGCACGGTCGGCGCGCACCAGCACGAAGGCGCCTGCGCCGTCGGTCACCAGGCAGCTGTCGCGCACGGTCAGCGGGTCGCAGACCATGCGCGCGCCCAGCACGTCGTCTATGGAGAGCGGGTCACGCATGAACGCCTCGGGGTTCAGCCGGGCCCAGGCGCGCGCGGCCACGGCCACCTCTGCAAGGTCGCGCCGCGTGGTGCCGAACTCGTGCATGTGGCGCGATGCGGCCAATGCATAGGCCGAGAGCGGCTGCATCGGTTCGTAAGGCGTTTCGTAGGGCTGCGGGTCGAGGTAGCGGCGGCTCGCCACCACTTCCCTGCGCCCGAAGGTGGCGGTGCGCTGCGCGCTTCCGTAGCAGACGAGCACCGCGTTGCACTGGCCGCTGGCCAGCGCCTGCATGGCCGGCAGCAGGTGCGCGATGAAGCTGGAGCCGCCGAGCATCGTGCTGTCGATGTAGGTCGGGCGAAGGCCCAGGTACTCGACCACCGGCATGGCCCACATCGTTGCGCTTGCGCTGGCGGTGCAGAGTCCATCGATGTCCTTCATGGCCAGCCCGGCGTCGGCCACAGCGCGGCGCGCGGCTTCGGCCAGCAGTTCCATGTCGGTGTGGCCCGGCGACTCGCCGCAGCCGTAGGTGGCCACGCCGGCGATGGCGGCGCTGCCGCGCAGTTGCTTCAGTGCGGTCATGCGGCGTCTCCCGTGGCGGCATCGAAAACAACCATGCCGCTACCACCCGTCGGCACCACCACGCGCGCCCGCACACGCAAACCGATGCGCACGTCGGCCGGCGGCATGCCTTCAACGCGGCTCATCAGGCGCACGCCTTCGTCCAGCTCGACGATGCACACGTTGTAGTCACCGCCGGCCTCGGGCTTGCGGCGCACCGTGGTCACGGCATACACGGCGCCAGTGCCGGCAGGTGCCACCAGCGCGGGCTCTTCGGCGCCGCAATGGGGGCACAGCACCCGCGGAAAGTACACCGCCCGCTGGCAGGCGCCGCAGCGCTGGATGAGAAAGCGGCCCGCGTCCAGCTCGGCCTGGTGGCGCGCCAGCACGCCGGCGCCTGTCGGTTTTGATGTCGTCGATGAATTCGTCATTGAGTCATTGAAATCGCCGGAGTTCGGCATGGTTGCGTCGAGCATGCCGGCTACGCCCTTTCCGCGCCATTCGCAAATGCCGAAGGGCCCCCTCGGCGTGGCCAAACCGCCCGGAGCGTGTGTGCAAATGATTCTTTCTGCCAACGGCTTTCAGGCTTTGTGCCATGGGCACGCGAGGCACCTGTTTTTAGACTGCAACGCGCCCGTTCCATATTCACCCAGGAAAAAATCGATGGAGACAACCGGCGCATCGCGCCCGCCGCTGGCCGGCATTCGCGTACTCGACCTGACCCGCCTGCTGCCCGGGCCGGTCTGCACACTGCACCTGGCCGATCTTGGCGCCGAGGTGCTCAAGATCGAAGACACGGGCCTTGGCGACTACGCCGCACCGGCTTTGCGCGCCATGGTCCAGCGCAACAAGAAAGGCATGCGCCTCGACCTGAAGCAAGCCGACGGCGTGGCGCTGCTGCACCGGCTGGCCGAGAGCGCCGACGTGCTGGTCGAAGGCTTCAGGCCGGGCGTGATGGACAGGTTGGGGGTGGGCTATGCCGCGCTTTCCGCGGTAAACCCGCGCCTGGTCTATTGCAGCATTACCGGCTTCGGCCAGACCGGGCCTTACCGCGATGAGCCGGGGCACGACCTGAACTACTGCGCGCTCAGCGGCGTCAGCGACCAGATCGGCCGCGACGACGCGGGCCCCGCCCTCTCCAACCTGCCCATCGCAGACTTGCTCGGCGGCTCGATGAATGCGGTGATGGGCATTCTCGCGGCCTTGTTCGATGCGGCGCGCACCGGCACCGGCCGCCATGTGGACATCTCCATGGCCGACGGCGTGCTGGCGCATGCGCTGGTGCCGCTGGTCACCCTGGCCACGCAAGGCGCCACTCGCCGCGCGGGCCTCGACAAGCTCAGCGGCGCGCTGCCCTGCTATGCCATGTACCGCACGCAGGACGGACGGCACCTTTCCGTCGGCGCGCTCGAGCACAAGTTCTGGGAGCGCTTCTGCGACGTGCTCGGCCGGCCCGACCTGAAGCCGATGCACATGCCGCCCGACCGCGCCACCGCCGAGCGGGTTCGCGCCGACGTGGCCGCCCTTATCGAAGCGCGGCCGCTCGCCTATTGGGCCGACGTGTTCCATGGCCGGCAGTGCTGCGTCACACCCGTGCTGCGGCTCGAAGAGGCGCTGGCGCATGAGAACTTCATCGCGCGCGGCATGGTGCATCCACGGGCCACCGAAGGCGGTGCGCCGCAGCTGGCCTGCCCAGTGAAGATGACCGGCTTCGAGTTTTCGATCGAGCGGCCGGCGCCGTCGCCGGGCCAGGACACCGACGAGGTGCTCGCCGCGCTGGGGCACGACGAGGCCGCCCGCGCCGACCTGCGCCGGCGCGGCGTGGTGGGCTGAGAGCGCGCCGCCGCCCGGTGCAGCTGCTCCTAGAATCCGGCCATGCGTGCGCCGCACGGGGCGCTCCCGCACCTCGAACGCCCATGGCCATCAGGCACACACCGACACACAGCACGCGCCACACCATCGGCATCCAGCACGTCGATCAGATCCTGATCGGCGCGCGTGCGCGGGGCGCCGACGTGGATGCACTGCTGCAGCGTGCCGGCATCTCTGCAGCGCTGCTCGACGCACCGCTCTCGCGCGTTACTCAGGACCAGTTCGCGGCCCTCATCTTCGCGCTGCGGCACCGCCTGCGCGACGAGCTGTGGGGCCTGTGCAGCCAGCCGGTACCGACGGGGAGCTTTGCGCAGGCCACGCGCCTCCTCATTCGCTGCCGCACGCTCGGAGAAGCGTTGACGCTGGGCCTGCGCCACTACCGTTTGCTGCTGAGCGACTTCGTGCCGCGCCTGCATGTGCAGCAAGGCGAGGCCACCTTCGCGCTGGTGCCGCGCGTGCCGCTCACGGCATCGGTGGCCTATGCGCAGCGGGCGTTTTCTTTTCTCGCGTATGGTCTGGTCTCTTGGCTGGTTGCACGGCGTGTGCCGCTGCTACAGGTGGACTACCCGCACCAGGACGAGCGCGCCAGCGATGCGCCCGCGCTGTTCCAGGCCCCGGTGCGTTTTGGCGCAGGCTGCACCGGCTGGCGCTTCGAGGCACGCTGGCTCGAACTGCCGGTGGTGCAGAACGAGCAAAGCCTGGAGGAGTTTCTTCGCCAGGCACCGGCCAGCCTGCTGGTGAAGTACCGCGACCAGACCAGCATGACCGAGCGCATTCGCCGCATCTTGCGGCGGCAACTGGCCGATGAGCTGCCGTCGCTCGAAGCGGTCGGCAAGCAGCTGGCCGTTACGCCGCAAACACTGCGCCGCCGCCTGGCCGAAGAAGGCCAGGGCTACCGAGCCATCAAGGACGACCTGCGGCGCGATGCCGCCATCGAGTACCTCGCGCGGCCCGAGCTGAACCTGGTCGAAATCGCGCAGCGGCTCGGCTTCTCGGAGGCCAGCACCTTTCATCGTGCCTTCAAGCACTGGACCGGGGTGGCCCCGGGCGAATACCGCACCACGCGGCTGCGCGAACACTGAGCCCGCCAGGTCGGCACGCTGATCGAACGTGCCAATCCGAATCATCGGTTCGGCCATGGGCCGTACCGCATCGTCTCCCTAAACTTTCCTCATCGGTCCTGCGAAGTTCGCATGTTCGACATGACACCGGCCAGCGCCGGTGATCGCCACAGGCAGCGGCACAGCTGCCGAAAAAGACAGGAGACAGAGATGACGTATCGCGCTCTTTCCCGCCGCCAGGCCCTTGGCGCACTTGCCGCATCGGCCGCGTGCCTTGCAGCGCCGGCCGCCCTGGCCCAGCCGCCCGCCTATCCGCACAAACCCGTGACGCTGATCCTGCCCTTTCCCGCAGGCGGTGCAACCGATGCGCAGATGCGCGCCATTGCATTGGCGCTGGGCAAGGAGATCGGCCAGACGGTTGTCGTGGTGAATCAGCCAGGCCTGGCCGGCACGCTGGCGCCCGCAGCCATGGCGCGCAGCGCCGCACCCGACGGCTACACCATCTCCGTCGTTCCGGCCACGCTCTTTCGCCTGCTGCATCTGCAGAAGGTGAACTACGACCCGGTGACCGACTTCACCTACATCATCAACCTCACGGGCTACACCAACGGCCTTGTCGTTCGCGACGACGCGCCGTGGAAAACGCTGCAAGACCTGCTCGACGACGCCAAGCGCCGGCCGGGGCAGATCAGCTACAGCTCGACCGGCGTGGGCAGCGGCGGCCACATTGCAATGGAACGCCTGTCGCGCGCCACGGGCGTGAAGCTCAACTTCATTCCGTTCAAGGGCATGGCCGAGGAAACCAGCGCGCTGCTCGGCGGGCACATCGACGTCATTTCAGATCCCGGTTGGGGCGCGCTGGTCGAAAGCGGCAAGGCCCGCGTGCTCGCCACCCTGGGCGACAAGCGCCTGAAGCGCTGGCCGCAAGTGCCCACGCTGAAAGAAATGGGCCACGACATCACCGTCAATTCGCCGGTCGGCATCGTCGGGCCCAAGGGCATGGACCCGGCCGTGGTGAAGACGCTGCACGACGCATTCCATCGCGCGATGAAAGACCCCACCTATCAGCGCGCGCTGGAGCTCTACGACCAGCCCGACCTGTACATGTCCAGCGCGGCCTACCAGCAATACGCCGCCGAGCAGACGGCGCGCGAGAAGACCTTCATCGAACAGCTCGGCATCAAGCTGCAATAGCCGGGCTCCCCTTTTTCCATCCCGCCATCCAGGAAAGACCATGAAACGCAAAGTCATCGTTGCCGGCGTCGGCATGATTCCCTTCAGCAAGCCGGGCAAGAGCGAGCCCTACCTCGTGATGGGCGAGCGCGCCGCGCGCCTTGCGCTCGACGATGCACGCGTGCCGTATGCCGAAGTGCAGCAGGCCTACGTGAGCTATGTGTATGGCGACTCGACGGCCGGCCAGGCCGCCATCTACCGTGTCGGCCTCACAGGCGTGCCGGTGTTCAACCTCAACAATAATTGCTCCAGCGGATCGAGCGCGCTCTTCCTGGCGCGGCAGGCCGTCGAGAGCGGCATGGTCGAATGCGCGCTCGCGCTCGGCTTCGAGCAGATGGTGCCGGGCGCGCTGAAGGGCGCCTACGACGACCGCCCCTCGCCGATGGCGCGCTTTGCCGAAGAGATGACTGCCCTGCAGGGCTTCGACCCCGCCGCGCCGCGCGCCGCGCAATTCTTCGGCGGCGCCGGGCGCGACTACATGAAGGAACACGGCATCCGCGCCGACACCTTCGGCCGCATCTCCGTCAAGGCGCGCCAGCATGCGGCGCGCAACCCGATGGCGGTGTTTCGCGACACGGTCACGCTCGACGAGGTGATGGCCGCGCCGACGGTGTTCGAGCCCATGACGCGGCTGCAGTGCTGCCCGCCAACCTGCGGCGCGGCCGCGGCGGTGGTGTGCTCGGAAGACTTTGCGCGGCGCCACGGCATCGACACCACAGTTTCGATTGCCGCGCAAGCGATGACAACCGACACGCCCAGCACCTTCGACTCACACGACATGCGCAAGGTGGTCGGCTACGACATGACGGTGGCCGCCGCACGCCAGGTGTACGAGGCAGCCGGCATCGGCCCCGAAGACATCGACGTGGTGGAGCTGCACGACTGCTTCACCGCCAACGAGCTCATCACCTACGAAGGGCTCGGCCTCACGCCCGAAGGCACGGCGGAGAAGTTCATTCTTGAAGGCGACAACACCTATGGCGGCCGCGTGGTCACCAACCCTTCCGGCGGGTTGCTCTCGAAGGGGCACCCCCTGGGCGCGACCGGACTGGCCCAGTGCGCCGAACTCACCTGGCAGCTGCGCGGCCAGGCCGACCAGCGGCAGGTGGAAGGCGCGCGCCTCGCGCTGCAGCACAACCTGGGGCTGGGCGGCGCCTGCGTGGTCACGCTGTACCAGCGCGCTTGAGGGGGCAGCCGCATGATCGACCGTAGCTTCATCGGCCACACCCTCCCCGCCTTCGATGTGCGCGTGGAGGCCGGCCGGCTGCGCTTCTTCGCCAAGGCCACGGGCCAAACCGACCCACTGTATGTCGACGAAGAAGCTGCGCGCGCCGCGGGCCTGCCCGGCTTGCTCGTGCCGCCCACTTTCCTGTTCTGCCTGGAAATGGATGCGCCCGATCCGGCCGCCATCCGCAATCTGCTGGGCATGGACTACCGGAAGCTCCTGCACGGCGAGCAGCAGTTCACGTACCACGCACCCGCGCATGCCGGCGACACGCTGCGCTTCGAGCAGCGCATCGAAGACATCTACGACAAGAAAGGCGGCGCGCTGGAGTTCGTGGTGCGCCGCACGCAGGTGCACAACCAGAACGATGCGCGTGTGGCCGAACTGCGCACCGTGACCGTTTTGCGCAACGCCTGAACGGGTTTGAACCGCATCCCATGACTTCAACAACCTCGCACATTCCCCGGTTCGACAGCCTGCAGGTCGGCGACACGCTGCCCGCGCTGGAGCTCGAACCCGTCTCGCGCCTCATGCTCGCGCTGTACTGCGGCGCGTCGGGCGACCACAACCCGATTCATGTCGACATCGACTTTGCGCGCAGCGCCGGTCAGGCTGACGTGTTCGCCCACGGCATGCTGTCGATGGCCTGGCTCGGCCGGCTGCTGACCAACTGGGTGCCGCCCTCGGCGCTGCGCAGCTACGGCGTGCGCTTTGCGGCCATCACGCATGTGGGCGACCGCGTGCGCTGCGAAGGCCGTGTGACGGAGAAGTTCGAGGCGGGCGGCGAGCGGCGCGTGAGGCTCGAGCTCTCTACCGTCGACCAGGACGGACAGGTCAAGCTCACGGGCGACGCCGTGGTGGCCCTGCCCTGATCTCTTCATCTTCTCGAACCCACTCCATGAACAAGTTGAACAAGTTGCACGACAAGGTCGCCCTCGTGTCGGGCTCGGGCCGCGGCATCGGCCGCAGCATCGCACTCAAGCTCGCGAGCGAAGGCGCTCGCGTGGTGGTCAACGATCTCGACGAAGCTCCGGCCGCTGAAACGGTGGCTGCCATCCGCGAGGCCGGTGGGCAGGCCGTGGCCTGCATCGGAAGCGTGACGCAGCCCGACTTCGGCGCGCGCTTTGTCGGCACCGCAATAGAGACCTACGGCGGGTTGGACATCATCGTCAACAACGCCGGCTACACCTGGGACAACGTGATCCAGAAGATGAGCGACGAGCAGTGGGAAGACATCCTCGCCGTGCACCTGACCGCGCCCTTCCGCATCCTGCGCGCCGCGGCCGATTTCATTCGCGAAGCGTCGAAGCGCGAGGCCGAGGCCGGCACGCCGGTGCTGCGCAAGGTGGTGAACATCTCGTCGACCTCGGGGGTCTACGGCAATGCGGGGCAAGCCAACTACGCGGCGGCCAAGTCGGGCATCAACGGCCTGACAAAGGCGCTTGCAAAGGAATGGGGCCGCTACAAGGTCAACGTGAACAGCGTGGCCTTCGGCCTCATCAAGACGCGGCTGACCGAGGCGGACGCCAATGCCGACGCCAGCATCGACATCGACGGGCGCCAGATCAAGGTCGGCGTCAACCCGCAGATCCTGAAGAACGCCGAATCGCTCATTCCGCTGGGCCGCGGCGGCACGGCCGAAGAAGCGGCGGGCGCCGTCTACCTGTTCTGCATTCCCGAGTCGGACTACGTCAGCGGACAAGTGCTGGTCTGCGGCGGCGGCCGCCCCTGAGCCGGAGCCGAGAGCAATGCCCTTGCCCACTGCCGCCCGCTCCTGGATGGACGCCGAGCTGTCCATGCTGGCCGAAACCGCGCGCCGGTTCTTCGAAACGGAGTGCGTGCCGCGCCAGGAGGAATGGGCGCGGCAGCACCACCCCGACCGCGCCATCTGGCGCCGCGCGGGCGAGCTCGGCCTGCTGTGCCCCGGCATTCCGGAAGCCTACGGCGGTGGTGGCGGCGGCGTGCTGCACGAGGCGGTCATCTGCGAAGAGCAAGGCCGTGCGCTGGTCAACAGCTTCAGCCTCAACGTGCACAGCGGCATCCTCGCGCACTACCTGCTGGGCTACGGCTCCGAAGAGCAAAAGCTGCGCTGGCTGCCGAAGATGGCCAGCGGGGACATGGTCGGCGCCATCGCCATGACGGAACCCGGCGCGGGCACCGACCTGCAGCGCATCAAGACCTCGGCGCGGCTGGACGGCGACTGCTACGTGCTGAACGGGGCCAAGACCTTCATCACCAACGGCCTGCATGCCGACCTGGTGTGCGTGGCGGTAAAGACCGACCCGACGCTCGGCGCCAAGGGGGTTTCGCTCTTGATGGTGGAAACAGCCGACCTGCAGGGCTTCCGGCGCGGCAAGCTGCTCGAGAAGGTCGGGCAGCGCGGCCAGGACACGGTCGAGCTGTTTTTCGACGACGTGCGCGTACCGGCGTGGAACCTGCTCGGCGACACCGAAGGCCGCGGCTTCGTGCAGCTCATGCAGCAGTTGCCACGCGAGCGGCTGCTTATTGCAGTCGGCGCTGCCGCCACCATGCAGCGCGCGGTCGACGACACCGTGGCCTACGCCACGCAGCGACAGATCTTCGGCGACACGCTGATGAGCCTGCAGAACACCCGTTTTCGGCTGGCCGAATGCCAGACGCAGGCCGCCATTGCGCGCAGCTTTGTCGACGATTGCATGGCGCGCCTGCTGCGCGGCGAGCTCGACGCCGCGACCGCCGCCATGGCCAAGTGGTGGACCACCGACGCACTGTGCCGCGTGGCAGACGAATGCGTGCAGATCCACGGGGGCTACGGCTACATGACCGAATACCCGATTGCACGCATCTGGGCCGACGCGCGCGTAGGCCGCATCTACGGCGGTTCGAACGAGGTGATGAAGGAAATCATCGCCCGCGCGATCGAGCCCTGACCTCGAAGCCATGCAGCAAGAACCGGTTCCGCCGCTCATGACCGACCGCCCCGCCGCCGCCGAAACCCTGCCGCCGCACTGGCCGCGCGGGCTGCCCGCGCGCATCCACGTGCCGCGCATCACGCTCTGGCAGCAGATCGAATCGGCGGCGCTGCGCTTTCCGGACAAGCCTGCCATCTTCTTCTGCGAGAACGCCGTCACCTATGCCGCGCTGCGCGACCAGGCCGTGCGGCTGGCCGGGCACCTGCAGCAACACGGCGTGAACCGCGGCGACCGGGTGCTGCTGCTGAGCCAGAACTGCCCGCAGTTCGTCGTCGCGTTCCATGCCATCGTGCGCGCGGGCGGCGTGGTGGTGCCCATCAATGCCATGAGCACCGCGACCGAGGTGTCGCACTACCTGGCCGACAGCGGCGCGCGCGTGGTCTGCGTGGCGCAAGAACTGCTCGCGGCGGTGGCTCCGGCGCTGCAGGACGGACGGCTCGCACACGCCGTCGTGCACACCTATTCGGATGCCTTGCTGAATCTGCCCACGCAGCCGGTGCCCGACACCGTGACGGCGCCCCGCATGCCGCTCGATGTGCCCCGCGCGGTGGCATGGCAAGCCGCACTGGCCGACGCGCCGCCGCCGCATGAGGTGGACGTGCAGCCCACCGACCTCTGCCTGCTGCCCTACACCTCGGGCACCACGGGCCACCCCAAGGGCTGCATGCACACGCACCGCACGGTGCTGGCTTCCACATACGGCGCCGCCCTGTGGCGCGGCCTGCATGCCGAGGCTGTGGTGCTCGCGGTGGCGCCGCTCTTTCACATGCTCGGGCTGCAGAACGCCATGCTGATGCCGCTTTCGCAAGGCGCGACCGTCGTGATGCTGCCGCGCTGGGATGTGGCGGCCGCAGGCCGCGCCATCGAACGCTACCGCGTCACCACCTGGGCCGCACCGCCCGCCATGCTGAACGACTTCTTCGCCCACCCCGAGACTGCGCAACGCGACCTGCGCAGCCTCAGCATGCTCAACGGCGGCGGCGCACCGATGCCGCAGGCCGTTGCCACGCTGCTGCGGGAGCGCTTCGGCATTTCGTACGTGGAAGGCTACGGCCTCACCGAGACGGCCTCGTTCCTGCACGGCAATCCGCCGGGCAACGGCAAGACGCTGTCGCTGGGCCTGCCGGCCTTCGGCGTCGATTCGCGCATCGTCGATCCGGTCACGCTGGCGCCGCTGCCCGACGGCGAAGTCGGCGAACTGGTCACGCACGGCGAGCAGCTCATGCTCGGCTACTGGAACAACCCAGAGGCCAATACGGCCGCCTTTTTCGAGCGCGACGGCAAGCGCTTCTTTCGCACGGGCGACCTCGCCTGCCGCGACGCGGACGGCTTCTTCTTCATGCGCGAACGGCTCAAACGCATGATCAATGTCAGTGGCTTCAAGGTGTGGCCGGCCGAGGTGGAAGGCCTTCTTCACCAGCACCCGGCCGTGCACGAGGCCTGCGTGGTGGCCGTGCCGGACGCCCGCCAGGGTGAGTCGGTGCGGGCGCTGGTGGTGTGCAGGCCCGGCGCGCAGGTTGATGCTGAAGGCATCGCCGCGTGGTGCCGCGAGCGGCTTTCGGCCTACAAGGTGCCGCGAAGCGTGGTGTTCCGCAACGCCCTTCCCAAGTCCGAGACCGGCAAGGTGCAGTGGCGGCTGTTGCAGGAAGAAGCCATTGCCGAAGCCGAACGCGCCACGCATTGACGAAAACAAAGGAGACAAGCATGCAGACCTCATCTTTTTCTTCCGCTCCTCCGGGCCTGACACGCCGGGCACTCGGCGCCGGTGCGCTTGCTGCAGTCGGTGCCGCGGCACTCGGGCGGCACACCGCGGCGCTGGCGGCGGAGTTTCCGTCCAAGCCCATCACCGTCATCCTCCCGTTTCCGCCGGGCGGCATGCTCGACGCGGTGGTGCGCGCCATGCTGGATGCCGCCTCGCAGGAGATCGGCCAGCCTTTCGTGCTGACGCACAGGGCGGGCGCAGGCGGCGTCACGGGCACGGCCAGCCTCACCACCATGGGCGAGGCCGACGGCTACACGCTGGCCGTGATGCACAACACCGTCATCCGCCAGCCGCACATGATCAAGGTGCCGTGGGACCCGCGCACCGACTTCAGCTACGTGATCGGCATGGCCGGCCTGGCCACGGGCATTGCCGTGGCGACCGATGCGCCCTGGAAGAGCCTGGCGGACCTGCTGGCCGACGCGAAGAAGCGCCCGGGCGAAATCAGCTGGGGCAACGTCGGCAGCACCAGCATCAACCGAATCTATGCCGAGCGTCTGGCGCGCGCAGCGGGCGTCAAGTTCAACTTCATTCCGTTCAAGGGCGGCAACGAGCAGCTCACCGCCCTCATCGGCCGCCACCTCGACGTGTCGGGCGACCCGGGCTTCGGCGCCATGGCAATGGGCGGCAAGGTGCGCGTGCTCGCCACCTTCACCGAAGAGCGGCTGAAGCGCTGGCCCGCGGTACCGACCGTGAAGGAACAGGGCTACGACCTGGTGATCCAGTCGCCTTTCGGGCTGGTGGCGCCGAAGAACCTCGACCCGAAGATTTCCGCCCGCTTGCAGACGGCCCTGCGCAAGGGCATGGAAGACCCGACCTACCAGCGCCTCCTGAGCGACTTCGATCTTGCGGCGTGGCCGATGGACAGCGCGGCATTCCGCGCCTACGCACAAGCCCAGTACACACGCGAGAAGCAGATGCTCGACGAAGTCGGCTTCAAACCCGAATGAACCTCGTGCAGATGAACGAAACCCTTAGCGAACCGAAATCGACGGCACGCCCCGTGGCGGGACCGGAGCGCCATGTGCCCTTTCTCGAGCTGCTGGCCGCCCGCCGCGACTTTGCGGCGGACGGCAAGGCGGTCGTCTCGCTCGAGCTGCGTCCCGAGCTGTGCAACAACCACGGCGGCGGCCATGGCGGCGTGGTCATGACGCTGCTCGACAGCGCCATGGCGCACGCCGCGCTCAGCCGCATCGACTACAGCCGCGAAGTGGTGACCATCGACATGCACATCGGCTTCATGCGTCCTGCGGCGGGCCGGCTGGTGGCCACCGGCCGCGCGACGGGCGGCGGGCGCTCGGTGTGCTTTTGCGAGGCCGAGCTGGTCGACGGCAGCGGCACGGTGGTGGCCAAGGCCATGGGCACCTTCCGCTACCGCGCGCCGGCCGATGCACCAACGGCCAGCGGCGTGCCTCGCCCCAACTGAACCCACGCAGCTGGAGACACACATGTACCTGACACAGGGCCTGCACCGCGCCGTGCAGCGCCACCCCCACAAGACGGCCCTCCGCCATGTGACGGAAGACTCGGAGCGCTCGCTCGACTTTGCAGAGCTGCTGGACACGGTGGCGCGCCACGCGGCCGCCATGCAGGCAAGAGGCATACAGCCCGGCGACCGCGTGGCGCTGCTGGCGCCGAACAGCGACCGCCTCATCGTGGCGCTGTGGGCCTGCTGGTGGCTGGGCGCCGTGGCATGCCCGCTGAACACGCGCTGGAGCGTTCCCGAGTTGCGCTTCGCACTGGCCGATGCGGGCGCCTTGCTTCTTGTCAGCGATGAGGCGTTGAGCGAAACCGCCGCACCGCTGGGCGACCTGGCACCGGTGATTTCATTCAGCGCGCTGGCTGAAGAGGCTGCGGGCTGCGCCCCGCTGCCCGACAGCCGCACGGCTGGCGACGCGCTGTGCACCCTGCTCTACACCGGCGGCACCACCGGGCGCTCGAAGGGCGTGATGCTCTCGCATGCCAATTTCTGGACGGCATCGATGACGCGCGCTGCCGAGCTGCCGAACGCGCCCGACAGCGTGTCGCTGCTGGTGGCCCCGTTGTTCCATGTGGCCGGCATGGGGCGGCTGGTCGGCCAGTCGATGGTCGGCGGCACCTGCCTCACGATGCCGAGCTTTCGCCCGGAGCCGGTGCTCGCCGCCATCGAGCGCCACGGCATCACCGACACCGTGATGGTGCCGAGCATGCTGCAGAGCGTGCTCGACTGGCCGCGTTTCGACCCGGCGCGCGCGCAGTCGCTCAACCGCATTGCATTCGGCGCGGCGCCCATGCCGCCCGACCTCCTCGACCGCGCCCTCCTGGCCTGGCCCGAGGCGGAGTTCTTCCAGGCCTACGGACTCACCGAAACCGCCGGCGCCGTCTGCATCAACCCGCCGCAGAACCACCACGGCGAGGCGCGCCTGGCGGACCGTTGGCGCTCCGTCGGTCGCTCCGGGCTGGGCGCAGAGATCCGCATCGTCGACGAATCGGGCGCCGAGCTGCCGCGCGGGTCGGTCGGAGAAATCGTGGTGCGCGGCCCCATGGTCACGCGCGGCTACTGGAACCTGCCGGAGACCACCCAGCAGGCGTTCCGCGAGGGCTGGTTCCGCACCGGCGATGCCGCGCGCATGGACGAGGACGGCTACATCTTCATTGCCGACCGGCTGAAGGACATGATCATCTCGGGCGGCGAAAACGTCTATTCCGGCGAGGTCGAGGCGGCGCTGCGCAGCCATCCGGCGGTGTCCGACGCCGCGGTGATCGGCGTGCCCGACACGCGCTGGGGCGAAGCGGTGCATGCGGTGGTCGTGGTACGCCAGGGGCATCCCGCGGCCGAAGCGGCGAGCGATGCCATTGCCGCTGAACTCATCGCCGAACTCACGGCGTGGTGCCGCCGCGAACTGGCCGGCTACAAGTGCCCGCGCAGCATCGCCTTTGCCAGGGAGCTGCCGATAAGCGCCGCCGGCAAGGTGCTCAAGACCGCCTTGCGCGCCGCCTATGTCCGCTGAGATGTCCGCAGGGATGGCCGATCAGATGGACCGACGCAACGCCTACGCGCGCGTGCCCTTCACGCGGATGATGGGTGTGGAGCGCGCCTACTCGGAAGGCGGCCGGGCGCGGCTTTTGATCGATGCGCGGCCCGAGCTGCAGAACGTGATCGGCGCCGTGCATGGCGGCGTGATCCTCACCATGCTCGACGTGGTGATGGCGAGCGCAGCGGTTTCGCTGGTCGACTTCACCAAGACCGCCGTCACGTTGAACCTGAACACCAGCTTCCTGCGGCCCGGCCTCGGCCGCATCGTGGCCGACGGCATTGCGCTGGACACCAACGACGGCGTCGTTTCGTGCGCAGCCGAAGCGCGCGACGCCAGCGGCGAACTGGTGGCCAGCGCGCTCGGATCGTTTCGCTATCTGCCGCTGCCGCCGTCGGAAAACTGAGTGCAGCGGCGTCTTTCTTCATTCACACATCGCCCATGACCGAATACGCAGAAGCTTCTCTCGCACCGCCGCCCGAAGCGGCTTTCGACTTCCGGGGCCGAACGGTTTTCGTCGCCGGCGGAAGCAGCGGCATCAACCTGTCGATTGCCGAGGCCTTCGCCCGGCGCGGTGCCCGCGTGGGCATTGCCAGCCGCTCGCCCGAACGCGTGGCCGCCGCCGTCGTGCGCCTGCGCAGCCATGGCGGCCGCGCCGAGGGCTGGAGCGCCGATGTGCGCGATGCGGAGAGCATCGGCGCCGCGCTGGCCGCGGCGCACGAGGCCTTCGGCCCCATCGATGTGCTGGTGTCAGGTGCCGCCGGCAACTTCGTGGCGCCGGCCCTGGGCATGTCGAGCAAGGGCTTTCGAACCGTGGTCGACATCGACCTCGTGGGCACCTTCAACGTGCTGCGCGGGGCGCATGAGTTCTTGCGGCGGCCGGGTGCATCGATCATCAACATCTCTGCGCCGCAGGCGGCCAACCCCACGCCCTACCAGGCGCACGTGTGCGCCGCCAAGGCGGGTGTCGACATGCTCACGCGCGTGCTGGCCATGGAATGGGGTACCGACGGCGTGCGCGTCAATTCGATCGTGCCCGGCCCCATCGGCGACACCGAAGGCGTGCGCAGGCTGGCTCCTGGCCCAGAGGCGCTCGCGGCCATGGCCGCCTCCATTCCGCTCGGCCGCTTCGGCCGCACCGAAGACGTCGCGCTGATGGCGCTGATGCTGAGCTCGCCCTGGTCGAGCTTCGTCACGGGAGCCGTCATTCCGGTGGACGGCGGCAGTTCGCTGGCAGGTGGACGCGACCTGAGTTCCGCGCTCAAGCCGGCGGCCTGATCCGACATTCGCTCCTTCAACACCATGATCACACCCGAAGCTTCCCCTGCCTACGAGCGCATCCGCTTCGAAACCGAGGGCTCGACGGCCGTACTGACGCTCGACGACCCCGCCACCCGCAACGCGCTCGGCCCGGCCATGCGCGAAGAAGTGGCCGACGCGGTACAGCGTGTTCGACGCGACCGTGGCGTGCGTGCGCTCGTCATCACCGGTGCCGGCGGGCACTTCTGCTCCGGCGGCGACCTGCGCAGCATTGCGAGCGCGGGGCTGGACAACCAGGGCTGGCGCGAACGCCTGCACGACCTGCACGGCTGGCTGCGCGACCTCATCACGCTCGACCGCCCCGTGGTTGCCGCGGTCGATGGTGCGGCCTTCGGAGCCGGCTTCGGCTTGGCCATGGCCGCCGACTTCGTGATTGCCACGCCGCGCGCGCGCCTGTGCGTGTCCTTCATCAAGATCGGCCTCGTGCCCGACTGCGGCACCTTCTATACCCTGCCGCGCATCGTCGGTGCGCAACGCGCCAAGGAGCTGATGCTCTCGGGACGCGAGGTCGGCGGCGAAGAAGCGCTGCGCCTGGGCCTGGCCATGGAGTTGCAGGCGCCCGAGCAATTGCTGCCCCGCGCACGCGCGCTGGCCGACAGCTTTGCAGGCGCATCGCCCTCGGCGGTAAGCCTCATCAAGCGCAGCCTCGCTGCTTCCGACGACCTGGACACCCGGCTCGAACTGGAGGCCAGCGCGCAGGCGCTCGCCATGGGAACCAAGGGCCACCGCGAGGCCGTGACGGACTTCCTCGCCAAGCGCGCGCCGCGCTTCCAGTGGCCGGGCTGAACGGCAGCTAAGGCAGGTTCTCGCGAAAGATCACCTGGCTGCGGGTGGTTTCCACCCCGCTGAGCGCTTCACGCCCGTCGCGCAGGTTGGCAAAGATGCGCACGCAGTTCATGAGCGTGGTGTGCGGGCTTTGGGTAATTACCGCGTCCATGCTGCCGTCGATCAGCAGCGTGCGCGTGTCGGGCGTGAGGCCGTGCCCGATGAAGACCACCTTCTGTTCGCGCCCGGCCTCCTTCAGTGCACGCGCCACGCCATCGGATGCGCCGCCAATGTTGTAGATGCCGCCCATGTCGGGGTATTGCTCCAGCAATGCGCGGGTCTGGCGGTAGTTCTTGCCGGCGTCGTCCTGCCCTTCGCGCAGGCCCACCACCTCGAGCCGGGGAAACATCTCTTCGATCACGTGCAAGAAGCCGGCTTCGCGCTCTTCGTGGGCCTTGTAGCTCAGGCTGCCCGCGATGAGCGCAACCTTTGCGGCGCGCGCGCCGATGAACCGCCCGATGAGATAGCCCGCAGTGCGCCCGGCGGCGCGATTGTCCAAGCCCACGAAGGCGGCGCGTTCGGAGTTCGACAGGTCTGAAATGAGCGTGACCACCGGCAGCCCACGCGCGGCGAGCGCCGCCACCGCCTCGCGCACCGCGGGGTGTTCCAGCGCCATCATCGCAATGCCGTCGCAACGCTGGCCGTGGCGCCGCAGCGCATCGGCCAGTTCATGCGGATTGAAGCTCTCGATGAACACCGTGCGGCACTGCACGTTGAACGGCGCCCAGTGCTCCTGCGAATAGCCCACCATGTCGCCAAGCATGCGAATGAAGCGGTTGGTGCCGGCCGGCAGCAGGAACACCAGCCTGAGCGGCGGCGGCGTGAGCGCGGCATAGAGCTCGGGGCCAGGCAGGTAGTCGAGCTCTCCGGCGGCCTTGAGCACGCGCTGCACCGTGGCGTCGCGCACGCCGGGCCTGCGGTTGAGCACCCGGTCGACGGTGGCGGTCGACACCTTTGCGGCGCGGGCAATGTCCACCACGCGGGCACGGGGCGCATCGGTTGAAGGGTTATCCCGCATACATCAAAAACCATCAGGATCGAGTTTGACCCGGATCATGCATGCTTTTATCTTCGCTGTGGCTCGAATCCAATGGTGCATCAGATTGCATCAACCGCATTCCGAAGATCCTGGAGACAAAAGACATGACATCGCTGACCCGCCGCAGTGCCTTGCGCACGCTTTCCGCCCTCCCCGCCGCCGGCATCGTGTCGGCCCTGCCGCGCATTGCCCGCGCGGCCGAGTTCTCGTACAAGTACGGCAACAACCTGCCGCTGACGCACCCGCTCAACATTCGCGCGCAAGAGGCGGCCGACCGCATTGCCAAGGAAACCAACGGCCGGGTCGAGATCAAGATCTTTCCCAACAACCAGCTCGGCGGTGACACCGACATGCTGGCGCAGGTGCGCTCGGGCGGCATCGAGTTCTTCACGCCTTCTGCGCTCGTCATTGCCACGCTGGTGCCGGTGGCGGCCATCAACGCGGTGGGCTTTGCGTTCAGCGACTACAACCAGGTGTGGGGCGCCATGGACGGCAAGCTCGGCGCCCACGTGCGCGGCGCCATTGCCAAGTCGCGCCTCTACGCCTTCGAGAAGATGTGGGACAACGGCTTTCGCCAAACCACCAGCAGCAAGGCCGCGGTCTCCAACGCGAAGGATATGGACGGGCTGAAGATCCGCGTGCCGGTGAGCCCGCTGTCGATCTCGATGTTCAAGGGCCTGGGTGCCGCGCCGGCAAGCCTGCAGTTCAGCGAGGTCTACTCCGCGCTGCAGACCAAGATCGTCGATGCGCAGGAAAACCCGCTACCCATCATCCAGGTGGCCAAGCTCTTCGAGGTGCAGAAGTTCTGCTCGCTCACCAACCACATCTGGGACGGCTACTGGTTCGTTGCCAACGGCCGGGCCTGGGACGCCCTGCCCGCCGACCTCAAGACCATCGTGGCGCGCGCCATCAACGACGCCGGCATGCAGCAGCGCGAAGACATCAAGAAGCTCAACGAATCGGTGGTCGGCGACCTTCAGGCCAAGGGCCTCACCATCAACCGCCCCACTGCCGACAGCTTTCGCGCCAAGCTGCGCGAATCGGGCTTCTACGGTGAATGGAAGGGCCGCTTCGGCCCCGAGGCGTGGGCGCTGCTCGAAGGCGCCGTCGGCAAGCTGGCCTGACACCCATGGTGCATGAATCGACTTTCGAGGCGGCGCCCCTCCTGCACGCAGACGCGAGCGCCGGCCCGTCGGCCAACCCGCTGAGCGGCATCGCCGCGCGCGCCGACCGGGTCCTCGGCGGCGCCGTTGAAGCCGTTGCCGCACTGCTGGTGCTGGCAGAAATCTGCGTGCTGTTCGCGGGCGTGGTCTCGCGCTATGTGTTCCATGCGCCGCTGGTGTGGTCGGACGAGCTCGCATCCATCCTGTTCCTGTGGCTCTCGATGCTGGGCGCGGCCGTGGCGCTGCGGCGCGGCGAACACATGCGCATGACGGCGCTGCTGCAGAAGGTGCAGCCTTCGACGCGCGCCCTGCTCGACGCCTTTGCCATTGCGGCGTCTGTCGCTTTCCTGGCGCTGATCGTCTGGCCGTCGATCGACTACGCGCATGAAGAGTCGTTCATCGTCACGCCCGCACTCGAAATCAGCAACGCATGGCGCGCGGCGGCCATTCCGGCTGGCATCGGCATCATGGTGGTGATGGCTCTGCTGCGCCTGCTGCGCGTGTGCACCGGCCGGCAGATCGCTATCGCGGTGCTCGGCATGGCCGCGCTGGTGGGTGCCTTCTGGCTCGCGGCACCGCTCTTTGCCACGCTCGGCAAGTTCAACCTGGTGATCTTCTTCGTGGTCGTGGTGGCGGCCACGGTGTTCTCGGGTGTGCCCATTGCTTTTTCATTCGCTCTGGCCACCTTCGGCTACCTGGCGCTCACCACGCGCACGCCGCTCCTGGTCATGGTGGGGCGGCTCGACGAAGGCATGTCGCACCTCATCCTGCTTGCGGTGCCGCTTTTCATCTTCCTGGGCGCACTTATCGAGATGACCGGCATGGCCCGCGCCATGATCCAGTTTCTTGCGAGCCTGCTGGGCCATGTGCGCGGGGGCCTCTCGTATGTACTGATCGGCGCGATGTACCTGGTGTCGGGCATATCGGGCTCCAAGATCGCCGACATGGCGGCCATTGCGCCCGTGCTGTTCCCGGAAATGGTGAAGCGCGGCGCCAAGCCGGGCGACCTGGTGGCGCTGCTCTCTGCCACTGGCGCGCAGACCGAGACCATTCCGCCGTCGATCGTGCTCATCACCATCGGCTCGGTCACCGGCATTTCCATTGCGGCGCTGTTCACCGGCGGGCTGCTGCCGGCCGTGGTGCTGGGCGCCGCACTGTGCGTGGTGGTGTGGTGGCGCTACCGCCGCGAAGACCTGAGCGGCGTGCAACGCCACAGCAAGCGCGAAATCGGCAAGCTGCTGCTGGTGGCCCTGCCCGCGGTGCTGCTGCCCTTCGTGATTCGCGCCGCGGTGGTCGAGGGCGTGGCAACGGCCACCGAGGTGTCGACCATCGGCATCGTCTACTCGGCGCTCGTCGGGCTCTTCGTGTACCGGCAGTTCGACTGGAAGCGGCTCAAGCCGATGCTGGTCGACACGGCCTCGCTCTCGGGCGCCATCATCTTCATTGTGGGCTGTGCCACCGCCATGGCTTGGGGTCTCACGCAGTCTGGCTTCTCGCAAGACCTGGCACGCATCATGGGTGCGCTGCCGGGCGGCACCTACGGCTTTCTGGCGGTGTCGATCGTCGCCTTCATCGTGCTGGGCAGCGTGCTCGAGGGCATTCCGGCCATCGTGCTGTTCGGGCCGCTGCTCTTTCCCATAGCCAAGGCCGCGGGGGTGCACGAGGTGCACTACGCCATGGTCGTCATTTTCGCGATGGGCATCGGCCTCTTCGCCCCGCCTTTCGGCGTGGGCTACTACGGCGCATGCGCGGTGAGCAAGGTCAACCCCGACGAAGGCATCAGGCACATCTGGGGCTACATCGCCGCGATGCTGGTGGGCCTGGTGATCGTGGCCGCGTTCCCGTGGTTCTCGACCGGTTTTCTCAAGTTCTGACACCACAACAACACACTCACATCAACGGAGCCAACCGCAATGAGTCGATTCCTCGGCGAGATTCGCCAGCTGGGCTATGTCGTGCACGACATCGAGGCCGCCATGGACTACTGGAGCACCAAGCTCGGCGTGGGCCCCTGGTTCTACAACCCCAAGGTGCCCATCAAGAACTACCGCTACAACGGCGAAGCGCATGAGCCGCACAACTCGGTTGCGCTGGCCAACTCGGGCTATGTGCAGGTAGAACTGATCCAGACGCGCAACGACGTGCCTTCGATGTACCGCGACTTCCTGCAGGCCGGCCGCACCGGGCTGCAGCACGTGGCCTACTGGACGGCCGACTACGACGCCGACCTGGCGCGCCTTACCGCGCAGGGCTTCAAGCCGGTAATGAGCGGCGAAGTGGGCGAGCGCGGCCGCTTCATCTACTTCGACACCGAATACCACCCGGGCACGGTGATCGAACTGTCCGAAGTGGCGGGGCCCAAGGGCAAGATGTTCGACCTGATCCGAAGCGCCTCCGAAGGCTGGAACGGCAGCGAACCGGTGCGCCCCTTTCCGGACCTGAGCAAGCTGTGAGCACGGCGATGGTGCCTGCTGAACGCGTCCACGGGCGCTACCTGATCGAAACGCCGCTGGAGCCGGCCGCCGTGGCCGAGGTGATGGCAGGCGAACAATCATGCGGCACCTTCACGCGCGTGGAGGGCGAGACCGATGCGCTGCGCGAGCGGGCGCGCGCCACCGTCGAGGCAATTGCCGAAGTTGCTCCAGCCGAGGCGCCGAGCCTCCCGAATGCGCTGCTGGAGCGCAAGGGCACGCGCGGGCCATGGCGGCGCGCGTACATCGACATTTCGTTTCCGGTGGCGAACATCGGTGCCAACCTGCCGACGCTTGCGGCCACCGTATCGGGCAACCTCTACGACCTGGGCGAAGTAACGGGCCTGCGGCTCGAATCGCTGCGGGTGCCAGCCGCCTACCGCGCAAAGTTCGAAATGCCGCGCGCCGGCATCGCGGGCACGCGGCGCGCAACCGGCGTTGCAAGCGGCGCGCTGGTCGGCACCATCATTAAGCCGAACGTGGGGCTCTCCGCGGCCGAAACGGCAGAGCTGGTTGCACGGCTGTGCGCCGCGGGCGTCGATTTCATCAAGGACGACGAGGTGTGTGCCGACCCGGCGCACGCACCGCTCGCCGAGCGCGTGCCCGCGGTCATGGCCGTGGTGCGCGCGCACCAGGAGCGCACCGGCAAGCACGTCATGGTGGCCTTCAACATCACCGACGAAACCGATGCCATGAAGCGGCACGCCGACCTGGTCGAGCGCGAAGGCGGCTCGTGCGTGATGGCCAGCCTCAACTGGTGCGGGCATTCGGGCATACAAACCTTGCGGCGCCATACCGGCCTGGCGTTGCATGGCCACCGCAACGGATACGGCGCACTGTCGCGGCATCCTTTGCTTGGCATCTCTTTCCAGGCCTACCAAACGCTCTGGCGGCTCGCCGGTGTCGACCACATGCACGTGCACGGCTTGCAGGGCAAGTTTTCGCAGGCCGACAGCGAAGTGATCGAGTCGGCACGCGACTGCTTCACGCCGTTGACCGATGCTGCGGACGACCGCGTGATGCCGGCTTTCTCGTCGGGCCAATGGGCCGGCACCGTGCCGGCCACCTGGGCGGCCATCGGCAGCGACGACCTGCTCTTCATGGCCGGCGGCGGCATTCTTGCGCATCCAGACGGTGCGGCGGCAGGTGTGGCCAGCATCCGGCAGGCATGGTCGGCCGTTCGCAACGGTGTTGCGCTGGAAGACGCGGCCCGCGGCGCTCCCGAGCTTGCGCGTGCCCTCGCCTTCTTCGGCAAGCCGTGACGCCGGCAATGCCCGCCCCGGCCATCGTCTACTACGGCGATGACTTCACCGGCGCAACCGACACTCTCGGCACCGCGGCGCGGGCGGGCCTGCGTGCAATGCTGTTCCTGAAGACGCCCGATGCCGCGCGGCTCGCCCGCACCGGGCCGCTCGATGTGCTGGGCATTGCCGGCGCAGCGCGAGCGATGGCGCCGGAGGCGATGCAGGCCGAACTGGCCCCGGTGGCGGCATTGTTCCGGTCGCTCGGCGCCCGCGTGCTGCACTACAAGACCTGCTCCACCTTCGACAGCGCGCCGCATATCGGCTCCATTGGCGCGGCCGTTCGCGCGCTGCGTACCGCCGTGGAACAACCGTGGACGGCGATCGTGGGCGGCCAGCCCAACCTTGGGCGGTATTGCCTTTTCGGCAACCTGTTCGCCGCGGCGGGTGCCGGAGGCGAGGTGTTCCGCATCGACAGGCATCCGACGATGAGCCGTCACCCGGTCACGCCAATGGATGAGCCGGATCTGCGGGCTCACCTGGGCAGGCAGGGCTTGGCCGACGTTCGCTCCATTCCCTTCACGGCCACCGTGCGAGGCCCGGATGCGCTTGGCAATGCACTGCAGTGCGCATTGCAAGCGCCCTTTTCCGAAGCCGGCACCGGCGCCGTGCTGTTCGACGTGGCCGAAGCACCGCAACTGGCAAGCATCGGCCAAGTGCTGTGGGCACAGGCCCTCCGTGCCACGCTGCTTGCCGTGGGGCCGAGCAGCGTGGTCGATGCGCTGGCCACTGCCCTTGGGCCGCGCCATGCCGATGTGCAGGCCGGCCCGCACCGCGTGGCACCCGCGCGAGGCCCGGTGCTGGTGCTTGCCGGCAGCCTCTCGCCCGTGACGGCACGGCAAGTGGCGGGGGCACGCTCGTTCGATACGGTGTGGCTCGACGCGCCGCTGCTCGCCCGGCAAGACGCGGCCACGCTCAACCGCCATGCCCAGGACATCGCGCGTGGGCTTGCGGGCGGCCGCAACGTGCTGGCCTGCACCCGCCCCTCCGAACAACAGTTGAGGCCCATCACCGAGCTCGATGCGCAGGCGCTCGCACGCGCGGGCGGCGATCTGCTGGCCAAGGTACTGGCGATGGTGCCGCTGCGGCGCGTGGGCATTGCCGGCGGCGACACATCGAGCCATGGCGTCCAAGCGCTCGATGCATGGGGGCTGTCGTATGTGGCGGACATGGGCGCCGGCGCGTCGCTGTGCCGGGTGCACAGCGACGATGCCGCGCTCGACGGCATGGAGATCATGCTGAAAGGCGGCCAGATGGGCTCGGACGACGTGTTCGAGCACTTGGTGCACGGCACCGCCTGAGGCCCTGCAGCAGCCCGGCGCCGCCGCACCAGTTGCGAGCGCGGGCTCCGTTCGGGTGCCTGCTTCATCCGCCGCACAGGCGCCTTCCGCAGCAGGGGTGCGGCTATCGCATGCAGGCACGGTCTTTGCATGACCAGGAAATCACGGTGTAACGAAGCACCGCTTTGGTGTGGTTTTCGCGGCTTGCGAACGCCCGGCGCAAATAGCGCCAGCACCTTCAGCCCGCACTCAGCGGGCGCCCCCTCCCCCCAACCCCGCTCGTCAATGCAGCCACACAAAGCTGCGTTGCGGCATTTGCATTTTCGAAAGGCCCCACCCCATGCACAAACTCAAGCTCGTGATGGTCGGCAACGGCATGGCCGGCGTGCGCACCCTGGAAGAGTTGCTGAAGCTCGCCCCGGACATGTACGACATCACCGTCTTCGGTGCCGAGCCGCACCCCAACTACAACCGCATCCTCCTGTCGCCCGTGCTGGCCGGCGAACAGACCGTGGACGAGATCGTGCTCAACAGCTGGGAGTGGTACTCGGACAACCACATCACCCTGCACGCCGGCAAGAAAGTCGTCGAAGTCGACCGCGTCAAGCGCATCGTGCGCGCCGTCGACGCCCAGGGCGCCGTCACCGAGGCCGCCTACGACCGCCTCTTGATGTGCACCGGCTCCAACCCCTTCATGCTCCCCGTGCCCGGCAAGGACTTGAAGGGCGTCATCGCCTACCGCGACATCGCCGACACCGACTACATGATCGAGACCGCCCGCACCCACAAGAACGCGGTCGTCATCGGCGGGGGCCTCCTGGGCCTGGAGGCGGCCAACGGCCTCATGCTGCGCGGCATGAACGTCACCGTGGTGCACGTCATGCCCTGGCTCATGGAGCGCCAGCTGGACGACGTGGCCGGCAAGCTCTTGCAGAAGTCTTTGGAAGACCGGGGCCTCGCGTTCCTCATCGGCGCCCAGACCCAGGAGCTGGTCGGAAACGACCAGGGCCGGGTGTCCGCCATCCGCTTCAAGGACGGCACCGAGGTGGCCGCCGACCTGATCGTCATGGCTGTCGGCATCCGCCCCAACACCGAGCTGGCCGAGAAGATGCGCCTGCACTGCAACCGCGGCATCGTGGTCAACGACACCATGCAGACCGTGACCGATGCGCGCATCTACTCGGTGGGCGAATGCGCCGCCCACCGCGGCATCGCCTACGGGCTGGTGGCCCCCCTCTTCGAGCAGGCCAAGGTCGCGGCCAACCACCTGGCGCAGTTCGGCATCGGGCGCTACCTGGGCTCGCTCACCTCCACCAAGCTCAAGGTCACGGGCATCGATCTCTTCTCGGCCGGCGAGTTCATGGGCGGCGAAGGCACCGAGGAGATCGTCATGAGCGACCCCTTCGGCGGGGTCTACAAGAAGCTGGTGATCAAGGACGACAAGCTGGTGGGCGCGTGCCTGTACGGCGACACGGTGGACGGCAGCTGGTACTTCAAGCTCCTGCGCGACGGGCGCAGCGTGCACGACATCCGCGACAAGCTGATGTTCGGCGAGTCCAACATCGGCGACACCGGCCACGAGGGCCACAACAAGGCCGCCAGCATGCCCGACGAGGCCGAGGTGTGCGGCTGCAACGGCGTGACCAAGGGCACCATCTGCAAGGCGATCAAGGAAAAGGGCCTGTTCACGCTGGACGAGGTCAAGAAGCACACCAAGGCCAGCGCCAGCTGCGGCTCCTGCACCGGGCTGGTGGAGCAGATCCTGATGTTCACCGCCGGCGGCGACTACTCGGCCACGCCCAAGAAGAAGGCGGTGTGCGGCTGCACCGATGCGAGCCACCAGGAGGTGCGCGACGCCATCCGCAAGGACCACCACCTGACGCACGACGCGGTGTACCGCCACCTGGGCTGGCGCACGCCCAACGGCTGCGCGACCTGCCGCCCGGCCATCAACTACTACCTGATCAGCACCTGGCCCAAGGAGGCCAAGGACGATCCGCAGAGCCGCTTCATCAACGAGCGCAGCCACGCCAACATCCAGAAGGACGGCACCTATTCGGTGATTCCGCGCATGTGGGGCGGCCACACCACGCCGGATGAGCTGCGGCGCATCGCGGATGCGGCGGACAAGTACAAGATTCCCACCGTCAAGGTCACGGGCGGCCAGCGCATCGATCTCTTGGGGGTGAAGAAGGAAGACCTGGAGGGGGTGTGGAAGGACATCGGCATGCCTTCGGGCTTTGCCTATGCCAAGAGCCTGCGCACGGTGAAAACCTGCGTGGGCAGCGAGTGGTGCCGCTTCGGCACGCAGGATTCCACCCAGATGGGCAAGGACCTGGAGCGGGCGCTGTGGGCGATGTATTCGCCGCACAAGGTGAAGCTGGCGGTCTCGGGCTGCCCCCGCAACTGCGCGGAGGCCGGGATCAAGGACGTGGGGGTGATCGGGGTCGACTCCGGCTGGGAGCTGTACGTGGGCGGCAACGGCGGCATCAAGACGGAAGTGGCGCAGTTCTTGGTGAAGGTGAAGACGGCCGAGGAGGTGATGGAGTACTCGGGGGCGTTCTTGCAGCTGTACCGCGAGGAAGGCTGGTACCTGGAGCGCACGGTGCACTACATCGGGCGGGTGGGCCTGGACTATGTGAAGAAGAAGATCCTGGAGGACGAGGCCGGGCGCAAGGCGCTGTGGGAGCGGCTGCAGTTCGCGTTGGATGGGGAGCCGGATCCCTGGTTCGAGTCGAGCCAGGCGCAGGTGGATGTGCGGCAGTTCACGCCCGTGGCGGTGGTGGACGAAACAACGCAGGCAGCGTGAATGAAGGAGCAACAGCCATGAACGACAACAACGAATGGAAAGTGATCTGCCGCGTCGAGGACATCCCGGTGCTGGGCGCGCGCCGAGTGGCGCGCCCGGTGGGCGTGGACGTGGCGGTGTTCCGCAATGCGGAGGACCAGGTGTTCGCGCTGCTGGACCGCTGCCCGCACAAGGGCGGGCCGCTCTCCCAGGGCATCGTGTTCGGCACCAGCGTGGCCTGCCCGCTGCACAACTGGGCCATCGGCCTGGACGACGGGTGCGCCAAGTCGCCCGATGAAGGATGCACGCCGAAGTTTGCCGTGAAGGTTGCCGAGGGCGTGGTGCACCTGGATTCGAACGAGCTTGCCACGCATGCGGTGGAGCTCGAGCGACCGGTCGCGGGGCCGGCCAACCGCGCCTGCCTTCAAACCGAAGACTCCGCAGCCTGACGCGAAGAACGACATGAGCCTCACTCTCACGTCTTCGTCGCGCAGCGACGACCGCAACCCAGGCATGCCCCCCGTGCATGGCCGTTGCACGCTCGTCGGCGCCGGCCCGGGCGACCCCGAACTGCTCACGATCAAGGCGCTCAAGGCCATCCAGTCGGCCACCGTGCTGCTTGTCGACGACCTGGTGAGCGACGAGATCGTTGCCATGGCGCAGCCCGGTGCACGCGTGATCCACGTCGGCAAGCGCGGCGGCTGCAAGAGCACGCCGCAAAGCTTCATCGAGCGGCTCATGATCATGGCCGTGCGCGAAGGCGAGCACGTGGTGCGCCTCAAGGGCGGCGACCCCTTCATCTTCGGCCGCGGCGGCGAAGAGGTCGAGCACCTTGCGCAGGCCGGCATCCAGGTCGAGGTGGTGAACGGCATCACCTCGGGCCTGGCCGGGCTGACCTCGCTCGGCGTGCCGCTGACGCACCGCGACCATGCGCAGGGCGTCGTCTTCGTCACGGGCCACGCAAAGCCTGGTTCGCCGGGCACCGACTGGCACGCGCTGGCGGCCACCGCGCATGCCGCGCGGCTGACGCTGGTCATCTACATGGGTGTGTCGGGCGCGGGCCGCATCCAGAACGAACTGCTGAGCGGCCTGCCGCCTTCGACGCCCATCGTCGTGGTCCAGAGCGCCAGCCTGCCGACCCAGCGGCATGCGGTGGGAACACTCGCGACGCTGGAGCAGACCATTGCCGACAACGGCCTGTGCAGCCCTTCGATCATCGTGGTCGGCGACGTCCTTCAAGGACTGGCCGCCGCGGCGTCTTCCGCGCATCTTGCCCTGGAGAAGGCGGCCTGAGGCTGCGGCTTCCCCGCGCCTCTCCTTTCCATTTTTTTCTTTCGGCTTTTTCTTCAAACCAAAGCAACGCCATGGCCTATTTGCAGCCTTCCGAATTCGTCACCAAGATGGTGGACGCCGGTGAATCCAAGATCTTCATGTCCACGCGGGACACGCTCATCCGCTCTTTCATGGCGGGCGCAATCCTGGCACTGGCGGCTGTGTTCGCGGTCACCATCAACGTGCAGACCGGCTACTCGATCATCGGAGCCATTTTGTTTCCGGTGGGCTTCTGCATTCTTTACCTGCTCGGCTTCGACCTGCTGACGGGCGTGTTCGTGCTGACGCCGCTCGCGCTCATCGACAAGCGCCCCGGCGTGACCATCGGCGGCGTGCTGCGCAATTGGGGGCTGGTGTTCGTCGGCAACTTTCTCGGCGCGTTCACCGTGGCCGTGCTGATGGCCATCGTCTTTACCTTCGGCTTCACGAGCCCGCCCGACAAGGTCGGCCAGGTGATCGCCACCATCGGCGAGGCGCGCACGGTGGGCTATTCCAACCACGGCGCCGCCGGCATGCTGACGCTTTTCGTGCGCGGCATGCTGTGCAACTGGATGGTGTCGACCGGTGTCGTGGGCGCAATGATCTCGACCTCGGTCACGGGCAAGGTGCTTGCCATGTGGATGCCGATCATGGTGTTCTTCTTCATGGTGTTCGAACACTCGGTCGTCAACATGTTCCTGTTCCCGTCGGCACTGCTCATGGGCGGCAACTTCTCGATCATGGACTACATCATCTGGAACGAGATCCCCACGGTGCTGGGCAATCTCATTGGCGGCTTGTCGTTCACCGGCCTCACGTTGTACGCCACACACGTGAAAACGGGCCCCAAGCGCGTGGTCCGCTAAACACGGCCCAGCCGCTCGCCGCCGGTGACGATGCGCTCCGCATTCGCGGTCTCGATCGGCCAGTACTCCGACAAGGGGCGCAAGGAAACCAACCAGGATTTCCACGGCGCCGCCCTGCCGGAGGGACAAGTCCGCAGTGCCAAGGGCGTGGCAATTGCCATTGCCGACGGCATCAGCAGCAGCGACGTGAGCCACGTGGCCAGCGAGTCGGCGGTCAGGAGCTTTCTGACCGACTACTACTGCACCCCGGACGCATGGAGCGTGAGCCGCTCGGCCCAGCGCGTGCTCACGGCCGCCAACGCGTGGCTGCATGCGCAAACGCAGAACGGCGGCGGCCGCTTCGACAAGGACCGCGGCTACGTCTGCACCTTCAGCGCGCTGGTCGTCAGGTCGACCACCGCGCACATCTTTCATGTGGGCGACACACGCGTCTACCGCTGGCATGCAGAAGCACTCGAGCAGCTGACCGAAGACCACCGCGTGTCGGTGGGCGGCGGACAAAGCTACCTTGGCCGCGCACTGGGCGTGGGGCCGCATGTGGAGATCGACTACCGCGCCGTTCCCGTCGAGCAAGGCGATGTCTTCCTGCTGACATCGGACGGCGTTCACGAGCACATCGACACCGCGGCCATCAAGGCCGCACTGGATGCGAACCCCACCGACCTGGACGCCGCGGCTCGCAGCATTGCGGAAGTAGCCTACGCCCGCGGCAGCCCGGACAACCTGACGGTGCAGATCGTCAGGATCGACGCCCTGCCCGATGGCGACGTCAACGAACTGCACGCACAACGCGCCGCGCTGCAGCTGCCGCCGCTGCTGGAGGCGCGCATGCGCTTCGACGGCTACACCATCGTGCGCGACCTGCACCACAGCCATCGCAGCCACATCTACCTGGCGACCGACGACGACACGGGCCAGCGCGTGGTGCTCAAGACTCCCTCGGTCGACCTGCAGAACGATGAGGCGCATCTGGACCGCTTTCTGCTCGAAGAATGGGTGGCGCGGCGCATCGACAGCGCGCACGTGCTCAAGCCGCACGCCACCCATCGCAAGCGGAACTACCTCTACGTTGCGATGGAGTTCGTCGAGGGGCAGACGCTGGCGCAGTGGATGGTCGACAACCCGCGGCCGAGCCTCGAATCGGTGCGCGGCATCGTCGACCAGCTCGCGAAAGGCCTGCAGGCTTTTCACCGCCTCGAAATGCTGCACCAGGACCTGCGGCCCGAGAACATCATGATCGACCGCACGGGCACGGTGCGCATCATCGACTTCGGCTCCACCTGGGTGGCCGGCCTGGACGACAGCACGCTGGCCGCGCCTGACCAGATACTGGGGACGGTGCAGTACACGGCGCCCGAATACTTTGTGGGCGAAGGTGGGTCGGCAAGATCGGACCTGTTCTCGCTGGCCGTGATCGTCTACCAGATGCTGACCGGACGGCTGCCCTACGGGGCGGAGGCTGCACGAATTCGCACGCGGGCAGACCAGCGCAATCTGCAGTACAGGTCCGCGCTGGACGCGCAGCGGGCCATTCCGGCCTGGATCGACGAAGTGCTGCGAAAGGCGCTCAACCCCAACCCGCTCAAGCGCTACGAGGTGCTTTCAGAGTTTGTGCAAGACCTGCGGCAACCCCGCCCGGATTTCTTGAACAGCCGTGGCACGCCGCTCGTCGAAAAGAACCCGGTGATCTTCTGGAAATGCACGACCTTGCTGCTGGGCATTGCGGTGGTCGTGCTGCTTGGCTTGCTCAGCCAGCGGGGCTGAGCGTCGATTCTCCAGACATGGGCAAGGTGGCGACGAAGGTTGTCCCTTCTGCGTTGCTTGACTCCACCGCTACCTGCCCGCCATGGGCCTTCGCAATCCCCATGATGATGAACAGCCCGAGGCCCACGCTTCTGCCGGTGCTGGCTGGCGATCCGCGGACCATCGGTTGGAACAAGGCCGAAATGAGTTCGCTCGGAATGGCAGGACCCCAGTTGTGCACCGAAACCTCGACGCGCTCAGGACTCACTGATGTTTTGATGGTGACTTCCCTGTGCGGGTCACCATAGGTCACCGCGTTTGCCACCAGATTGCCGACGAGTTGTGCGACTCGATCCGGATCGGCCCGACACGCCCCGCGGCCTTCGGTTTCGTGGCGCAACGTCCGATCAGGAAAGGACAAGGCGAGTTCGGCCACGCTCTGGGCGACCACCTCGTGCAGGTCGACCGGCTGGGGGTTGATCGCAATGCCTTTTCCCACACGCGCGACGGTGAAGTCCAGCAAGTCCGACACCAGGCGATTCGCGCGGTCCACCGACTGCGCCATTCGCGACAGCACCCGTGCCTGGTTGTCGGTGGGTGCATGCTTGAAGAGAACCTGGATACCTGTGTGAACGGCGGACAACGGGTTGCGCAGATCGTGGCTCACGATCCCGATCATCTGCTCCGCAAAAAGCGCCCGGTCTTTCGTTTCGGCCTGAAGGCGCTCCACTTCCGCAATATGTGCCTCGAGTTTTTTCCGAGACAGAAGCAACTCCTGTTCGTACTTGTCGCGGTCTCGTGCCACGAACAGGGCCACTTCCTGGGTGTGATCCGGCCCGTGCCCGTGACGAACGGCATTGAGAACCATGGGCAGGGTGCTTCCATTCCGGTGCCGGACGTCGAGCTTCAACTCCGAGATCGAGCCTTGCATTTCCAGCAAGGGCGCCCAATGGGTTTGGTGAAAGATGCGGGCGCCCATGGTCAACAGGTCCTGCAGCCGCTTCTTGCCCACCAGATCTGCCTTGTCATAGCCCAACCAGGCGCAGAACGGCTTGTTGACGCGCAAGAAGACGCCCTTTGCGTCTGTCTCGACCAGCCCGCAGGGAACACCGTCGAGCAGCATCTCATCGGCGGGCCGCAGCGCTGTCATGAGCAGGCCTAGTAACCGCGCTGCGAGAGAAACGATGCGATCGCGTCGTTGCTGGCGCTCGGCTGGCTCAAATGCGGACAGTGCCCGACGTTGTCGATGATCGTCAGAACACTGTCGGGCATGACCTTGTGCATGTATTCGCCGACGGCCACGGGAGCAATCAGGTCGTCGTCGCACTGGAGGATCAGCGAAGGCGTTCGCAGTTCGGCAATGGCGTCTCGGTGGTCCGACAGGAAGGTGACGCGCGCGAAGTGCTTCGCGATCTCCGGGTCGGTGCGGCAGAAACTGTTGGTCAGCTCGACGCCGAGTTCGGGTTGCTCCGGCGCACCCATGATTGCCGGCGCCATCGTGCTGGACCATCCGAGATAGTTGCTCTCGAGGGTGTGCAGCAACGAGTCGATGTCGGCGCGCTCGAACCCTCCGACATAGTCGCCATCATTGATGTAACAGGGCGACGGCCCGACCATCACGTGCGCCGCAATGAGGCCGGGACTGGCAAGGTCCGCCAGAACGCCGATCATCGCGCTGACCGAATGCCCCACGAAGATGGCCGGGCCTTCCCCATAGGCCTTCACGATTTCGATCACATCCGCGGCATGGCCGTCCAGTGACGCGTACTTGCCCGGATCGAATGCCTTGAGATCGGAGCCGCCACTGCCGACGAGGTCGAAAAGCACTGTCCGGTACTTCTTGCGGTACTCGGGTTCCAGAAGGCGCCACATGTTCTGGTCGCAGCCGAAACCATGCGCGAAAAACAGCGTGGCGGGGCCGCTGCCGGCCACATGGACATTATTGCGATGTTGCAGTTGGTCGGTCATGTCTTGTCGTGTCTTTTGGAGCTCGGTAGTTTCGCAGGCGGAGCGAAGTATGCCCTCCCAAATCGGTCGGAAAGACCCGGCTGGCAAGCCTCCTACGCAATCCGTCAGCCCAGCCGTACGACCTTCCGATCGCGCCCGGCTAGATTTGCCCGCAGGCGCTGGCGGGCCGCTGACTTTTTCACTTTTTAAGCCAACATGTTAAGAACGATCCTGGGAGTTGCGGCAAGCCCTTTGGTGGCAATCGCCCTCTTCTGCGCTGGCATCTTCGCAGCGGCAATGCACCTGTTTGCCCTGCCGGCGCTGTATCTGTGGGAGCGCTATCTGGAGCAAAGACCTCTGCCTGGCAAACGAGATCGCGCGGCGCACCGTCCTTCAAACGGTTCCTCCGCACGCCTGCAGGCCGCCGCTCCCAAACTGGCGCACGATTTCTGGAACTCCGGGTCAACAACCATGACAGACGACAGCACACCCATTTCCGACGGGCATTCTCTTGAATACCGCGGATTCCGCTTTGAGCTTCGCGCGGAGCCCGTGCGCGGCGGCTATCAACCCATCGTTGTTGTTGTCCGCACGCCTGCGGATGAAGAAGAGACACAACTGCCCAACGACACGGAAGAGATCGTGTATGGGACAGAGGCTGAGGCAACCCGGCATGGAGAGCAGCAGGCGATACGCTGGGTGCATGACCGGACGGGCGACGCGCAAGCGCAGTTCTGAGGCGCAACAAATAGAACATCGCCAGGGAGCGCAAGTGCCGGCCGCGAGGCGCGGCCGAGCAGCTTGCGTGTCCGCTCTCAGAACGCCCAGTTCAGGCTCGCCTTGAACCCGTGGTCCTTCAGCCCGCCGCCGAACTGCCCCGAGTAGGAAGCCCCCAGCGTGAGGTTCGGCCGCAGCTGCATGTCCACGCCCGCCTCGACCACCGCCACGTTCCTGGCCAGCGGCACGCCCGCGAGCGTGAACGGGATGCTGCCTGCGAACGCATGCGTGCTGGTGGGCGTCGTGTCGCCGAAGGCGTGGCGCCAGCCAAGCATGCCGCGCAGCCGCGTGGTGCTGCCCAGCTGGGTGCTGGCGCGCACGCCCAGCGTCGAGAACGTCGCATCGACGCTGCCGCCCTGGCCGTACAGCGCGGCCAGCCCGCCGCGCTCCAGGAAGGCGTCGCTCTTCACGCGCACATGGGCCAGGCGCGCGAAGGGCTCCAGCGCCACGCCTGCCGCGTCGATGCGGTGGCCCGCTTCGCCGAAGATCTGCGTGGTGGTGCTGTCGTACTTGGCCGAGACGCTGTCCGCAAAGCCTTCGAAACCCACCGAGCGGCTGGTCTCCAGCTTGTTCCAGCTCTGGCTCGCGCCCAGGCGCAACGAGGTGGCGCCCCACTGCGTGCCGCCGTACAGGCCCAGGTGATAGCTGTCGGTCTTGGCGCTGCTGTTGCGCGCGTCGGTGTCGGCGCTGGTGCGGCTGTAGCCGCCGAAGGCTCCCACGCGCCAGCCGGCGCCGACGGCCTTGTCGGCACCGACCACGAAGCCGCCGATGTCGCGCTTGAGCTTGGCGGCGTTGGCGTCGCCGTCGATGTGGCCCCACGAGCCGAAGACCTGGCCCCAGGCGGTGCCCGCCTGGCTGTCGGCCGGCGTGCAGCCGTCTTGCTGGCTGCCCGGCTGCGCCTGTGCCGGTTGCTGCTGTGCCGGTTGCTGCTGTGCCGGCTGCGGCGGCGCGCTGCCCGGCGCGCAGCTGGCCGTGCGCAGGCGGTCGATGGCCGCCTCGCGAACGAAGCGGCTGTCTTCCAGCATCGCCGTCTTGCTGGAGGCATGCAGGTCCACCGACAGCTGGTTCAGTGCGTCGCGCGCCGCGAAGTCGTTGGGCAGGAAGGCCACCGCATTGGCCAGCGCATTGCTCTGGGGCATGCTGTCCAGCGCCGCGGCGACGGCCGCCTGGTTGGGCGTGCCGGCTGCGTCGGTGAAGCTGCGCACCTTCTCGGCATTCAGGTAGACGTTGTTGGCGTCATAGGTGTCGCGCAACTGGACGAATGCGGTGCGGGTGTCGCCGCCCAGGCTGTAGGTGCCCGTGACGCCGCCGTCGGCGGTCACGACCGTGTAGCGGTTGCCCACCACGAAGTCGCTGCTGCTGATGCGCGTCACGTTGAGCTTCGCTCCGCCCGCGATGCTGGCGGTGCCGCTGGCGTGGATCAGGTCGGAGGCCGTGGATGCCGGGTCGACTTCGACCTCGTAGGTCGAGCCCGCGGCTTGCGTGAAGTTGCCGTTGACCGTCAGCGTCCCGATCGAGTTGCCCGGCGCGACGGTGCCCGCGACGGCCAGGCTGCCGACCGTGCCCGAGCCCTTCAGCCGGCCTGCTGCGAGCACGTTGACGCTGCTGCCGCCGAGGCTGCCATTGACTGCCAGCGTGCCGGCTTCCACGGTCGTGCTGCCGCTGAACGTGTTGTTGCCGTTCAGCACCAGCGTGCCCAGATCGGTCTTGGTCAATGCACCCGTGCCGGCGAGCGCCGCGTCGATAGTGGCCGTCATGCCGGCGCCCGCAGCGGTGCCATCGCCCACGCGAATGGTCGGCGCGCTGCCCGTCAGCGCCAGCGTGCTTCCCGTGAGGCGGTAGCCATCGGTTGCGAACTGCAGGCCCGACGCCTCGATCTGGCCGTTGCCGTTGTCGATCGCCACGGTGCCCGGCGTGCCGGCCAGGATGGCGAATGCACCGTTGGAGTACGGCGCATTGACCGCGCCGCTGGCCTCGGTCCACCTCTCGTTGTCGGCCAGGCGCCAGGTGCCGTTGCCGCCGTCGATCGCGCCATTGCCCGGGGTGCTCTGGCCATCCCAGAAGTTCAGCGTGAGACCGGTGGTGTTCACCAGGTTCACCTGTTGGGCGATCGAGGTCTGCACGAACAAGTCGCCCGGCGGAACCGTGCCAAGCGCCAGGCCGTTGTCGGTCAGGACACCGTCGTAGCTGAACACGCGATACACGCCCGGCCCGGAGCTGCCGCCCGGCGCGATGCTGACATTGAGCGTGCCGTCGAGCGCAAGGTTGCCGCGCACCACGGTGAGATCGTTCAGTGCCCCTCCCGCGGTGCCGGCCTCGCCGAACCGGTAGTTGAGCGTGGCGCCGCTGTCCAGCGACAAGCTGCCATTGACGGTCAGCGTGCCGGGGGCACTCGCATCACCCGGTCTCAGCGTGGCGCCGCCCGCGATGGCTACGTCTCCGCCGACAGTGCCCCTGCCACCCAGGGTCGCGCCACCCTGGACGGTGGTGAGCCCGGTCGCGCCGGACTGATCGCCGTTGACGAGCAACGTGCCGGCCTGCACGTTCGTGGTGCCGAGATACGTGTTGGTGCCGGTGAGCACGGTGGTGCCGGCACCCGCCTGCGAGACGCTGCCGCTGCCCGAAATGGCGCCGCCGAACGTGGTGCTGTCCGAGCGGTTGAAGACCAGCGTGCCGTTGTTGGCCACGTCGCCGACGATCGAACCGCTGGCGCCGCCGTCGCCCAGTTGCAGCGTGCCTGCCGTGATGCTCGTGCCGCCGCCGTAGGTGTTGGCACCGGTCAGCACCAGGGTGCCGAGGTCGGTTTTCTGCACGCCGCCCGTGCCGGTCAGCGCGGAGGCGATCGTCGCGGTCATGGCCGTGCCGTCGGCAGTGCCATCGCCCACGCGCAGGATGTTCGTCGCACCGGTCAGCGCGATCGGGCCGCCCTGGACCGTGTAGCCGTCCACGGCAAACTGCATGCCGCTGCTCCTGACCGCGCCAAGGCTGTTGTCGACCGTGACCGTTCCCGGCGCGGCAGCGAAGACCGCGAAGCTGCCGTCCGGGAACGGCGCATTGACGCTGCCATCGCCCAGCGTCCAGTTGCCGTTGCCGGCGGCGCTCTGCCAGAGGCCGGTGCCCCCCTGGAGGACACCGTCGTTCTGGTTGCCGGGGCCATCCCAGAAGTCCACCGGCAAGCCGGCGGTGTTCACCAGGTTCACCTGGTTGTTCACCGAGGTCTGCACATAGAAGCTCGGCGAAGGCATCGTCCCGGCGACCAGGCCGTTGTTGGTCAGCGTGCCGCCGTAGCTTATGACGCGATAGATGCCGGGGTCGAACGTCGCGCCCGGCGTGGTCGCGACATTCAGGGTGCCGCCCAGCGTGAGGTCGCCCGCGACCCTGGTCAGGTCGTTGTAGGCGCCGCCGATCACGTTGGCCTGGCCGAAGTTGTAGCTCAGCGCGGAGGCATTGCCCAGCGTCAGGTTTCCGTTGACGGTCAGCGTGCCCGGCACGCTGCCGAGGTTGCCCGGGCTGAGCGTTGCGCCATCGGCCACCGACACGTTGCCGCCGATCGTGCCGACGCCGCCCAGCGTGGCGCCGGCTGCCACCGACGTGGCTCCGGAGGCCGCCGCCTGGTTGCCATTGACGATCAGCGTGCCGGCATTGACCGCGGTGCTGCCGCCATGGCTGTTGTTGCCGGTCAGCACCGTGATGCCGGTGCCTTGCTGCGTGACGCCGCCGCTGCCGGAGATCGTGCCGCCGAAGCTGTAGGTGTCCGAGCGGTTGAAGACCAGAGTGCCGTTGTTGGTGACATTGCCCGCGATGGAGCCCGTGGCGCCGCCATTGCCCAGTTGCAGCGTGCCCGCCGAGATCGTGGTGCCGCCGCCGTAGGTGTTGTTCCCGGTGAGCACCAGCGTGCCGGCGTCGGTCTTGGTCAGCGCGCCGGAGCCGCCGATCGCGCGGGTCAGCGTGAGGTCGGCGGTGGTCTGGAAGGTGCCGCCGCCCGCATTGAGCGTGACTGCCCGTGCAGACGTGAAGGCGGCCGTGCTCTGCAGCGTGCCGCCATCGAGCGAGAGCGCGCCGCCGGCATTGCCGAGGTTGACATCCGCGGATACCGCCACTGTGCCGCCGTTGATGGACGTGCCGCCCATATACGTGTTGCTGCCGGTGAGCGTCAGCGTGTCGGCGCCGGTCTTGGTCAACGAACCCGTGCCGCCGATGGTGCCGGACAGCGTGAGGTTCGCCTGCGTATCGAAAGTGCCGCCGTTGGTGCCGAGCGTGACGGCCCGCGCGGACGCGAATCCCGCCGAGTTGCGCAATGCGCCGCCATCGAGCGTGAGCCCACCGCTTGCGTCGCCCAGGTTGTCATCGGCGGCCACTTGCAGCACGCCACCGTTCACGCTCGTGCCGCCGGTGTAGGAGTTCGTGCCACCGAGCACCAGTGTGCCGAGGTCGGATTTCTGCACCCCGCCCGCACCGCCCAGCGCCGCGTCGATGGTGGCGGTCATGCCCGCGCCCGCACTGGTGCCGTCGCCCACGCGGATGATCGACGGCGCGCCGTTCAGCGTGAGGGGATCGCCGCTGATGGTGTAGCCATCCACGGTGAACTGCATGCCCGAGGCGCTGACGGCACCGAGACTGTTGTCGACCGTGACGGTGCCGGCGGTTCCGCTGAAGATGGCGAAAGCGCCATCGGCAAACGTTGCATTGATCGCGCCCGTCTGGTCGGTCCAGTTGTCGCCGCCGGCGGCGTTCTGCCACAGGCCGTTGCCACCCTGGATCGTGCCGTTGTTCTGGTTGCCGGGACCGTCCCAGAAGTTGAGCGAGACGCCAGTGCTGTTGAGCAGGTTCACCTGGTTCGCGACCGAAGTCTGCACGGCGTAGCTGCCTGCGGGCGCACTGCCGATGGTCAGGCCGTTGTCGGTCAGGGCGCCGGTGTAGCTGATGACGCGGTACACGCCGGGCGTGAAGCTGCCGCCGGCAGTCGGGTTGACGTTGAGCAGTCCGTCCAGCGTCAGGTTGCCCGCCACCGTGGTGAGATCGTTGAGCGGGCCGCCCACCACATTGGCTTGCCCGAATTGGTAGTTGAGCGCCGAGCCGTTGTTCAGCGTCAGGTTCCCATTGACGGTCAATGCGCCCACCGCACCGGCATTGCCCGGACTCAGCGCAGCGCCGCTGGCAATGGTCACGTCGCCGGCAACGGTGCCCGTGCCGCCCAGCGTGGCCCCGCTTTGCACGGTGGTGAGCCCCCCTGCCCCGGTCTGGATGCCATTGACCAGTAGCGTGCCTGCCTGCACCGCGGTGCCCGCGGAATAGCTCTGCGCACCGGTGAGCGTGAGCGTGCCGGAACCCTGCTTGACCAGCGTTTCGAAGCCGGCGGTGCTGGTGCCATCCAGCGTGCGGCTGGCGGTGTTGTTCACCCGCAGCGTGTCGCCGGCGCCGCTTTCGGTGCCGCCGCTGACGATGCCGGCAATCGTGCCGCCATCGTTGAGCGCGAGTGTGTCGTTGTCGGCGCCCAGGTCGAGCGTGCCGGCACCGGTGTTCAGGGTGCCGGCCAGGGTGGCGGTGTCCGCGCCGGCGCCCAGGTTGCCGCCTGCGCGCAACGTGCCGCCGACGTTGACGTTGAGGGTGCTGGCACCGGCGTCGCCGGTGACCGCCGAGGCCGTGCCACCGGCTGCCTGCACCGTGCCGTTCACCGTCAGTGCGGAAGTGCCGGTCATCGAGATACCGGCCGTGGCCAGGGCGCCGTTGACCTGCAGCGTGCCGGCGCTGATCGAGGTGGTGCCGCCGACCGAATTGCCCGCGGCCGTCAGCACGGTGGTACCGGTGCCGATCTGCGCTAGATTGCCCGCGCCGCTGATCGTGCCGTTGAAGTTGAAGGTGTCGCTGCGGTTCGCTGACAGCGTCGAGGTCGAATTGACGACGAACACATTGCCTGCGCCGGCGTTGCCCGTGGTGCCGCCATTGCCGATCGTCAGGTTGCCGTCGTTGATCACCGTGTTGCCGGTGAAGGTGTTGTTGCCCGTCAGGATCCAGTTGCCCGGTCCGTTCTTGGCCAGCGTCGTCGTGCCCCCGGGGCCGTCGACGATGGTCCCGCCCATCGTGTTGGCGCCGGTGTTGGTTCCGCCAAGCGCCAAAGTGCGGGCTCCGCTGCCGGTGTAGGCGGCCGATCCTGTGTTGCTGAACACGACGGCGCCGGTGCCCGACGACTCGATGACGCTGGCCCCGGTGGACAGCGTGAACAGCCGGTCGGTCGTGTCGCCCGCGCCGGTATAGCGCAGCGTCGATCCGCTGCCGATCACGAGGTTGCTCGCTGCATTCGACGACTGGCCGATGCTGCTGGCCACGCCGCTATTGCTGAGCTTGTCGACGCCGAGCACGCCGCCGCTGATGGTGGTGACGCCGGTATAGGTGCTGTTCGGATTGTTGAGAATCCAGGTGCCGGTGCCGCTCTTGGTCAGCGAGGTGGTGCCGGTGCCGTTGTTGGTGATCTGCGCGGCAAGATTGTTGTTGCCGGTGTTCGTGCCAGCCAATCCCAGGAGACTGTTGGCGTTGGGAGCGACAAACGCGATGGCGCCGGTGTTCGTAAAGCTGACCGGACCGGTGCCCGAAGCGGAGAGCGTGCCGGTGGCGCCGAGCGTGAACAAGCGATCGGTGCTCGTCGTCGGGCCAGAGTAAAAGAGGGTGCCGCCATTGAGGGTCAGGTTGCTGGCGGCCGAGCCGCTGGTGCCGATCGAGCTGTTGTTGCCGCCATTGGTGAGGCAGTCGACGGCCAGGGTGCCGCCGTTGATGGTCGTCGTGCCGCTATAGGTGCTCGTGCAACCAAGCAGACCCTGGGCGTTGCCGCCGGTCTTGACCAGATTGCCGGTGCCGCTGATGCTGCCGGCGTAGTTGAAGCCGCCGTTGCTGATCGTCAGCGTCGCCGCGCCCAGCGTGACGTCGCCCCCCGCCGCTCCGCCGCCGTTCAATGCAGAGACCGTGTTGTTGAGGCCGTTGAGATCCAGTATCGCGCCGGCAACGTTGCCCATGGTGACGCCAGCGGTACCGAAGGCCGTCGTCGAACCTGCGCGCAGGATACCGGCCTCGTCGACAACTGTGCCACCGGAATACGTGTTGTTGCCGGACAGCACCAGCGTGCCCGGTCCTCTCTTGTAAAGCGTGCCGCCGCCTCCAATCGACCCGCCAATGCCGAGGGTTGTCGCCGCGTTGCTGACACCGAGCACGCCAAACCCGCTCTGCAGCGTGAATGCTCGATCGATATTGATGCTGCCGCCGGTGTAATAGAGATAACCGTTGTTGAACAGCAGATTGGAGGCGGCGTTGCTCGAGGCGCCAATGTCACTGGCCACGCCGCCATTGTTCAGGCAACTGACGTCGATACGGCCACCGTTGAGGGCCGTGGCGCCGGTGTAGGTATTGTTGCAGCCGCTCATCGTCTGCGTACCGCCGGCGACGGTGAAACCACCCGTGCCGCTGATGGTGCCCGAGAAGGTGCCAGTGCCGCTGGAGGTCAGCGTGGCCGAGCCAAGGGTCACGCTGCCGCTGCCACCCAGCGCGCCGATTCTGTTGTTGAAGTTGTTGAGATCGACCGTGGCGCCGGCCTGCACCTGCAGGTTGTTGCCCGTGCCAAGAGCCTGGGTGGACCCCGCCCGCAGCGTACCGGCGTTAACCGTGGTACCGCCCGAGTAGGTGTTGGTTCCGGAAAGCTCCAGCGTGCCCGCGCCCTCCTTGCGCAAGCCGTCGTCCCCGACCACCGCGCCACTCATGGTCAGAGTGGTGGCGGCGTTGCTCACGTCGATGCCACCGCTGCTGCCGCCCGCGCCGACAACGCCGACGGTGAAACCGCGATCCGTGCTCGTCGTGCCGCCTGTGTAGGCAAGCGTGCCGCCACTTAGAACGAGATTGCTGGATGCGCTGCCGGAGGCGCCGATGCCGCTGGCAAGACCGCCATCGGCAAGCGTGCCGACAGACAGGGTGCCGCCGCTCACCGTCGTGACGCCGACATAGTCGTTGCCGGCGTTGCCCAGCGTCAGCGTGCCCGCGCCAGTCTTGGTGAAGCCTGCGTCGTCGGGGCTGGTGACCACTCCATTGAAAGCCAGATTGGTGGCGCCGTTGGTCACCTCGACGGTCCGCGACGCGCCGCCGTCGACCAGCGTGAAGCCACGGTCGGTGGCGGAACTGGCGCCGGTGTAGCTCAGCGTGCCGTTCTCGATCACCAGGTTGGACGAGGCACTGGATGAAGCGCCGATGCTGCTCGCCAGACCGCCGTTGGCGACGGTGTCGATGGACAGCGTGCCGCCGCTTACAGTCGTGGTGCCGGTGTAGGTGTTGGCGCCGGTCAACGTAACCCGCGCGGTGCCGCCCTTGCTGAAGCCGATGGCGCCGGCGTTGTCGACAATCGTCGAGGCGATGGTGAAGTTGCTGGTGGCGCCGCCGTTCTGCAAGACGCCCAGCGTACCGCCGCCTGGGGAGCCGGTCAGGTTGCCGCCTTGAATGGTCTTGGTGGTGTTGTTCACCGTGGGCGCGACGATGATGGCGCCGTCGATGCTCAGCGTCTCTCCGGCGCTCACGTTCACCGTGGAATTGGCCGCCGCGGTGTATTGAAGGCCGCCCAGCTGCTTGCTGCCAGCGACCGTACCGAAATAGGCTGTATTGACCGCGCCGCCGGCGTCGCTGATGAATTCGTTGTTCAGCCAGGCGCCCGCATCGTCCTTGTTCGTGTAGTCGGCGGCGGTGAAGGCGACGATGCTTCCGCCCTGCACCTTGGCGTAGTCGCTGCCGTTGACGGTTGCCCAACCCCCGAGCGTGCCATTGGCATTGGCTGTCGTGATGATGCCGCTGGCGGATGTGCCGAAATCGATCAGGCCGCCGCTGCGGGTGATGCCGCCGAGATTGACCGTGACAGTGCCGCCCGCGCCTGGCGCCGTGCCGATCCTGTTGCTGCCGGCGGTCACGTTCAGCCCGTTGAAACTCTGCACGTTGGCCTCGCCGGCAGCGCCCGTTACGGTGAGCGTGCTGCCGCTCATGCCCAGTGCCGAGGCGCCGGAAATGATGTTGCTGGTCGGCCCGCCCGCCCCCGCGAAGTTCAAGCCCAGCGTGCCGCCCGCCAGCGTGGTGGCGCCGGTATAGGTGCTCTGCCCGGTCAGCGTCAGGGTGCTCGCGCCCGTCTTGGTCAGGCTACCGCCGGCGCCGGTGATGCTGCCCGCATAGGTCGCGGCGCCCGAGACGGCCGTGAGCGTCAGGTTTGCGGCGCCCAGAGCCACCGTGCCGCCGGATCCGGCGAGCGTCGCGGTCGTCATGTCGTTGCCGTTGAGATCCAGCGTGCCCGCATTGACGGTGACGGCAGTGGTCGTGCCGAAGGCCGAGGCGCTGCCCGCGCGCAACGTCCCGCCGTTCACCGTGATGGCACCAGTGCGGGTGTTGGCTCCCGTGAGGTTCCATGTCGCGGAACCCGTGCTGACGAGGTTGCCCGTCCCGGAAATGACGCCGGAGAGAGTGTTGGCCGCGCCCGCATAGCTGCCGCCGAGCGTGAAGCTGTTGTTGGCCACGGGGTCGAGACTCACGGCACCGCTCAGCGCCAGTGCGCCCGTGCCGTCGTTGAGAATGCTGCCGCTGGCTCCCCAACCTGCGCCGCTACCCCCGATCGTCCACGGGCGGTTGCTGCTGGCGCCCGCGCCCGTATAGCTCAGTGCGGACCCATTCATGAGGATGACGCCGCCGCCCACTCCCGTACCCAAGGAGCTGTCCACGCCGGTGTCAGCAAGCGTCCGGGCGCGGACCGTCACTGCGCCGGTGTAGCCGATATACGAGAGGCCGCTGTAGGTGTTGGCGCCGCCCAAAGTGATGGTTCGATTCACGCCGCTGCCATGGAAGAAGAGGGAGCGGGCGTTGTTCGCGCTGATCGTCCCCAGAAGCTCGAGGTCGGCCGTCGCGGCGCGGAAATGGATCGGGGTGGTGCGGGTGCCGATGGCGGCCATACCGCCGGTGAGCGTCAGGGTTCCGGTTCCTGCGTTGTAAAGCCCGGCGCCGGACGAGGCGCTGCCCGCGTCGGTGAACTCCCAATTGCGGTTCGAGCTGTCCCCGCTCCCGATGTAGCTTGCGGTGTCGAAGAAAGAGTTGACCGAGTAGAAACGGATCGTGCCGTTTGCGCCGCTCCCGGCGCCGAGCGAACTGGCTTGGCCTTCGTTGCGCACGGAAGTGAAGGAGAAGGCGCCATCAACGTAGAGCGTGGTCTGACCCGTGAAGTCGCTGGCATCGTTCCTCATCGTGGCGCCAGCGTAGGTTTGCAGGCCGCCGCTGCCGGTGAACCGGGCGAAACCCACGCCGGCCCCGGCCGCCTGACCTTGCGCACCCGTCAGATTGACAACGCGGGTGGCGCTCAGCGCCCCGTTGGCCGTCAGGCGCGCGCCGTCGGCAAGGTTCACCGTGTTGCTCGCCGCGCCCAGCGCCGCATCTGCGTTCACGGTCAGGGTGCCAGCGTTGAGATTGATGCCGCCCGTGAAGGTGTTGGCCCCGTTCAGGACGAGGTTGCCGGTGCCCGCCTTCGTGAGGCCGGCCGTACCGGCCAGGGTTGAACTGATGGTCGCATTGCCGGCGCCATCGATGGTCGGCGCGACGCCACCCAGCGTCAACGTGCCGCCGGTGATCGTGTAGTTGTGGACGGCGAAATTAAGCCTGTTCGCCGTGATCGGCGTGGCCAGCGTCACTGTTCCGGCGGTGCCGCTGAAGATGGCAGTGTCCAGTGGGTCGTTGGTCCAGCCGATCCACGGACCCGCCACGTCGTTGCCGGTGGTGTTCCAGATGGACGAGGTATTCCAGGTTCCGTCGCCGCCCAGGCCGACTCCGAAAGTGTTCGGGTCCCAATACAGGTTCGCGGCCTGCACCGGTGCGTACAAGGCAAGCAGCGCCGCCAGCGCGACCAGCCGCAGGGCCCAGGGGCTGCGCATGTCTGCGGCAGCGAACCGGTCCACTGCGTCCTTCGAATGAGGCCGCTTGTCGACTCCGCCGCTTTTGCCATGCTGCGTGGCCAATTCCGAGGCGACCACCCAAGTGCCTAGAGTCTTCGACCAGATAGTGCAGAACACGTGGTTCATTGAAGTTTTTTCCTTCGGCGACGGATTTGAAAAGATGACTTGCGCGCGTGTGCACGCGCGGGCGAGTTCCGGCTTTGCGGCCTCGCTGTACGCACATTCGCTGCGGCCAGGGAAAAGGCCACGGGCGGCGCGATCAGGGATGTGGAGAGAAAAGCCCGGGGACCTGCTGCCGCCGGGGGTTCAGACGCAAGAGCTGGCCGCTCTGGTTGGGTGGATTCGCTGTTGCGGCTGGCCCGCGACGTTGCCTCGAACTCATCGTCTGTCTCCACTAGTTGTTGCTGTTAAGCGTACAACTAGGAAACAATCCGTACAAATTCGTTACTAGAACCTATCTATTCAAAACCTGAACAGAACCTGAGGTGTGTTGCGCTACCACGACGACGGCGCGGGTCTCAACCCGCCCGTCTGCCGAAGTCAGTTGGTCGCGAAGCAGTACATCAGCCCTGCGCTGCCGCTCATCTTGAGTTGGTCGACGCTGCAGCCGCGCGTACCGTGCGACGAGTTCCACGAGGCATTGGCTACTGGATCGGGATTGGTGCCCTTGCGATCGTGGTGACCCACGATGGCAGAGCCGCCGTCGCTCTTGGTCCAATTGCCGCAGGTGGTGTCCTTGCCGGGATCGGCCACGGCCAGGGTGCCGTCAGGGCGTGAGCCGGTGAGGATGTCGTGGCGGTTGACCGGATCGCCGGCGCCGGAGACAACCTCGCCCTTCTCGGTCAGCGAGGTGTCCTTGCCGACCTTGGCGTTGGCGCTGTGCAGGTCGGCCACGCTGGTGGCGACGACCACGCCCTTGGCATTGGTCCAGGGACCGGCGCCGATCCGGTCGCGCGCATTGACGGCCGGCTGTCCGTTCGCGGGAGCGACGCTCAGATAAGCGCGCCAAGTCTTGTTGCCCGCCCCCGCACTCGTGGCCAGCGACTGGCAGAAGCGGTCGGCGCCGGCCAAGCCTCCGAGGTCGCCGCCCTTGCCAGGGTTGACGCTGGTGATGAAGAAGCTCATCGGGTTGCCGACCGATGAACCCATGGCACCGCAACCGATGATCAATGCGGTGGCTGCAACGGCAGCGCCAGCGGAGAGAAGCAAGCGACTGGGCATCGAGAGACTCCTGGCAGTGTTGGTGCCGGGAGGCTACCGCACCGTCGTGTCAGGGGCAACCGAGCCCACCCTCATGCAGCCTGCTTCCACTCCCGCGGCGAAAGGCCGCTTTGTGCCTTGAAGGCGCGCGACAACGCGGCTTCGCTCCCGTAGCCGACCTCTTGCGCAATGAGCTTGAGCGGGCGCCCCTGGCGCAATGCCTGCTGCGCAAGGCCCACTCGCCAGCGCTGCAGGTAGACCCCTGGCGTGCATCCCACGGTGTCGCGGAACTGGATGGCAAACACGCTGCGCGACATGCCGGCTTCGGCGGCGAGTGCGTCGAGCGTCCATTCGAGCGCGGGTTTTTCGTGCATGGCCACCACGGCGTTTCGCAGGCGCGGGTGCGACAACCCCGCGAGCAGGCCCGAGCGGGTCTGCCCTTTTTCCATCAGGTGCCTGAGCACCTGGATGACCACCACGTCGAACAGGCGGTTCAGCAGCACCTGCTTGCCGCAGCGCTGCTCGAAGGCCTCTTCGAACAGCAGTTCCAGCACGCCCTCGGTGCCGTCGATTTCTTCCAGCGGCAGGCACACGAATGCGGGCAGCGCGGCCAGGATCGGGTTTGCGGCGCCGCCTTCGAACTGCAGATGCGCGCAGGCAAAGTCCGCGCCGCGCGCGGCGTCGGTAATGAACCTGTGCGCCATGGGCCGCGGGTACATCAAAAGGCTTGGCCGCTCGATGCGCAGCACCTCCGCGCCGCCGTGGCTGACGCCCACCTCCCCGCGGCGCACCAGGTGCATTTGGCCGGTTGCGCCCTGCCCGTCCAGGTCGTTGATTCCGCAGAGCGCGCCGGTGTGGAACACCCGCGCGCTGACGGAAAAGTGCGTCAGCAGGGCTTCGAGCCGATCAGGCATGAAATACTCCAAGTCAAGTTATCAGGACTTTTTATCACCAATCGTTTCGCCACACACGTAAAGTTCGTTCTGTCGATTCCGACCTGAAACCTCAAACCGAATCAAAGGAAAGAAACATGAACGCCGTTACCCGTATCTTCGCCGTGGCCGCCCTCGCTGTTGCCGCCAACGCCGTGTTCGCCGCCGACAAGTCGGCCGTTCGCCAGCCGGCCGCCGCGGTTGCAAAAAGCGCGAGCTACATCACCACCAACGACGGCGTGCAGATCTACTACAAGGACTGGGGCCCGCGGAACGGCCAGGTCGTTGCCTTCAGCCACGGCTGGCCGCTGAGTTCGGACAGCTGGGAATCGCAAATGATCTTTCTCGCCTCGAAGGGCTACCGCGTGATTGCGCATGACCGCCGCGGCCATGGCCGCTCGAGCCAGCCCTGGGAAGGCAACGACATGGACCACTACGCCGACGACCTGGCCGCAGTGATCAACGCGCTCGGCGTGAAGGACGTGACGCTGGTCGGCTTTTCCACCGGCGGCGGCGAGGTGGCCCGCTACATCGGCCGCCATGGCACCAGCCGCGTCAAGAAGGCGGCGCTGGTGAGCGCGGTTCCCCCGCTCATGCTGAAGACCGACAAGAACCCGGGCGGCCTCCCGATCGAGGTGTTCGACGGCATTCGCAAGGGCGAACTGGAGAACCGCTCGCAGCTGTATCTCGACATTGCCTCGGGTCCGTTCTTCGGCTTCAACCGGCCGGGCGCCAAGGTGTCGCAGGGTTCCATCCAGTCGTTCTGGGCGCAAGGCATGCAGGCCGGCCACAAGAACACCTATGACTCGATTGCCGCCTTCTCGGCCACGGATTTCACCGAAGACCTGAAGCGCTTCGACGTGCCCACGTTGGTGGTGCACGGTGACGACGACCAGATCGTGCCGATCGACGCGTCGGGCCGCGCATCAGCCAAGCTGATCAAGAACGCCAAGCTGATCGTCTATGCAGGCGCACCGCACGGCCTTGCCGACACGCACAAGGACCGGCTCAACAACGACCTGTTGAATTTCATCAAGGAGTAAGCAGGCGCGGCGGCGGGCCTGCCGCGGAACCGCCGCCGGCGCAAGGCCGCTCAGCGAATGCCCAGGGCGTGGTCCAGCGAAAGACGGCCGGCGCCGCGGCCCACCAGATACAGCATGAGCGCGGCCCATGAGAGATGCGTGGGCCATGCGTCGGGGTAGACAAAGAGCTGGATTACCAGCGTCATGCCCAGCAACGCCAGCGCCGAGAAACGCGTGAACAGGCCCAGCACCAGCAGCAAAGGGAACAGATGCTCCGAATAGGCGGCCAGATGCGCGGCGAGCTCGGGCGGAACGAGTGGCAGCTTGTATTCGGTACGGAACAGTTCGTAGGCGCTGTCGGTCAGCGCAAGAAAACCTTCGACCTTGGTGCGGCCCGAATAGAAGAAGATGGCCGCAACAGACACGCGCGTGGCCAGCGCCAGCGCATCGTGCGTCACGACGCGCGTGAGCCTTTCGGCCGCGGCATTCCAGTGGGCGCGCAGGCCGCGAGTGCTGCCGGTTGCAATCGAGTCCGACGCCTGGAGATTCGTGCTCATGGTGTTCTTTCGTTGGATGCGGGCGATGAAGATGGGGCGGTGAATGCGCCGGCGCTCAGCAGCCCGGCAAAGATGGCGGCAAGGTCTGCTTTCGCATCGACGGCCAGTGCGCGCTCCGCCGCTTGCTGGAGGGTTGCTCCGCCTGCGCAGGCATCGAGAAAGACGCAGCTGGCCTGCGTGAGTCCTTGCCACCTCACGGTGTCGTACGGCCGCGTCAGCAAGGCGCCCTCGCCTTGCCAGGCCAGTTCATCGGTGACTTCGCCCTGCGCCCGATTGCGCTCCCAAATGGTGAACACTGGCTGGTCGTCGAACCACACCCAGCGTGCCGCGGGATGAGGTCTGAGCGACAAGGCTGACATCTGCTCCGGTGATTGGCGGGCCACCCATGCAGCATCGGCGACGGGCGCGTCCTCTGCGACATGGGCCTCGCGCCAGAGCGTGTCGAGTTGCGCCACGCCTGGCAGGTAGACCAGTTCAGCGGCAGGCTCGAAGCCCCGCAGAAATTCGGCAAAGCCGCTGCCGTAGTGCAGAAGGCGGCCATCGCGCGGCGCTTCGGCACTCACGTAGAGCGCGGCGGCGGCGCGAAACCACTCGCTGCCCACGAGCCGCGCCACGGTCGGAAAGTTGGCCTCGAGTGCATCGATGCACACCTTCATCACCGTGTTCCGGTACACGGCGAAAGCGGGTTGCGCCGCAAGCCCCCGCATCGCAGGGTCCAGGCTTTCGGTGGGCGAGAACAGCGCCGTTGCAAACGCCTGCTGAAACCGGCCGTGCGGCATGGTCATGCGATGGCCTCCTGCGTCGTGGCGTGCTCGAGCTCGGCGGCGGCCTGCTCGCGCTCGGCCATCAATTCTTCGAAGGCCGGCACATTGCCGTCGCGTTCGATCAGCGTGGGCCGGGCACCCGCCCGTTCGACAAAGCGGCGATACAGCTGCCAGACTTCCGGCGCAATGGGCGCGTCGTGCGAATCGATCAGCAGCGAATCGCCCAGGTTCGGGTCGGCAGCATGGCCCGCAAGATGGACTTCGCTGACCAGCGCATGCGGAAAACGGTCGATCCAGTCCGCGGCTGAAAAACCGAGGTTGCGGGCGGACACATACACGTTGTTGATGTCGAGCAGCAGCTTGCAGCCGGTGCGCTGCGCAAGCTCGCGAAGAAAATCGATCTCGTTCCACTCGTGCCCATCGATGCGCAGGTAGTGGGACGGGTTCTCGATGGCGATGGCGGTGCCCAGCGCGTCCTGGGTGCGCGCAATACTGGCCGCAATGCGGTGCAGCGCGGCGGTGCTGCGCGGAAACGGCAGCAGATCCGGAAAGTACTGGCCGTTCCATGCGGACCACGCCAGATGTTCGGAAACCAACGCCGGCTGAATGCGCCGGACCAGCGCTGCCAGCCGCTGAAGATGCGCGGCGTCGGGCTCCGCATCGCCCGCCAGCGAAAGCGAGACGCCATGCAGCGACACCGGATGGCGGGAGCGAATCGCTTCCAGCCAGCCGAACCGCGGGCCGCCCGCCACCATGTAGTTCTCGGGGTGCACCTCGAACCACAGGCCCTCGCTGCGTGCGTCGAGCGCAGGCACGTAGTGCTCCGGCTTGAGCCCGACGCCGGCCGTGAGGGTTTCTGGCATGGCGGCGCGCGCCGGTCAGGACTTGATGGGAGCCAGCGAACCCATGCCCTTGGGCGTCTTGATCGTGGCGCACGTGCCGGCCGGCACGTTCTTCCAGGCGTTGCCCTGGTAATCCATCTTCGAGGTGCCGGCGCAGGTGGTGCCGGGGCCGGCGGCGCAGTCGTTCTTGCCTGCCATCGAAACGCCGTAGCATTTCTCCATCGTGACCATTTTGTCGGCCATGGGTTTGTCTTGCGCGATGGCGGAACCGGCGGCAAGGGCGCCCAGTGCAAGGGCGGTAATGGCGAGGGGACGGTTGATCATGGATGAGCTCCGAAGATGGTTGAACAGTTGCAACCGCGCCGGAATGCGCGGTTATTTGCTAGTTCGCCACTTCGGAAGCCGGGGTTACAGCGCTCCTCTCGATCGGCAAAAAAATTTTTGCGTACAGAAAGCTCAGGCGTCGAACCAGTCGCGCGCCGACCGCCCCTGGTCGGGCCCGAGCATCGAGAAACCACCATCGACGGGAATGTCTGCACCGGTCACGAAGCGCGCGGCATCCGAGCACAGAAACAGCACCACTTGCGCGACGTCGTCCGGGTCCCCCGCCCGGCCCAGCGGATGCAATGGCGCCGCCATGCGGTCGGCATGCGCACGGTCGCCGCCTGCCATGCGGCTCAATGCATCGGACCAGGTCCACCCGGGCGACACCGAATTCACGCGCACGCCGCGCGGCGCCAGCGTGGCGGCCTGGTTTCGCGTGAGCTGAAGGATGGCGGCCTTGGCCGCGGGATAGAGCGCACGGTTCGCTGTGCCGAACTTGCCGCCCACGCTGCCCATGTTGACGATGGCGCCGCGCTGCGCGGCCAGCGCATCAGCGGCCTTTTGCACCAGCACCGCGCCAGACACGAGGTTGACGTCTAGCGCGCGCAGCCATTCGCCGCGCGTGGCGGCCATGCCGCTGTCGCCGTAGACCACCGCGTTGTTGATGAGAAAGTCGATACGGCCTTCGGTGGCGAGCACGTCCGCCAGCAGCGCGTCGAGCGCCGCGTCGGATGCGATGTCGCAAGCCACGAAGCGGCAGCCGCTACCCAGATCGGCCTGCAGTGCCTGGCCGCGCTCGGCATCGATATCTACAGCCAGCACCTGCGCGCCGGCTTGCGCAAAGGCACGAACGATGGCGCTGCCGAGCATGGCGGCCGCGCCGGTGACGATGGCAACCTTGCCTTGCAGACTCATGGCGTGCCTTTCGGTTCTTTCATGTTCTACGGTGTTGCATTGTTCTTCATGCGTGCAATCGCTTCATCGACGAGCATCACGTCCGCGAGCATGCCCAGTGTTTCCAGGCTGGCCGCGTGCAGGTGCGGCTGCGCGGTGCTGCATGCGTCGGCCACCACCGCCACGTCGTAGCCCAGGTCGCTGGCGTGGCGCGCACCGTGCTCGACCACGTGGTTCGTCGCAATGCCCGCCACGTACAGCCGCGTGGCACCGGTGCGGCGCACCGCCTCTTCGAGCCCGCTGGCCCAGAACGGATTGTTGCGCTTGTGGGTGACGACCGCCTCGCCGGGCAGCGGCGCCAGTTCGGCGTAGAACTCCGCTCCCCATTGCCCGTCGAGCACGGCGCCGGTTTCGGCAACGCGGCGGAACAGCATGCTGTTGCGAAGGCAGTCCGCATACCCGGGCGCGAAGGCGATGCGGACGAAGATGACCGGCACGCCGCTCGCACGTGCGCCGGCAATCAGCCGCGCGGCAGCCGCGATCAGGCGTGGCCGCGCGGGGTCGTCGGCGGCCACGCCCACGCGCACCTTGCCGTCCGCGTGGAGCACGTCGTTCTGGTAGTGCATGGCCAGCAGCGCGGCTTGGGTCACATGAACACCTGCAAGGCTTCGTGCGGCGCGTCGCAATTGACGAGCTCTACGCGCTTCATCTCCATGCGCCACTCGTTGCCTTCGCGGCGCAGGGTATGCAGCACGCTGCCGGCGAACGCGCGCTGCTCGGTCTTGCGCCATTCGAGCAGGTGGAAGGTCGAGCGCACCACGCAGCCGGCTTCGGTGCGCGACTCGAGCGAGATGTTGCCCAGCACGTGCACGGTGCGAGTCGGCGGCTGCTGCGAGTAGGCACGGGCCTGCTCGAGCCGCCGCGCACGCATCGAGCGCAGCAAGGCGTCTTCGCAGAACAGCGAGGCGTGGTTGAGGTGGTCGGTCTGGCCGTGGACCAGCGGCACCCAGTACAGCCCGTCGGGCGTGAACAGCCGCAGCCATTCATCCCACCGGTGCTCGTCGAGCAGGCGTGCCTCGTGAAACAGGAACTGCGTGATGTCCTGCTGCTCTTGCCAGTCGTTGAAGTTCATTCGGCGCCTCCGGTCCGCACACCCATGTACGAGGCCCAGGCGCCGAACATGTTGCGCGCCGGCATTTCGCTGTTGCCGTTGGAAGAGCGGCCGCCCGGCAAGGGCTGCTCGCGCCCCATGCCGCGGTGCATGCTAACCCAGTCGCCGCCGTCGGAAGCCAGGCCTTCCTGCACGCGGTTGTAGGCTTCGAGGTCGTCGGGCATCACGTTCGACGAGGGCGAATTGACGATGTTGGTGTACTTGAGCGTGCGCTGGAATGTGGCCTCGGGTGCGCCCTTCAATCGAAAGCTGAATATTTCGACCAGCGTGCGATCGACCGAGAGTGGCCGTATCACCCGGATCTGCTGGAATGAGGTGTGCGGCGAGCAGCTTGGGTACACGATGGTGTTGTGCCGGTTCACCCGCAAAATCTGGTCGGCGCGCGCCTCGCCCTGCTTTGCCTGAAGCGCCGCCACGTAGGCCAGGCTCACCGGATCGGTGGGTGGCACGAAGATGCCTTCCATGAAGCCGTGGCCGTGGTCGTAGCCCTTGAGTTCGAGCTTTTCCCAGAACTCCAGCGGCTCTCCGTTGCCGTCGACGATCACGACCTCGAAGGGCTTGGGCGTGCCGGCCGGCATCGACTCGAATTCTTCCTTGGCCGCGCGCCACGACGATTCATGCGTGGCCACCGCATGAATGGTGTCGTGCAGGTTCTCGAAGAAGATCTTCCAATTGTTGCGCTGTATCACGCGCTGCACGCCGCCGGCCACTTCCACTTCGCCGTCCGGCGCGCGGTCGCAGAAGTTGTCGAGCGAGGTGGCCACGCCGCCCAGAAACTCGACGAGCTCGGGGCCCTCTTCAGCCAGGCTCGCGAACACGAAGCCGCGGTGGCTGGCCACGCGCGCCACCTTTCGCACCGAGTGCTGTTGCGCCTTCAGGTCGAGCGCGGTGTCTTCGTAGCCGCTGCGCAGCGGCACCGAGAGCAGGCTGCCGTCGCACTTGAAGGTCCAGCCGTGATAAAGGCAGCGCAAGAACTTGCCGGCACTGCCGCTGCCGTCCGGAACGATCTTGGCGCCCTTGTGCGGGCAGCGGTTGTAGAGCACGTTCACCTTGCCGTCGGTGTGGCGCACCATCACCACGGGTTCGCGGCCGAGCCGCGTGGTGAAGTAGTCGCCGACGTTCGGCACCTGGCTCTCGTGGCCAACGTAGATCCAGGCCTGGCCGAAGATGCGGTCCATCTCGAGCTCGAAGATCGCGGGGTCTGTGTACACGCGCTTGTGCACGCGGTCAGGCTGCACGAGTGCCTGCAGGTCGATGGTCATGGGAATGGGTCTCCTGAAATGTGGTGGTCAGATGTCGAGCACCAGGTGCGGCGTCTTCGCGCGGGACACGCAGGTGCAGATGGTCCGGCCCTCGGCTTTTTCCCGGGCGCTCAGGTTGTGGTCGCGGTGGTCGGGAACGCCCTCTTCCACTGCAACGGCGCACACGCCGCAATCGCCCTGGCGGCAGTCGTACAAAGGGTCCAGCCCCGCAGAGATCAGCACGTCGAGCAGGCTCTGGTGGGCGGACACGGTCAGCGTCTTGCCCGAGCGCAGCGTGCACACTTCGAAAGGCGCGTCGCCCTCTTGCTCCAGCGCACCGGCAAAGAGTTCGCAGTGCACTTGGTCGCCGGGCCAGCCAAGGTCTCGGGCCAGGTTGACCGCGGCCTGCACCATGCCCTTGGGTCCGCACACATGAAGGTGGCGCCCCGGCTGCGGAGCCGAAAGCGCAGCGCGCAGGTCGAGGACGCGGGCCGGATCGCCGCCGTCATGAACGACGGTGGCGCCCAGCGCGCGCGCTTCGTCCAGATACGCGGTGTGCACCGCGCTGCGGCTGGCATAGAAGAAATCGAATGCGCGTCCTTCGGCCGCCAGCGCCCGGGCCATGCACAGCAGCGGCGTGATGCCGATGCCGCCGGCAATCAGGAGCGGCGGCACGCTGCCTGTATGCAGCGCGAAATCGTTGCGCGGCGGCTGCGCCGTCAGCACGGCGCCCGGCTTCAATCCATGCATCCATGCAGAGCCACCCGAGCCTTGCGGCTCATGCAGCACCGCAACTTCGTAGCAGCAGCCCTCCGCGTGCGGCGCCACCAGCGAGTAGGCGCGCTGGCCGACGCGGCCGTTGGGCTGGACGACTTGCAGGCCCAGATGAGCGCCGGGCGTGTACGGCGGCAAGGCACCGCCGTGCGCGCTCCGCAGCACGAAGGCCTTGATTGCGGGCGTGAGCGGCCTCACCGCTTCCACCACCAGTTCGAGCATCTCCGAGTCGCCCGCCATCATCCGAGTGGCAGGGCCGGATCGGCGATGGTCAGGCTGGTCGACTTTTGCCAGCGCGGCATCAGCGTGTTCGAAGGCAGATGCTCGTCCACCAGCTTGCGCGCCGTCTCCACGCCGGCTACCGGCAGGCCCTTTGCATCGAGCAGGCCAATTTGCACCAGCACGCTGGCCTGGTCCCAATAGATGTGCTCGTGATAGAGCTTGTCGCCGCGAAACTTGACGATGGCCACGAGCGGGATTTCAACCGCCTTGCCGGTAGGCGCAATGCCCGGCAGCATCCAGTCGATTTCCACCGTGTGGGTGAAGCAGAAGAGCATCTCGTCGACGATCTGCGTGGCGCCCACGGTGCGCGAGATGGGGGTAAGCCGCGTATCCGGCGGCGTGGTGGGAATGAAGTGGTGCTTGTAGAAGCGCGAGAGCTCCTTGGCCCCTACCCCGCCTGTCATGGTGGGAATGTGGTTCACATAAGGCTCGCTCACCATCGTGCCCATGGTGGCGACCACGTCGCGCGTCGCGAATTCGTATTCGCAGTGTTTGTCCCAGAGCGCAGACAGGTCGTAGACGGGGCCGATGGCGTCCTTGAACAGCGCCATGGAGCGCTGGTGGGCCATGAGCGTGGAGGGCTTGTCGAAATGATCGCCACCGGTGCGCGCGAATGCGTGGTCCACGCCGGGGTACACATACATCTGCGCGCCGGGCTTGCCTGCAAAGGCCTCGAGCACCTGGTTGCGCGCTTCGGCCGGGCAGAACTTGTCGAGCTCCGCGAAGTGCAGCGCAATCGGGCATTCGATTTTCGGCAGCACCTCCAGGTCGGCCTCGATGCCGACGCCGTAGTAGCCCACCGCCGCATCCACGCCCGAATGCGCAGCCGCAAGATACGCGAGCTTTCCGCCGAGGCAAAAGCCCAGGGCGCCCACCTTGCCGGTGCATGCCGGGTGCGCGCGCAGCGCCTTCACGCTGGCCGTGATGTCCGAGACACCGGCCGCCACATCGAACTTCTGGAAGAAGCCGAAGGCGCGCTGCCAGTCTTCGGGCGAATAGCCCAGCTCGACATTCGGCTCCATGCGCCAGAACAGGTCGGGCGCAAGCACCACGTAGCCCTCTTCGGCATAGAGGTCGGCCACTTCGCGCACGTAGTCGTTGATGCCGAAGATCTCCTGGCACAGCACGATGCCGGGGCCTTGCCCCGAGGGCGGCAATGCAAGGTAGCCGCGAAAGGCCTGGCCGTCGGCGGCTGCGATGTCGATGTATTGGCTCATGGGACGAGTCTCCGAAGTGGTGGGGTTCGGCGGACGATTCTGTGGAGCGCCCCGCGTGCTGTCTGTCCACTTCTTGCAGGCGCAGGCCGCGCGAAAAGTGGATAGCCCGCCGTTCGCGCGCCGTGGAGACTCGGCCCCCGCGCATACATACCTTTGTTGCAACCCACGCCATCCGAATCACCCCTGAGGAGATCCTTCATGTCGCAGGCAAGAATCACAACCGCCGTTGCTTTGCTGGCGCTCGCCGTCACGGGCGCATTCGCATCGCAAGCACGGGCCCAGGCGCAAACCGTCAAGGTCGGCCTGGCGATGGACCTCTCCGGCCCGTTTGCGGTGGGCGGCGCCGAGGCCAAGGCCGGCTTCGCGGTGGCAATGAAGCAATTGGGCGGCAAGCTCGGCGGCGTCCCGGTGGAGTTTGTCGAGGCGGACACGGGCGGCAGCCCCGACCTGGCCCGGCAGGTGGTCGAGCGCATGCTGCTGCGCGACAAGATCGACCTGTTCACCGGCCCCATCGGCTCGACGGTCGCACTCGCCGTGGGCGCGCCGCTCTTCGCGGCCAAGGTGCCCTATCTCTCGAGCAACACCGGCCCGAGCGACTACTCGGGGGCCAGGTGCAATCCGTATTTCTTCGGCGCGTCCTACCAGAACGACGCATACCACGAAGCGGCGGGCAAATTCGCTTCGGACAAGGGTTTCAAGAAGGTCGCGCTCATTGCGCCGAGCTACCCCGGCGGCAAGGATGCGATCACCGGCTTCAAGCGCAACTTCAAGGGCGCGGTGAGCGATGAGCTCTACACGAAGCTGGGCCAGCTCGACTACTCCGCCGAAATCGCGCAGATCCGCGCGGCCAGGCCCGATGCGCTCTACTTCTTTCTGCCGGGCGCCATGGGCGTGAGCTTCATCAAGCAGTTTGTCGGCGCGGGCCTGTCGAAAGAGGTGGCGCTGATCTCGACCGCCTTCTCGGCCGACGAAGACATGATTCCCGCCGTCGGCGAGCCGATGCTCGGGCTCTTCAACACCGCGCATTGGTCATACGACCTCGACAACCCGGCCAACAAGCGCTTCGTGGCGGATTTCCGGGAGCAGAACAACGGCCGCAACCCGTCGTTCTATGCGGGCCAGGCGTATGACGTGCTCATGGCCATGGACGCGGCGGTGCGGGACGTGGGCGGCAAGGTGGCCGACCGGCCGGCGCTGCTCAAGGCAATCAAGGCCGCCAGGTACAAGTCGGTGCGGGGCGACTTCAGCTACGGTGCCAACAACTTTCCCATTCAGAACTACTACCTGCGCGTGATCGGCAAGGACGCGAGCGGGCGCATTGCCAACAAGGTGATCGGCACGGTGCTGCAGAACTATCAGGACAGCTCGTCCGCCAAGTGCGCCATGAAGCCGGCCTGACGAAGCCGACGGTTCTAGTGCCGCGCCGGCTCTCGCGAAGTTTCGCGCGGAAGCCGACCAAAGCGCTCGCGGTAGCAGGCGGCGAAACGGCTCAGGTGCGAGAAGCCGCAGCTGAAGGCGACCTCGGTCACGCTGGCGCCGTCGTGCCGCGCCAGTTGGGCATGCGCAGCATCGAGCCGCATGTTGCGCAGCACTTCCATGGGTGAAAGATCGCGGTAGCGCCTAAATAGCAAACCGAGCGCGCGCCGCGACACGCCGGCGGCCTCCGCCACGTCCTCCAGCGAAAGCGGCGCATCGAGCCGGCTGCGCATGAATTCTTCGGCAAGCCGCAGCTGCCGCATGCTGGCCGCCTCCGAGCCGAGCCGCAGCGCGTCGTGCTGCCGCCGCACCGAATTGGGCCGGTGGCACAGCAGATAGAGCATGAGGTTGTCTTCGTAGTGGGCCAGCCAGCGCGGGTCATACGGCTCGTGGCCGTCCGCGGGGAGCAGCGATGCGAGGCCGGCCACCATGCGGCACCACTGGGTGCCTGCGGCGTCGTCGAGCCGAAGCGGCAGCTCGAAGTCGATCTCGCCGATTTCTGCCGCGGCCCCTGCACCGCCGGCGGGCCTTGCGGCAAACGTTCGGCGTGCCACGTCCTGCAGACGGGCAAGGTCGATCTTGAGCATCAGCTGCTCGCAGTCCGCATGCCAGCGCAGCCGCACGGGTTTGTGCGCGGACACCACGGCCCCCTGGCCGGGATGGATCTGCACCGTCTGGCCGCCGGTATGCACTTCGGCGTGGCCGCGCAGCGGCATCTGCACCAGCACGAAATTGCCCAGCGAGTCGGGCTCGATGTCGACATCGCAGCCGTAGCGCAGGATGCACAGCGACAGTGCGCTGAGTTCGGCCCGGCAGAAGACCGCATCGACATTGCCGCGCCCCCAGGTGCTCCGGTGCGCCTTCAGCTCATGGGTCACGAGCGCGTGGGTTTCGTCCGCCTCGCGCGATCGGAAGATCTCGCGCCCATACAGGGTGGAAAGCTGCTGGCTCGACCATGCGTCCACGAACACTCCTCGGGGCGAAAGTACTGATATCGATTGTCTGCCGCCTTGCGGCGCGAGCGCAATTTACCGCCGGGGACTGCGTTCTGCCATGGGGGTTGCCCGGGCGGCAGCCGGAGCCTGCAAGAATCTTGCCCGGGCGTTCGCCAGGCATGGCGGTGCTAATTGCGACCGCTTGCGGACACCATGGCTCGCCGGATCACCTTGCCGATGCTCAGGCCTTGAACGAGGATCGAGAACACAACCACGCAGTATGTCAGCGCAAGAATCGTGTCGCGCTCCTCGCCCGCGGGCAACGAAAGGGCAAGCGCTACCGAGATGCCGCCGCGCAGCCCTCCCCAGGTCAACACCTGCGCCGAGCCGGCGGGGAGCCGGAAGAACCCGCGCAGCGCACCCACCGGAACCCCTACGGTGAGCCATCGCGCGGCCAGCGTGACCGCGATTGCGGTCGCACCGCCGAAAAGAACAGGCGCGCTGAATGCGATGAGCAACACCTCCATGCCGATCAGCACGAACAACACCGCGTTGAGTATTTCGTCGAGCAGTTCCCAGAACATGTCGATGTAGCGGCGCGTGGTGTCGGACATGGCATGCGCCCGGCCCCGATTGCCGATCATCACGCCGGTGACCACCATTGCCAGCGGTCCGGAGATGTGGAGATGGCTCGCCAACGCATAGCCGCCCAGCACGGCTGCGAGCGTGAGCAGCACCTCGACCTGGTAATGGTCCACGCTCTTCAGCAGGCGGTACGTCGCATAGCCGAGCCCGAACCCGAAAGCCAGGCCGCCGCCAGCCTCGCGCGCCAGCAGTTCGAACGCCACGCCCGCCGTCGGCACACTGCCGCTCGTCACCATGCCGAGGACCAAGGCAAAGATCACCACGCCGATGCCGTCGTTGAACAGCGACTCCCCGGCCACCACGAGTTCAAGGTTCTTGGGCGCCCCGGCGGACTTCAGAATGCCCATGACGGCAATCGGGTCGGTGGGCGATATCAGGGCACCAAAAAGCAGGCAGTACAGCAGCGGCAGTTCGATGCCGATCCAGGGGAGCACCATCCACATGCCGAAGCCCACAGCCACGGTCGAGGCCAGGGTACCCACCAGAGCCAGCACACCGACTTGCCAGCGGTAAGTTTTCAACTCGCTCAGGTTCACATGCAGGGCGCCCGCAAACAGCAAGAGCGACAGCATGCCCTGCATGAGTACGTCCGAAAAGTCGATCGAACGTACGAAAGATTCTTCGTAGCGGCGCAACCCATGATCGAGGCCGACCGCATTCAGCAGCACGATCGCCAGCGAAAGGAGCAGCGCGATCGCCATCACCCCGATGGTCGTCGGGAGCCCGACGAAACGGTGATTCACATAGGCCAGAAGCGCGGTGATGACCAGGCAGGCGGCAGCAATGTCGAGCATTGGCGGCTCAGTAGGAAATCAGAAGCCGCCGGCAGCACGGAACGCCGCTCGCCAAGGGTGTTGCGTGGGGCGCCGCGAACAGCTATTTCTGCTTGCCGCCGGTGTCTTCCGCCTTTTCCTTGTCCTTGTCCTGCTGCGCCTTCGGCAGCTTGACCTTGGTCACGGTCACCGAGACTGGGTCGCTGGCGGGAAAGGACTCTTCGACGCCGCTGTCCAGGGCCTCTTCGCTGGGCGCCTGCTCGACCGGCTTGGCCGGCTCGACAGCCGGCTTGCCGTGGTTCTTGGACGTGGGAAAGGGGAAAGCTTTTTCCGAAGTCGTCATGAGTGGCTCCTCGGCCATGCAAGCCGCTAGGGCTTGCGCGGCTCCTTGTTGGTTTCCGACCGTAGGTCTTCCCGCAGCCCGTAGGCCGCGGAACCGTCGTGGCGCGATGCCTCCACGTTCTTGCGCTTGCTCGCCATGCGCTCGGCGGGGGCCGGTGCCGAGTCTTGTTCGCCGGCAGCCGAAGAACTGCTGGTGAACTTTTCTCCCGCGCCGATGTTGTCCACGCCGCCGCTGGTGGTGGGCCGGGTTCCGTCGCCTGAGCCCAAGTTTCCGGGTTCTCTGTTCATTGGTTCGACTCCTGTTCGCTCGAGGAGCAAAGTGGCAATGAATCGATTCTGGGAACTCCAAGGAGCCCGAACGTAGGACGACGCCAGCGTCCATCAGTCGGAAGCATCCTCGCCTGATGACTCTTTTCAAAGTGTCGAATGTGTCGGTGCTTCGTGTGTGCCGGTACCCAACACCTGCCCCGCGGACGCGTGTCGTCCGGCCCAAGGACGCACTATTTAACGAGCAAATGTGATAAATTCACATTTAAATACAATCTGACACATCATCACCTGGCCAGCTGAATGAAAAAGCTCTCGTTTTCGCGCCGGCGCAATGGCTTCACATTGATCGAGGTAATGATCACAGTGGCGATCGTCGCGATCCTGGCTTCCATTGCGATGCCCAGCTACAACCGCTACGTGATCCGCGCCAAGCGCTCCGCGGCCCAGGCGCAGATGATGGAGATCGCCAACCGGCAGCAGCAGTTCCTGCTGGCGAACCGCAGCTACGCCGACAAGACGACACTTACGGCCAGCGGCTATTCGCTGCCGGCGGACGTTGCCGCCAACTACGACTACTCGGTCACCCTGTCTGCGGCGGATGCTCCTCCCGGGTTTGTCCTGACCTTTGATTCGAGAGGCGCCCAGGCGTCCGACGGCGACCTCACCCTCGATAACCAAGGCGCGAAAACGCCGGCCGACAAATGGTGAAGCCGGGCCCGACCGCCGAACGCGCCGGCAAGCAACGCGGCGCCACGCTGATCGAAGTGCTGGTCACCCTGCTGATCGTTGCCTTCGGCCTGTTCGGGCTCGTGGGCCTGCAGGCGCGCCTCCAGTCGTCCGAAATGGAGTCTTACCAGCGCTCGCAGGCGCTGATCCTGCTCAATGACATGGCGAGCCGCATTGCAATCAATCGCCGCATGGCCTCCAGCTATGTCACCGCGTCGCCGCTCGGCGCCGGGATCAACTGCCCCACCGGCACGGGCTCGCGCCAGCAGATCGACGCCATGGAATGGTGCAACGCACTCCAGGGCGCAGCCGAAACCTCGGGCAACACCAAGCTTGGCGCCATGATCGGCGGGCGCGGCTGCGTGGAGGATTTGGGCAACAACGAATACCTGATCACCGTCGCCTGGCAGGGCCTCGTGCCCATTGCCGCACCGCCGGAAGGCGTGGCCTGCGGCAAGGACGCATACGACGTGGCTCCCACCGCAACAACGCCAAGCCCGCAATGCACCGCCGACAGGTGCCGCCGGACCGTGACGACACTGGTGCGCATCGGGACGCTTTCATGATGCGCGCACGCCGGGCAGGCAAAACTCGCCACCCTGCCCGTGCCCTGCTGCGCCAGCGCGGGCTGACGCTGATCGAACTGATGGTGTCCATCACCATCATGCTGATCGTGCTGGCGGCGCTGATTGCGCTGTTCCTCAATGTGAACAACACCCAGCGCGAAATGGTCAAGGTCAACCGCCAGATCGAAAGCGGCCGCTTGAGCGTCTTTGTGCTCGAGAACGAAATCACGCACGCGGGCTTCTGGGAAAACTACATGCCCGAGTTCGACGACCTCACGGTTTCGGGGGTGCCCACGAAAGTGCCTACCGGCAATGCGCCCGATCCGTGCCTGCCCTATTCGGCGGTGAACTGGACCGAAGACTACAAGCGCAGCCTGCTCGACATGCCCGTGCAGGCCTACGACGCCGTGCCGGCCAGTTGCGCCGGCCTGCTGACGAACAAGAAGGCCAACACCGACGTGCTGGTGGTGCGCCATGCCGAAACCTGCATCGCCGGTACGCCGAATTGCGAAGCCGACACGCTGGGCAAGCTGTACTTCCAGTCGTCTTTCTGCGGCACGCAGAAGCCCTCGGACTTCGACCTCACCACGGCCGGCTTTGCCACCATGATGAGCAAGAACTGCACGACGCCGTCGCCCAAGCGCAGGTTCATCTCCGACATCTACTACGTGCGGGACTACGCCGAAACGGTCGGCGACGGCATCCCGACTCTGGCGCGTTCGCGCTTCGATCTCTCGTCGACGGGGCTGGCGCAGCAGCCGCCTGTGCCTCTTATCGAAGGCGTCGAGGGCTTCCGCGTGGAACTGGGCCTGGACACGCTGAGCAAGACCGGCGCGGCCGTGAACTACACCCAGGCTATTGCCTGGGCGGACGCAGCCGTCAGGTCTTCCCCCACCAACCGCGGCGACGGAAGCCCCGACGGCAACTTCGTTCATTGCAGCACGGCGTTGCCCTGCACGGCCGACCAGTTGATCAACGTGGTCGCGGTGAAGCTCTACGTGGTGGCACGCAGCACCGAGATTTCGCCCGGCCATACGGACACGCGCACCTACAACCTCGGCAGCGCAACGCTCGGTCCGTTCAACGACCACTACAAGCGCCACGCGTTCACCACCGCGATCCGCATGACCAACGTGACCGGCCGCAGGGAAACGCCGTGAAGATGCCATCCACCTCACCCAAGCGCCGGCAAGGCGGCGCGGCGCTGATCGTCGGGCTGATCATGCTGGTGCTGATTACCCTTGCGGTGACCGCCGGTTTCACGCTCAGCAACACCAACCTCAAGTCGGTGGGCAACATGCAGAACCGCAACGAAGCGGTGGCCGCGGCCAACCGCGCTATCGAGGAGGTGGCCTCCTCCCTGCTGCTGCCCGGCGTGGACGGCTCGCCTTCGCTGGCCAGGCCCCTGGCCACCCAGAGCCGTGTCGACATCAACAACGACGGCACCATCGACTACACGGTCGACATCGCCGCCCCCACGTGCGTGCGCGCCACCAAGTCCACCGACACCGGTGGAGGCGGCACGGCCGGCCCCGGTGGCATCGGCGGAAATTCATCCACCAGCGGCTCGGGGCTCAATGCCCTGCCCGACCAATACAACACGGTGTGGGACATCAGCACCAGCGTGACGGACGCCGCCAGCGGCACGGTCACGGCGGTGCGCCAGGGCGTGCGGGCGCTGCTGACCAAAGAGCAATTCGAAGCGCTGTGCTCATAGCCAGACCTTTCCTGCGAATGATCACGACGATGAACGGATCGACATCATGAAAAAGAACTTCTTCCGGCCGCTCTGGGCCGCCGCACTGCTGATGTTCGGGCTTTCCGCGGCGCAGGCGGAGGACATCGATCTTTTCGTCGGCTACAACCAGACCGTGACGGACGCGCCGAACGTGCTGTTCGTTCTGGACAACACGGCCAACTGGAACCAGCCCTTCACCGCCGAGATCAATGCGCTGGCCAGCGCCTTCGAAAGCCTGCCCACGGGCAAGTTCAAGGTCGGCGTGATGATGTTCAGCGAAACGGGCGGCGGCAACTCGAACATCGACGGTGCCTACCTGCGCGCCGGTGTGCGCTTGATGGACGATGCCAACAGGGGAAAATACGGCGCGCTGATCCGTAGCCTGGGCAAGAACGACGACAAGTCCAACGGCGGCAAGGCCGGCAAGATGATGGCCGAGGTTTATCGCTATCTGTCGAGCGGCGCCCCCATGGCCGGCAACAACAAGGCAAAGGCCGACTACACCGGCAATGTCTTTGGTACCGCGGCGTCAAAGGCGATCTATGCGCTGCCGGGCAATCCGCTGGCGGCCATCAACAGCAGCACTTACAACGGGCCGAACACCACCAACTGCATCGGCACCTACGTCATCTACATCAGCAACGGTGCCGCCCAAGACAACACCAGCGACACCACCACCTCCACCAATGCACTGCGTGCGGCGGGAGGCACCACCACCATGATTCCGCTGAGCCCGAGCGGCTCGCAGGACAACGTGGCCGACGAATGGGCCAAGTTCCTGCAAACCAGCATGGGAGTGAAGGTCTACACCGTTGAAGCTGCCAAGGCCACCGGCGGCCAAGGGCCGGGCTGGAGTGCGCTGCTAAAGAGCATGGCAGACCAAAGCAAAGGCGAGTATTACGACCTCAGCGCCAAGGTCGACCTTGGCATGGCGCTCAAGGAATCGCTGGACGACATCTTCAGCAAGATCCAGTCGGTCAACAGCGTGTTCTCGTCGGTCAGCCTGCCCGTGAGCGTGAACACGCAGGGCACCTACCTGAACCAGGTGTTCGTGGGCATGTTCCGCCCTGACGATTCCGCCTATCCGCGCTGGAACGGCAATCTCAAGCAATACAAGCTCGGCCTGGACACCAACAACCAGCTGATCCTGCAAGATGCAGCCGGCACCAACGCCATCAATAACCAGACCGGTTTCATCGCGCCCTGCGCGCGAAGTTTCTGGACGCCCGCGCCAAGCACCACCGACGCCTACTGGAGCTTCCGGCCCGCCGGCGATTGCCTTGGCAAGGAGGCCGCCGAAAGCCCCGACGGCAACGTGGTGGAAAAAGGCGCGCAAGGCTACATGCTGCGGCAGGTGCTCACGGCCGACCGCAACGTGAAGACCTGCGCGGCAGCTGACTGCTCGATCCTGACGAGCTTTGCCACCGGAAACACCGGCATCACAAAAGCGGCACTCGGCGTGCCAACCGACGCCGAGCGCACCACGCTGATCGAATGGCTGCGCGGGCTGGACAACAAGGGTGACGAGCGCCGTGCTGCCGACGGCACGCCTCTCACATCGACCACGGCCATGCGCCCTTCGGTGCACGGCGACGTGGTGCATTCGCGTCCGGTGGCCATCAACTACGGCAGCGACAGCGAGCCGGAGGTGGTGGTGTTCTATGGTGCCAACGACGGCATGCTGCGCGCCGTCAACGGCAACCAGAGCGCCGCCATCGGCTCCGCGGCGCCCGGCAGCGAGATGTGGTCCTTCGTGCCGCCGGAGTTCTACGGCAGCATCAAGCGGCTGTACGACAACACCAAGCGGATCAACTTTCCGGGCGTGCCGGTCAGCGTGGGCGCGACCGCCCCCAAGCCCTACGGCATGGACGGCGCCATGGCAGCCTATCGCCAGGGCAACGAAGCCTGGCTCTACGCGAGCATGCGCCGCGGCGGCCGCCTGGTCTATGCGTTCGATGTGTCGAACCCCGCCTCGCCCATTCTCAAGTGGCGCAGGGGTTGCCCGAACCAGGACGATGACGTCGGTTGCGACACGGGTGCAAACGACATGACAGGCATCGGCCAGACCTGGTCGGCGCCGAAGATCGTCAAGTCGGCCGGCTACGGTTCCGGCAGCACGCCCATGGTGATGTTCGGCGGCGGATACGATAAGTGCGAAGACGTCGACACCACCGTAGCGAGCCAGGCCTGCGGGGCCGCGGCCAAGGGCAACAAAATCTACGTGCTCGACGCCAGCACCGGCAACGTGCTGAAGAGCTTCACCACCGACCGCGGGGTCACCGGCGAAGTCACGGTCGTGAACGACAGCGCGGGCCTGGCCAAGATCGCCTATGCAGCCGACCTGGGTGGCAACGTCTACCGCATTGCCATTGGCGCTGCCGCACCGGGCAGCTGGACGATGACCAAGATCGCCTCGCTCGGCTGCGACGTCGCGAGCGCCACCTGCACGCCCAACCGCAAATTCATGTTCGGGCCCGATGTGGTCGAAGACAACGGCATGAACGTGCTGCTGCTGGGTTCTGGCGACCGCGAAAAGCCGCTGCGCTCCTATTCGGCCGCGCTCAGCGTCTCCAACCGCTTCTACATGATGGTGGACAAGCCCGCAGACGCCACCTGGCTCACCAACGAATCGAGCAACTGCGACGGCAACTCGCTCCTGTGCCACGGCTCGCTGCTGGCCATTACGGGCACCGATGCGCCTTCGCCCACCGCCCTGGCGGCCAAGAAGGGCTGGTACCTGGTGCTCGCGCCGGGCGAACAGGTGGTGACCTCGTCGGTGACCGCCTATGGCAACACCACCTTCAATACCCACACGCCCACAGATCCGACCGTGCGCCAGTCGTGCCGTGCCGACCTGGGCACGGCCAACGTCTACAACCTGGCCTACCTGAACGCCGGCGCGCAGGGCGCACGCTTCCAGAACGTGGTCGGCGGCGGCCTTGCACCCTCGCCCGTGGTCGGCCGCGTGATGGTGAACGGCAGCTTCCGCGACGTGGTGATCGGCGCCAACCCCGACTCGTTCCTGAGCCCGAAGGGTGCCGCGGTCAAGACCGCCTTCACGCAGCCCAAGGGCCGCGTCTACTGGTTCATCCAGAAGTAAAGGGTGGGCAAGGTGCAGACAACCGCCGGCATGCGAACGCGCGGCTTCACGCTGGTGGAGCTGATGGTCACCATTGTGGTGCTGGTGGTGCTGGTGTCGGTGGCCGTGCCCTCGTTCGACAACATTCGGCTTTCGAGCCGGCTGACTTCCTACGCGACCGATCTGGTGGCCGGCAGCCAGCTGGCGCGCAGCGAAGCCATCAAGCGCAACGCGGCCGTGACGCTGTGCGCCTCGGCCAACGGCACCGCCTGCGCCACCAACGGCCAATGGGAAGCCGGCTGGATCGTCATCAGCAACAGTGGGCAGGTGATCCAGAAGCAGCCGGCCGCGGCCAGCGGCTACCAGATACGCGACAGCGGCGGGCTCAGTGCCCTCAGCTTCGACAGCACCGGCGTCGGCGGCACGGCGGCCGACATCACGATCTGCCGCGCAAGCCCCGTGGGCAACCAGGAGCGGGTGGTGAAGATCAGCGCCACCGGGCGTTCGTCGATCACCCGAACCAGTGTGGGTACCTGTGGTGCATGAATGAAGTCTTTTTTGTGCGATCCTCGGCGATGCGGACAATAGTGCACTAACAAGGGTTCAGGCCCGCCAGTTCACGCCACCGCATCGCAACTGCATCAGTAGAAACGCCTCATTTCATGGAACACCAGTTGGACTGGGCACTTGCCGCATGCGGCCGCATCCTGCGGCCGGTGGTTCGGCTCGCCCTGGCCATGGGGGTGAAGCATCCGCACCTGGAAGTTCTGCTGCGCGACCTGCTGCTGGAGGAAGCCACGCGCTCCTGGCGCAAACAGGGCGTGGCAAAACCCAATATCAGCCAGTTGTCGGTCACGACCGGCCTGAACCGCAAGGCAGTGACTTCCAAGGTTCGCGCGCCCGTGGACGCCCTGCCCCACACGGAAATATCGGCCGCCGCCAAGACCTTTACGCTCTGGCTGCAGATGGTGTCGGAAAACCAGGCCTACCAGCGGCTTCCGATCACCGCCGAGGCCGAGGACGTCCCCTCCTTCGAAACCGTGGCGCGGCTCGGCAGCCGGGGCAACGTGCACCACCGCGCCATCCTGGACGAACTGGTGCGCCTGAACATGGCGGCCGAGCAGGACGGCTGTGCGGAACTCAAGGTCGACGGCTTCGTGCCGGTGGACAATTTGCAGGCGATGCTGGCGTTTCTGGGAGACAACGGCCGCGACCACCTGCTGGCTGCGGTGTCCAACACCCTTGGCGAGCAGCCGCGCATGCTCGAGCGCGCGGTGTACGCGCGCGGCCTGGGGCTGGAAGATTGCGAGAGCATCCATCAGCTGGTGCGCGAACGCTGGTCCACCCTGCACCACGAATTGGCGGGCGAAATGACGCGCGCCGTCGACCGCGCTCCCAAAGGCGCCAAAGGGCGCATCCGGGTCGGTATCTACACTTACTATGAAGACGACACCGCGCCGCTTGCGCCGGTGGTCGCCCCCAAGCGGGAAGAGAAAACGCCATGAAGAACCACTACCGTTGGATGCGCGGCATCCTCCTTGCCGGAGCAATGGCCCTGCTGCTCTCGTGCGGCGGCGGTGGTGGCGGCGGAACGTCCGCCGGCGGCGTGGGCCTTGGCGGCAGCGCAGCTGTTGGCGGTGGTAGCGACGGCTCCGGGGGTACAGGTGGCGGTGGTGGCACTGGCACCGCGGGGGGATCGGACGGTACGGGAACGGGCGGCTCCGGCACTGGCGGTGGCAGCGGCGGGACGAGCACCGCGGGCAATGGCACCGACGACGGTTCGGGCGTGGGCTCGGGCGGCACCGGCGTGAGCACCGCCGACGCGACCGGCGTGGGTTCCGTGGGCGGGCTCGGCAGCATCATCCTGAATGGCGTGCGCTACAACACGGACGCCGCCACCTTCAGCCTTGAAGACACCAGCGAGCTGCAGATCGGCATGAGCGTGCGCATTGCCGGCAAGATCGACAGCCAGTTCACCGCGGCCACGGCGCAGCAGGTCGATTCGGCGGCCGAATTGCGTGGTGCGGTTTCTTCGATCAACCTTGCAGGCGGCAGCTTTGTGGTGATGGGTACCACGGTCACCACCGACAACGCCACCGTGTGGAGCGGCGGAAACAGCCTGTCGGACCTGGTTGCCGCGAGCCAGGTTCAGGTGTGGGGCCTGCCCTCCGCGCCGGGCACCTTGCGTGCCACGCGCGTCGAGCTGAAGCCCGCCTCGGCCGAGCCGCTGGTCACCGGATTCGTGCAGAACCTCGACCGCCTCAGGACGAGCTTCACGCTCGGTCAGCTCACCGTGGAGTATCTCGGCGTCGACGACTCGAAATTGGCCGAAGGCGCCATCGTCCGGGTGCGTGGCAGCGCGGCGCCGGTTGGAGGCGTGTTCATCGCCACCAAGGTGCAGGGCTGGTATGCCATACCGACGCAAAACGCCTCGGCGGTGCAGCTTGCGGGTGTCGTTACCAACTACGCCGGTATCGGGGACTTCAAGGTTCTCGGTACAGCCGTCAACGCTTCACAAGCGCAGATTCCGCCTCCCCAATTGGCCTCCATCGGCAACGGCGTCAAGGTGGAAGTCGACGGCTTCATGAACAACGGCGTGCTGGTGGTGAAGAAGCTGCGCGTGCGCAACGTCCCAGGCGCCGGTGGGCCGGTCGATTTCACGCTGATCGGTGCCATCGGCGCCTACCAGTCTCCCGCCAGCTTCCGGGTGCGGGGCCGCCAGGTGGACGCCAGCCGCCCCGGAACCGCGTTCGAAGGCGGAGGAACCATCGCCCAACTGGCCAATGGCCGCCGCGTGACCGTGGTCGGCGATACGGTGGAAAACGGCGTGCTCATTGCGAAGCGCGTCATCTTCGCGCCCTGACCACGCAAGCCCGCCCAGGCGGCCGGCGCGGACCAATAAACGCCCGAGAAAAGCCAGGGGTTGCATTTGCAGCTCCGGCTCGATCGCGGCATCCTGTGAGCCGAGCGCGACGAAAAAGAAGAAGAACGGCCCTGTTCGAACAATCTCTTTTTCGAAAGGTTTGGAATGAACCCCGATCTTGAACTCAGGCACGAGGTCTTCGCCCAGCTGAACTGGGACCCGGCAGTGGTGGGATGCGATGTCGATGTGTGCGTGGAAGGCGGCGTGGTCACCTTGCAAGGCAGGCTTGCCAGCGAAAGCCTCAAGACCGCCGTGGAGCGCGCCGTGCGCCGCGCCGAAGGCATCGGCACCATCGTGAACCAGCTGACCACTGTCGACGCGCATCAAGCCGTTGCACCGCCCAAGCTTTGACGCTTCGCAGCGGCCCCGGCGGTCAAGCCGCGGCCATGGCCGTGCTTCCCAACTGTGCGTCGTTCTCGGCGTCGCTGAGCCAGCGCCGCTTGTCGCGCAGCGGCGGCGCGCCGAACATGCGGCCGTATTCGCGCGCGAACTGCGACGGGCTTTCGTAGCCCACGCTGTGCGCGGCGCTTGCCACATCGGCGCCGGCCATCAGCATCTGGCGGCGCGCCTCCTGCAGGCGCAGCTGCTTCTGGTACTGCAGCGGGCTCATCGCCGTCACAGCCTTGAAATGATGGTGGAATGACGACACGCTCATGTGCACCGCGCGCGCCATGTCCTCGATGCGCAGCGACTGTGCATAGTTGACGCGCAGCGCGCTGATGGCCTTGGCAATGCGCTGCGTGTGGCTGTCTTGCAGCGCAATCTGCCGCAGCCGCGCGCCCTCGCCGTTCACCAGCAGGCGGTACATGATCTCGCGCTTGATGATCGGCGCCATGATCGGCACGTCCTCGGGTGATTCGACGAGCCGCAGCAGCCGGAGCACCGGCTCCAGCACCGGCATGGCTATGCGGTTGACGTACATGCCGCGCGAGGCGGGCGCATTGGCCTTGGCGGGCAGCTTCTCGTCGCCGATGAGCTCGCCGATGTCGTCCATTGCCAGCTCCAGCCGCACGCCGAGATAGGGTTCGTTGTCGCTGGTCAGGCGCACCTGGCCGCACACGGGCAGGTCGACCGAGGTCACGAGGTAGTGCATCGGGTCATACACATAGATGTCGTCTCCCACGATGATCCGCTTGGAGCCCTGGGCAATCAGCCCGAGCGCCGGGGTTGCAAAGGCATGCTTGGGACCGTCGGGCTTGCTGATGCAGAACACCTGCAGGCCGGCTACCGGTGTTTCCACCGTGCCGTCGCGCCCGCCGGTGATGCGGTTGATCAGCGCCACCAGTTCCTTCCTGGCTTCGTCGAGTTCGGGCTCCAGGGGCATCGGCTGGGCGATGGCGGCAGCGGTTTCGGGTGTTTCGTCGGACATGTTCGGGCCTTGTCGCGGGTTGGATCAACAACGTCTGCGCCAAGTCTGCGGGCAGCGTGGAGGATCGGGTGGTTCAAAGCTTAGCGCCGCACTCATGAATCTGCACGGCCCCGGACATAGGTCTGGAGAAATAGGCAAAGACTTTGCAGAAACGCGCTCGTCGCCCCGGGGGCCGCGGGCGGATACTTTTTGCCGACGCCTCTCCAACGCAAAGGACCCTCTCCATGCAATATCGCAAGTTCGGCCGCACCGGCCTGTTCGTTTCCGAGCTGTGCCTCGGCACCATGACCTTCGGCGGCGCCAGCGGCATCTGGGGCCATATCGGCAACCTGCAGCAGGCCGAGGCGGAAAGCCTGGTCGGCCGGGCGCTGGATGCCGGCATCAACTTCATCGACACCGCCGACGTGTATTCCGAAGGCCTCTCGGAAACCATGACCGGCCAAGCGCTGAAGAACCTCAAGGTGCCGCGTGAGAACGTGGTGGTTGCCACCAAGGTTTTCGGCGAGGCCGGCAAGAGCCCCAATGCGGCCGGCGCCTCGCGCTATCACATCATGGACGGCGTGAAGGCCAGCCTGAAGCGCCTGCAGCTGGACCACATCGACCTGTACCAGATCCACGGCTTCGACCCGGTCACGCCCGTGGAGGAAACGGTGCGCGCGCTGGACAACCTGGTGCAGCAAGGCCATGTGCGCTATGTGGGCGTTTCGAACTGGGCCGCCTGGCAGATCATGAAGGCGCTGGGCATTGCCGAGCGCCAGGGCCTCGCGCGATTCGAATCGCTGCAGGCCTACTACACCATTGCGGGCCGCGACCTCGAGCGCGAGCTGGCGCCCATGCTGCAGAGCGAAAACGTCGGCCTGATGGTCTGGAGCCCGCTGGCGGGCGGCTTGCTCAGCGGCAAGTACGGGCGCAATACCGAAGCCGAAAAAGGCAGCCGCCGCACCACCTTCGACTTTCCGCCGGTGAATGTGGAGCGGGCCTACGACTGCATCGACGCGATGCGCGAACTGGCCGAGGCGCGCAAGGTGTCGGTGGCGCAGATCGCGCTGGCATGGCTGCTGCACCAGCAGGTGGTCACCAGCGTGATCGTGGGCGCCAAGCGCGTCGAGCAGTTGGACGACAACATTGCCGCAACGCGCATCCGGCTCTCCGCCGATGAGCTTGCGACGCTCGACAAGGTGAGCGCGCTGCCGTCCGAGTATCCGGGCTGGATGCTCGAACGCCAGGGCGGCGCGCGGGCGAAGCGCCTGGCCGAATCAGGGCAGCGCGGCTGAGCGCCTGGCCGGATCAGGCGAGCGCGGCAGCACGCCGCGCCAGGTAGGCGCCGGTAGCGCGCAATGCGCGCAGATCGAGATGCCGCGCGGCGCCTGCCGCGGACGCCTCCGCCAGGTGCGGCACCACGCCGAGCAACGGCGCCCCGAGCCGGCCGCGCAAGGTCTGCAGGTTGGCCTCGGGCGCGAGCATTTTCGGTTCGACGATGCTCGCGACCCAGCCCGCCAGCATGAGGCCGCGCACGCGGATCGCCTCGGCCGTGAGCAGCGCGTGGTTCAGGCATCCCAGGCGCAGCCCGACCACCAGGACCACCGGCAGGCCCAGCGCCACGGCCAGGTCGGCGCTGTCGAGGTCGTCGCCAAACGGCACGCAGAACCCGCCCACGCCCTCGACCACCACCGCGTCGGCGCGCTGCGACAGCGCCGCAAAGGCCGAGAGCAGCGGCGGCAACTCGATGCGCACGCCCTCCTCCCGCGCCGCCAGGTGCGGCGACATCGGCGCGCGCAGCAGGTACGGGCAACGCAACGCCAACGGCGCATCGACATTGCCTGCGGCATGCAGTTGCTCGACGTCGTCGTTGCGCCAGGCACCATTGACCAGATCCAGCCCCGCGGCCACCGGCTTCATGCCGACCGCGCGCAGGCCCGAGGCGGCCAGCAGGCTCAGCATCGCGCTGCTGACCAGCGTCTTGCCGACGCCCGTGTCGGTGCCGGTGACGAACCAGCGGCGGGGCGTCATGGGTGCACCTCTGGCTGCGCCAATGCCCCGCCCAATGCATCGACCAGCCGGGCCACATCGGACTCGCTGTGGCTGGCCGAGAGCGTGATCCGCAGGCGCGCGGTGCCGGCGGGCACGGTCGGCGGGCGAATGGCGCCGACGCGCAGGCCGCGCGCATCGAGCTGCGCCATCGTTTCCATCGCGCGCGCGTTGCTGCCGACGATCAGCGGCTGGATCGCGGTGGGCGACTCCGGCAGCAAGGCGCTGCCGCCGTGCGGCAAGACGGCCCCGAGGCCGCGGCGCAATTGGGCAATGCGCACCTTGAGGCGCGCCCGGCGCGCATCGCCCTCTTCGCTTTCGATCAGCCTGAGGCTCGCAAGCAGCGCATGCGCAATGGCCGGCGGCGCGGCGGTGGTGAAGATGTACGGCCGCGCTCGCTGCACGAGGTAATCGACCACGGTCGGGTGCGCCGCCACGAACGCGCCTGAAACCCCGGCCGCCTTGCCGAGCGTACCCACAAGCACCACCCGCTCCGAGCGCAGGCCTTCCGCCTGCAGCACGCCGCGCCCCGTGGCGCCCAGCACGCCGAAGCCGTGCGCGTCGTCCAGCACCAGCCAGGCGTCGTGCCGCTCAGCCAGCGCAAGCAGCCCAGCCACCGGCGCGATGTTGCCGTCCATGCTGAAGACCGCATCGCTCACGATGAGCTTGACGGGCGCATCGCAGGCGCCGAGCTGCGCATCCAGCGCTGCAAGATCGCAATGCGGATAGCGCTCGACCCGCGCCTTGGCCAGCCGCGCACCATCGATCAGCGACGCATGGTTGAGCGACTCCGAAAAAATCACCGCTTCGGCGCCGCCAAGTGCCGTCAGCACTGCAAGGTTGGCCATGTAGCCCGTGCAGAAGAACAGGCTGCGCGCCTCGGGAATGAAGGGCGCCATCCAGTCGCCGAGCCGCTCTTCCAGCTCCGCATGCGCGCGCGAATGGCCAAGCACCAGGTGCGACCCGCCGCTGCCCGTGCCATAGCGCGCCGCGCCTTCGGCCAATGCGGCGGCCAGCGCCGGGTGCGCTGCCAGGCCCAGGTAGTCGTTGCTGCTGAAGCAGAGCATGGCGCGTGGCGTTTGTGCGCCGGCGAGCGTCAGCATTTGCTCGGGTGCGCAGGCCGTCTCGGCAATCTGCCGGCTGCGGCGCAGCGACTTCGCGTCGAGTGCCGCAATCTCGCCCTCCAGGCGTTCAAGCAAGCGCGACATCGCGGCCTCCCTGTTCCGCGCGGCCCGAAACGTCAACCGCCCTCAGCGTGGCCAGCGTGGCATCGACCAGGAAGTCGATATCGCCGTCGCCAATTGCATACGGCGGCATCAGGTACACCGTGGCGCCGATCGGCCGCATCAGCAACCCGTTCGCCCGCGCGGCCAGGTGAAAGCGTTCGGCAAACCGGGCACCGGGCTCGCGCACGTCGAAGGCCGTGATCATTCCGCGCTGGCGCAGGTGATCGACCGGCATGCCGTGCAGCCCGTCGCGCAACCTACCGACGAGCCGTTCGGCGCGCGCGCGGTTGCGGCGCAGCGCGTCCTCTTGCTCGAACAGGTCGAGCGTCGCAATGGCAGCGCGGCAGGCCAGCGCGTTGCCGGTGTACGAATGGGAATGCAGAAAGCTGCGCGCCACGTCGTCGTCGACAAAGCCTTCGTAGATTGCATCGCGCGTCATCACCAGCGCCAGCGGCAGGTAGCCGCCGCTGATGCCCTTTGAGAGGCAAAGAAAGTCGGGCCAGATGCCGGCCTGCTCACAGGCAAAAAAGCTGCCGGTGCGCCCGCAGCCCACCGCGATCTCGTCGGCAATGAGGTGCACGCCGTAGAGGTCGCACAGCGCGCGCACCAGGCGCAGGTATTCGGGGTCGTGCATGGCCATGCCGGTGGCGCATTGCACCAGCGGCTCGACGATCACGGCGGCAATCGACGCATGGCTTTCGGCCAGCAGCGCCTCCAGTTGCGCGGCGGCACGCCGTGCCACGGCCGCCGCATCTTCGCCAGGCAGCGCGGTCCGTGCGTCGGCCGATGCGACGAGGTGCGCATTCGCGAGCAACGGCGCATACGCGTCGCGAAACACAGGCACATCGGTCACATGCAGCGCGCCCAGCGTTTCGCCGTGGTAGCCGTTGCGCAGGGCGACGAAGTTGCGCTTGCCGCCGAGGCCCGCGTTGCGCCACGCATGAAAGCTCATCTTCAACGCGATCTCCACCGCCGATGCGCCGTCGGAGGCGTAGAAGCAATGGCCGAGCGCATGGCCGGTCAGTGCTGCGAGCCGTTCGGCCAGTTCCACCGCTGGCGCGTGCGTGCAGCCTGCGAGCATCACATGCGAGAGCGTGTCGAGCTGGTCTTTCAGCGCGGCGTTGATGGCCGGATGCGCATGGCCGAAGAGATTGACCCACCACGAACTCGTGGCGTCGAGGTAGCGGCGGCCGTCGTGGTCGTAGAGCCAGACGCCCTTGCCTCGCGCGATCGGCAGAGGCGGCACCGCCTCCAGCCGGATGCTCTGCGTGCACGGATGCCACACGTGGCGCCGGCTGCGCTGTTGCCAACTGGCGTTTTTCGACGTCGCGAGCGTCGTGTGAGGAGCAATCGTTGGCGGCATCCGCGTAATCCTTTGGAGCAAGGCGCGGGATCGTATCGACGGCGATCCGAGGCGGCAAACCGCCGATCGGGATGCGTGATGGACGGTGTTTAAGCGGCGTTGGTCGATGTAGCCTGCCGGTTCAAACCAAGCTCGCGCAACAGGCAAGCATCATGCGTGCACCGCGCCGCGCGGCGGGATTGCAAGTTGTCTTGCGGCCGATAAAGATAGTTGCGAACTGTCGGAGTTCCGCCGGCCGAGCCCCTGTCGCCCCGCTTATCGGACAGCGCGTTGGCTGATTTTCAAAATCGCAGTGCCAGGCTCGAAAGCGCCGCTTCCCGTTACCCGTTCTTCACCAGCGCCGAGATGTATTCGTCCAATGAAGTCGCGCCTCTTTCGGCGTTTTCAGGCTCTTCCTTTTTGTCGAGAGTGGCGCGGGTCATCGCGGAATAGGACCGTGCGCCGGCCTCTGAAAATCCCATCGAACGGAAAGCCTGCTCCCACTGATCGGGCGGGGTTACCACCACTTCCACCCGCCGGCCGAGCGCCTGAGCAAAAGCCTCGGCAACATCGCCTGGCGAGTAGCGCTGCGGCCCCTCGACATAGTGCGGACCGGAAGGCCGGGCTTCGCCCAGCATGAGCCGCGCCGCAAACTCGCCAAGGTCGCGCGGCGCCACCATGGGCAGCTTGAAATCAGGCGGGTACATGCTGTGCAGCTTGCCTTCGCTTTGCGCAGTTTCCAGCGAGGCGTCCCAGTTGCTCATGTAGTAGGCCGCGCGAATCGCACTCACAGGCACCGGCTGCGCGGCAAGCGCCTGCTCCATTCGGTAGAGCACATCGAGGTCGCCGATGCGGTCGCCAGGCTGCGCACCGTAGGTGGACTCGGCGACGATCTTCTCCAGCGGCAAGCCCTCGATCGCTTCGAGAATGCAATCCAGGCTCCTTTGCTCCTCGGCAGCGGTGTCGGTGGAGGGCGGCGCCGGCGGATTGAGAAGGAACAGCCGCTTGCCGCCGGCCACCACGCGCCGCAGCGAAGGCACGTCGAACACGTCGGCTTCCGCGATGGTGGCGCCCTGCCGGCGCAAGGCTTCGGCGTGCGCACCGTTGCGCGTGACCGCGGTCACTTTCTCGCCTCGGGCAAGCAGCGCAGAAACGAGCGCCGAGCCGACATGCCCGGTCGCGCCCAAAACGATATGAGTCATGCGTGCGCCTTCAAGGGTTGCAAAACAGGAAATGACATGGCTCGAAGCTATTGGCCCACCGCCGCCGCGGGCGCCCGGCTTGGACGACGCCCGTCGTGGGTCTATTCCCACACCGGCGGCTCCGCGGCGCGTGGAGAAATGCATGTCCACGCATTCTTTTGAAGGAGCAATTCATGACGAAGACAAACCCCAATACACCCGATGAACGCGGCTCGCTCCCGCCCGATCACAACAAGGCGGGCAACCAGAGCCCGACGCCTCGCAACGAGCCACGCCGCACTGCCGAAAGCCGCCACGACCGCGAAAGCCATGTCGGCAGCAGCAACCAGACCCAGTCACGGCGGGGCGGCGGCACGCATTGAGGGCGGCCGGCTGAACACCACGAACCACACACCGTCTCGACCGTGTCTCACCGCAACGAAGCCACTGCCGCCCTGAAGGCGCTGAGCGTCGCCACCGACGCCTGCCGCGAGTGCCCGCTGGGAGAGCCCGCGACGCAGTCGGTCTTTGGCGAAGGCCCGGTCGGCGCCGTGTTGATGGTGGTGGGCGAGCAGCCGGGCGACAAGGAAGACCTGGTGGGCCGCCCCTTCGTGGGCCCTGCCGGCAAGCTGTTCGACCGCGCCGTGGCCGAGCTCGGCTGGTCGCGCGAGAAGCTCTACGTGACCAATGCGGTGAAGCATTTCAAATACGAGCTTCGCGGCAAGCGCCGCATCCACAAGACGCCGGGTCAGCGCGAGGCCGAAGCCTGCAGGCACTGGCTCGAAAGCGAGATGGAACTGGTGCAGCCGCGCGCCTTCATTGCCTTGGGCGGCACGGCCGCGCGCTCGCTGCTGGGCCGGCCGGTAGCTGTGATGAAGGAGCGTGGGCAGTGGCATGAAGATGCAGCCGGACGCCGCGTGCTGGTGACGCTGCACCCCTCCGCCCTTCTGCGCGGCGACCCCGAGCAAAGGGAGGCCGCATGGGAAGCCTGGCTCAAGGACCTGCGAGTCGCCTCGGAACTGATGAAGAAAACGGCTGCGGCCAAGGCTGCCAAGCGTGCGGCCCCCGCGACCCGACCGGTGCGCGCCCCGCGCAGGGCGCGAACGACAGCCCCTGCCTGACCCCGCCTGCGCTCGATGTCATCCGCGCCGCCGCGTGCGCATGGTGATCGAATACCGCAGCGTCTCGGTGGGCGCAATGGCGTGCTGCCATGCCCAGCGCGCTTCGCCGCGCAGCAGGTAGATGGAGCGCGGCTCCATCAGCAGTTCGAGGCTGGCGGGTGCCGTGGCGCTGGCCGGTGGATAGGGCCGCAGTTGCATCACGGCCTCGCCGAGCAGCGAAACACCGACGATGTCTTCGAAATCAGGCACGTCGCGGTGCCATCCGAGCGGCGTTCCGGGCCGGTATTCGGCCACCAGCATGTGGGCGAAATCCTCGGGCGCCATGCCCATCCATTCGGCCACCCTGGCCCGTAGCGGGTGGAAAACCTCCGGCATTGCGGCGCCGGGCTTCAAGCGATGGTTGGCAAAGTCATAGCTGCCGCCAAAGCTGATGCCGCGGCGGCGCGCGGTGTATTCCTTGTAGCGCATCTCCCGGAGCTCGAAGCCCTGCACGATGCGCAGCAGCTCCTGTTCCTCGGCGCGCGTGAGAAATTCGTGCTCGTACCGCAGGCCTTCGATCGCCGCCGCCGGCACCTCGCCGAACAGGTCGGGCTCGTCGGCCAGCTGGATGCGCCTAGCGGACCGCATCGAAGCCTCCTCGTTCGTCTCTGGAACGCGCCGGGCCGCCCAGCTGCAGTTCCCACCACGGCGGCAACAGCTGCCGGATTTCGGCGCGTGCAAACCGGTCGTCCAGCAGATGCAGCACGCCCCGGTCCTGTTCGGTGCGAATGACCCGGCCGGCCGCCTGCACCACTTTTTGCAGCCCCGGATAGAGATAGGTGTACTCGTACCCTTTGCCGAAGCGCGCCTGCATGCGCTCGCGCGTGATCTCGTTCAGGGCGTTGTATTGCGGCAGGCCCAGGCTCGCGACAAAAGCGCCGATGAGCCGGCTTCCGGGCAGGTCGATGCCTTCGCCGAACGCGCCGCCGAGCACGGCAAAGCCGATGCCCTGCCCGCCCTCCTCGAAGCGAGCCACGAAGTCGCGCCGCTCGGCCTCGGCCATGCCGCGGGTCTGCGCCCACACCGGCACACCGGGGTGCCTGGCCAGGAAAGCCGCGCAGGCTTTTTCAAGGTAGTCGAAGCTGCTGAAGAACGCGAGGTAGTTGCCCGGCAGGCGCTCGAACTGCGCACCAATGATTTCGGCCACGCTGCGGAGCGATCCGGCGCGGTCTCGGAACCGGGTCGACACGTTCGTGGCCACTTCCACCCGGAGCTGGCGGCTGCAAAAAGGCGAAGCCACGTCGAGCAACGCAGTGTCCGGCGGCAGCCCGAGCGCGTCGCGGTAGAACTCGAAGGGCGACAAGGTGCCTGAAAAGCAGGTGACCGACGCAGCATCGGCAAATCGCGGTTCGAGAAACGGCGCCGGCACCAGGTTGCGGATCGCCAGGCTGCGCTGCTGCTGGTCTTGCGCGGGCCCCAGTGTTCGCTCGAAAACCGAATGGTCGTCGAACGATTCGGCCAGCCGGGCGAACTGCAGGGCATCGAAGAAGAAGCGCTGCAGCGGGCCCTGCAGGGCCTCGGGCGTGGCGGCGAAATACTCGCCCATGGCCATGTTGGCCGCCTGCAGGGCGCGTGCAAAGCGCTCGGGCACCTCGTCGACGACGTCATACGGCTCGGCCTGCGATTGCTGCACGGTGTCCCACTCGCGGTAGAGCCGGGCGAGCGGGCCGCGCACCGCGGCGGGCGCCGCGCGGTGGGCTTCTTCGAGCGCGGGCCCGTCGAGCTGGGCCGTGTACATGCCGCGTGCGCGCTCCAGCAGGTTGTGCGCCTCGTCGACCAGCACGGCCGCGCGCCACTCGGCGTCTTTCATGGTGGCAAAGAGAAAGGCGCTGCCATCGAAGTAGTAGTTGTAGTCGCCCACGATCACGTCGCACCAGTGCGCCATTTCCTGCGCGAGGAAATAGGGGCACACCGTGTGCGCGAGCGCAATGTGCCGCAGCGCCTGCCGGTCGAGCCGGCCGGTGCGCGCGGCCTCTTCCCGCGCGGCGGGCAAGCGGTCGTAGAAGCCCTTGGCGAGCGGACATGAGTCGCCGTTGCAGGCCCGGTCAGGGTATTCGCACACCTTCTCGCGCGCGGTGAGTTCGAGCACGCGCACCTGCGCGCTGTCTTTGCCGAGCAAACGCAATGCATCCAGCGCCACGGCGCGGCCGGAGGTCTTGGCAGTGAGAAAGAAGATCTTGTCGATCTTTTGTGCGGCCCGGGCCTTGAGGAGCGGAAAGATGGTTGCCAGCGTCTTGCCAATGCCGGTGGGCGCCTGCGCCATCAGGCAACGACCGTTCACGCCGGCGCGGTACACGGCCTCGGCCAGTTCCCGCTGGCCGGCACGGAACGCACCGTGCGGAAATTCGAGTCGGCCAAGCGCGCCGGTGAGCCCGGCATGGTGCGCCGCCTCTGCCTCGGCCCACGCGCTGTAGCACGCGCACAGGCGCTCGAAATGCGCCTGCAGAGCGGCCCGTTCGTGCTGCTCTTCCAGCACGGTTTCGTCGCCGGTGGCGAGGTCGAGGTACACCAGCGCCACGGTCATGCGCTCGTAGCCGTTCATTTCGCACAGCATCCAGCCGTAGGTGCGTGCCTGTGCCCAATGCAGCGCCCGGTGGTTGCCGCGGATGGCATCGAAGTCGCCTCGGAAGGTCTTGATTTCTTCGACGCGGCGTTCGCGCGGGTCATGCCCGTCGGCGCGGCCGCGCACCTTGAGTGCGCCCCAGTGCGAAACCAGCGCCACCTCGCTTTGGTAGCCGTCGCCGCGCCGGCCCTGTACCAGCGCATGGCCGGCCATGCCCTCGAGCGCGCTGGGCGCGGGCACAAAACGCAGGTCGAGGTCGCCCTCCTTGGCGGCGAAGGCACACAGGGCCTTGACGGACACCGTGCGCTCCCCGGGCGGATCGATCACCCCGTTCTGCAGCTTGGTCGAAGGATTCGCGGCCACTTGGATAGACTGTATGAAACAACAGTATAACGGCGGGCGTTTGCTGGCGCACCGTATCGCCGCACAGGAGCGTCTCGGGGCCTTCTCCGACACAAGCGACCTCGGACTTGGGCAAAACTAGAAAAGTTTTGCTTACAAATCTTGCCCGAATGAAAACTCCGACCGCGATCGACCCCGATGATTTCGACCGCCTGCTGAGCCGCAACCTGAAACTGCCGCTGCTGGGTGGCCTCATTGGCGCACTGGTGTTCGTCGGCCTCATCGTCTTCTTGCTGTCGACCATCGGTGCGGTCGAGCACTCCGACCGCGTCACACGCAGCGCAAGCGAGCTGCAGCGGCGCAGCATCGACATGGAAACCGGCCTGCGCGGCTTTCTCATTACCGGAGACGAGAGCTTTCTGGAGCCGTACCAAAGCGCCCTGCCCCGGTTCAAGGGCGAAATCGACGCGCTCGGCAAGCTGGTTTCGGACAACCGGCAGCAGCTGGAGCGGCTCGAGCGCATTGCCTCGCTCCAGCAGGAATGGAATGAATATGCACGCGGCCTCATTGCAGCGCGCAAGGGTGGCTCCGAGTACCAGCAGGCGGTGCGGCAAGGCCGCGGCAAGCAGCTGAGCGATGCCATGCGGGCGGAGTTCGCCGGCTTCATCGACACCGAACAGGGCCTGCGTTTTCAGCGCAGCGAGCAGGCCAACCGCACCAGCTGGCTCGTGGTGGGCACGTTCCTGCTGTTCACGCTGCTCTTCACCGGCCTGGTGGCGTACTTCGGCCGGCGCCAGCTGGTGCGGCTTTCAAACAGCTATGACGTGGTGCTGCAAGAGCAGGCCGCGGACGCCGAACGGCTCGCGCAGCAGGCGTGGCTGCGCGGTGCACAGACCGAGCTGGTGGGCAAACTGGTGGGCGAACTGAGCGCCAACGACCTTGGCCGCAAGGTCCTGGCCTTTTGCTCGCGGCACCTGGGCAGCGCGGTGGGTGCGCTGTATGTTCGCGAGCGGGACGGCACGCTGCGCCGGGCGGCGAGCTACGGCTTCTCGATGGAGGCCGAGGCTTCGCCGCAGGTTTTTTCGCCGACCCAGAGCCTGCTCGGCCACGCTGCGGCGGAACGGCGCCGCTTGCTCATCGAGCCGATCCAGGCCGACTACCTCAAGGTCAATTCGGGCCTGGGCGATATGGCGCCTTCGGCCGTACTGCTGATACCCGTGTCGAGCAACGGCGTGGTGAACGGCGTGGTCGAGCTCGGCCTTCCGGCCGCTCCCGATTCGCGCGCCAACGAACTGCTCGACCTGGTGGGCGAAGACATCGGCGATTCACTGGCCGCGGCCCGCTACCGCGAGCAGCTGCAGGACGCGCTGGCCGAAACGCAGCAGCTCAACGAAGAGCTGCAGGTGCAGCAGGAAGAACTGCGCACCGCCAACGAGGAGCTCGAGGAACAGTCGCGCGCGCTGCGGGCATCTCAGGCCATGCTGGAGAACCAGCAGGCCGAGCTGGAGCAGACCAACAGCCAGCTTTCGGAGCGCACCGAGGCGCTGGACCAGCGCAACGCCGCCCTGCGCCGCGTGCAGCGCGACCTGGAAGACCGCGCCGACGAATTGCAGCGGGCGAGCCGCTACAAATCGGAGTTTCTGGCGAACATGTCGCACGAACTGCGCACGCCGCTCAACAGTGCGCTCATCCTGGCCAAGCTGCTCGGCGACAACCCGCAAGGCAACCTGAGCCCCGAGCAGGTGAAGTTCGCCGAGTCGATCTATTCGTCTGGCAACGACCTGCTGACGCTCATCAACGACATCCTCGACATCTCCAAGGTCGAGGCGGGCAAGCTGGAGATCGTGGTCGAGAACGTCGCGCTCGACAAACTCGCGCAAAGCCTGGAAAGCACCTTCAAGCCGCTGGCCTCCGAAAAGCGGTTGGCCTTCCGGCAGGAGATGCGCCCAGGCACGCCGCCCCTGCTGGTGACCGACCGGCACCGGGTCGAACAGATTTTGAAGAACCTGCTCTCCAATGCGGTCAAGTTCACCGACAGCGGGGAGGTGGCGCTGGTGGTTTCCGCCGCGCCGGACGGCGGTGCGGTCTTCGCGGTTTCCGATTCGGGCATCGGCATTGCACCCGATCAGCAAGCGCTGATTTTCGAAGCCTTCCACCAGGCCGACGGCACCACCAGCCGCCGCTATGGCGGCACGGGCCTGGGCCTTTCAATTTCGCGCGACCTCACGCGGCTGCTGGGCGGCACGCTCGCGGTACAAAGCCAGCCCGGCCAGGGCAGCACCTTCACGCTGCAATTGCCGGCCGTGGCGCCGCAAGGCCTGGAAGCGCCGGCTCCAGCCCCGGTTCCGGCCACACCGGCTGCGGCGCAGGCCCCGTCTTCGACCATGCTCACCTCTTTCACCGGGCATGCGCTGCCGGCGCCCGCGGGCGCCGTGCCGCCGCCGCTTTTTGCCGACGACCGCGAGCTGCCGCGCGACCAGGTGCGCCGGGTACTCGTGATCGAGGACGAGCCGCAGTTCGCGCACATCCTCTACGACCTGGCGCACGAGCTCGGCTACCGCTGCCTGGTGGCGCATGGCGCCGCGGACGGTTTCGAGCTGGCCCAGCAATTTGTGCCCGACGCGATCCTGCTCGACATGCGCCTGCCCGACAGCACCGGGCTGGACGTGCTGCAGCGCCTGAAGGATTCGCCGAAGACGCGCCACATTCCGATTCATGTGGTGTCTGCCGCCGACAATGCGCAGGCCGCCGCGCTGCACATGGGCGCCATCGGCTACGCACAGAAGCCGGCCACCCGCGCCGAACTGATGCAGGTGTTCACCCGCCTCGAAGAAAAGCTCACGCAGAAGGTCAAGACCGTGCTGCTGGTCGAAGACGACGCGCTGCAGCGCGAGAGCGTGATCCGGCTCATCGGGGACGAAGACATCGAGATCATTGCCGTGGGCTCCGGCGAAGAAGCGCTCGAGCTTCTGCGCAAGCGCGTGTTCGACTGCATGATCACCGACCTGCACCTGCCCGACATGCAGGGCAGCGAGCTGCTCAAGCAGATGGCAGCCGAGGAAATCGTCTCGTTCCCGCCCGTGATCGTCTACACCGGCCGCAACCTCACGCGCGACGAAGAGGCCGAGCTGCAACGGTACTCGCGCTCGATCATCATCAAGGGCGCCCGGTCGCCGGAGCGGCTGCTCGACGAGGTGACGCTGTTCCTGCACAAGGTGGAAGCCGAGCTCTCCAGCGAACGCCAGGGCATGCTCAAGGCCGTGCGCGGGCGCGACCGCATCTTCGAGGGGCGCACCATCCTGCTGGTGGACGACGACGTGCGCAACATCTTCGCGCTGACGAGCGCGCTGGAGCAGCGCGGCGCCGCGGTCGAGATCGGCCGCAACGGCCGCGAGGCGCTCGAAAAACTCGCCCAGGTGCGCGAGATCGACCTGGTGCTCATGGACGTGATGATGCCGGAGATGGACGGCCTGGAGGCCACGCGACGCCTGCGCGCCAACCCGAGTTTCGACAAGCTGCCCGTGATTGCGATTACCGCCAAGGCCATGAAGGACGATCGCGAGCAGTGCCTGGCCGCCGGCGCCAGCGACTACCTGGCCAAGCCTGTGGATTTGGAGCGCCTGTTCTCGCTCTTGCGCGTGTGGTTGCCGAAAATGGAGCGGCTGTGACCTCCTCCGCCGCGCCTTCGCCGCCGCCGTCCTCCCTGCCCTCCCCGTTGAGCAACACGGAGATCGAGCTGCGGCTGCTGATGGAAGCCATCTACCTCAAGTACAGCTACGACTTTCGCAACTACACCGTGGCGTCGCAAAAGCGGCGCGTGCTGCATGCGCTGGCACAGCTCGGGCTTCCGAGCATTTCGGCGCTGCAGGAAAAAGTGCTGCGCGACCCGGCACTGTTCGGCCGGCTGCTGCAGTACCTCACGATTCCCGTGAGCGAGATGTTCCGCGATCCGGCCTACTTTCTGGCGCTGCGCCAGCATGTGGTGCCCATCCTGCACACCTACCCCTCCGTGAAGGTATGGGTGGCGGGCTGCAGCACGGGCGAAGAGGTGTTTTCGCTCGCCATCCTGCTGCGCGAAGAAGGCCTGCTCTCGCGCACGCAGATCTATGCGACGGACATCAACCCGGCTTCGCTCGAAAAGGCGCGGCAAGGCATCTTTCCGATCGAGGCGGTTCGCGGGTACACGGCCAATTACCAGCGCGCGGGCGGACGGAGTTCTTTCTCCGACTACTACACGGCCGCCTACGAGGCCGCCCGCTTCGACCCTTCGCTGTGCGCCGACGTCATCTTTGCCGACCACAGCCTGGCAACGGACAGCGTGTTTGCCGAAACGCAGCTGGTGTCTTGCCGCAATGTGCTCATCTATTTCAACCGCGAGCTGCAAGATCGCGCGCTGGGCCTCTTTCATGAGTCGCTCTGCCACCGCGGCTTTCTGGGACTGGGCTCGAAAGAGAGCATCGACTTCTCGAGTTATTCGCAGCGTTTCGATGCGCATTCGAAGCCGGAGCGCATCTACCGCAAGGCCACATGAAGCTGACCGCACCCCAAACCCCGGGCCGGCGCGTCGAGGCCGTGGTGCTCGGCGCATCCGCCGGCGGCATCGAGGCGTTGTTCACGCTGCTGAATGGGCTCCCGGCATTGTGGAGCTTGCCTGTCGTGATCGTGCTGCACGTGCCCGAAAACCACGAAAGCCACTTGGCCGAGATCTTTTCCGATCGCCTGCACCTGCCCGTGCACGAGGCTGCGGACAAGATGCCGCTTGCGTCTGGGCATGTGTACTTCGCACCGCCGGGCTATCACCTGTCGATCGAGCGCGACCGGCGGTTTTCACTCAGCTGCGAGCCGCCAGTGCACTTCTCGCGCCCCTCCATCGACGTGCTGATGGCCTCCGCCGCCGACGCGTACGGCCCCGCTCTCGCCGGCATGCTGCTGACCGGCGCGAACGAGGACGGCGCCGAAGGACTCCGACGCATCCAGCAAGCCGGTGGTATTACAGCCGTTCAGGACCCCAACGAAGCCCAGATTTCCGTCATGCCCCAAGCGGCCATTGCCTTGCATTCCCCCGATCATGTGCTGCCCCTGCGCGAGCTTCGCGCATTGCTCTTGCAACTGGAGTCCACCCATGCCCATTGACGTCCAAAGCAAGCTGCTGATCGTCGATGACCTGCCCGAAAACCTTCTTGCGCTCGAAGCCCTGATTCGCGGCCCGGGGCGCGCGGTGTTCCGCGCGACTTCGGCCGAAGAAGCGCTTGCGCTGCTGCTCGACCACGAGTTTGCGCTCGCGATTCTTGACGTTCAGATGCCGGGCATGAACGGCTTCGAACTGGCCGAGCTCATGCGCGGCACCGAGCGCACCCGGCACATTCCCATCATCTTCGTGAGCGCGGCGGGCCGCGAACTCAACTATGCATTCCAGGGCTACGAGAGCGGCGCGGTCGACTTCTTGCACAAGCCACTCGATCCGCATGCGGTCACGAGCAAGGTCAACGTGTTCGTCGACCTGCACCGCCACCGCAAGGCGCTCGGCCAGGAGATGGAAAAGCTAGCGGCCGCCAACCACAAGCAGGAAGAACTGGTGCAGCAGCTGCGGCATACGCAGCGCGAACTCGAACGCGCGGTGCAAATGCGCGACGACTTCATGTCGATGGTTTCGCACGAGCTGCGCACGCCGCTCAACACTCTTTACCTCGAAACCCAACTGCGGCAGCTTCATGTGGCCAAGGGCAACCTGGAGTCCTTTGCCGCGGACCGGCTGCCCTCGATGATCGAACGCGACCAGCGGCAGATTCGCAACATGGTGCGGCTGATCGACGACATGCTCGACGTGACGCGCATGCGGCGCGACGCGCTGTCCATACAGCCCAAGCCGGTGGACCTGGCCGCCCTTGCACGGACCGTGGTGGAGGGCCTGCGCCAGCAGGCGGAGGCCGCGGGCTCGAAGATCGCGCTCGAAGCGCCGCGCGAGCTTCGGGGCGTGTGGGACGAGTTCCGCATCGAACAGGTGCTGACCAACCTGCTGACCAACGCACTGCGCTACGGCCGCGGCAAGCCCGTCGAGATGGTGCTCGCCCAGGTTGGCGGCACCGCGCGCATCACCGTGCGCGACCAAGGCATCGGCATTGCACCCGAAGACCAGGAACGCATCTTCGAGCAGTTCGAGCGCACGGACGACAGCCGCAAGCATGCGTCGGGATTGGGCCTGGGCCTCTACATCACGCGCAAGATCGTGTGCCTGCACAACGGCTGCATCGAGGTGGAGAGCACGCCGGGCGAAGGGGCGCTGTTCCGGGTCGAACTGCCGCTGGAGGCCGTTGCCAGGACAGTGGCGCAAGCGGAGGCGTAGGCGCCTTCCTACTGCACGCTTTGCGATTGGCCGGGATACTGCATGGTTCGCCTTAGCTGATTGAAAGCGTGCCACCGTGAATGTGCTGATCGTCGACGACAACCAGGCCGCCGCAGACCTCCTGCAGGAACTGCTGACCTTGCAGGACCATACCGCCCGCTGCACCTACACGGCGCAGCAGGCCATGGATGCGGCAAAGGCAGAGCGCTTCGATGCGGCGCTCATCGACCTTACCCTGCCCGATTTTCCCGGCACCGAGGTGGCGCGTCGGCTGCGCACGGAGTTCGCGGAAGGTGCGCCACGGCTCCTGGTGGCCATATCGGGCTTCTCGGTGGAAGACGCGGCCGGCGCCGCGGCACGGGACCTGTTCGACCACCATCTTCAAAAGCCGATCGACATCGGCCAGCTCACCGCGATTCTGTCGGCGCCGCAGTGAGCTCTCAGCGCCGGGGGGCGCGGGGCGACAGCAGCATTTCCGTACCGGCCGTCTTGAAGGCGATGGTCGGCGCGGTGAAATCGCTCAGCGATGCGCCCAGGCCGATCTCTCCGCTGCCGTGCAGCACGCACTCTTCGCGCCGCAGAGCGATCTCGTTGCTCGGACCGCCGTTGCCGTGAAACCGCACCCAGGTGCCGTACGTGCTGAGATCGGTCAGCACGCAACTGCCCTGCCGCAGCTCGATGCGCGCGTGCAGCCGCGAGACGCGCGGATCGGTGACCACGAACTGCGCGTCGTTCACACGGCCCAGGTGGATCGGCAACTCTTCGGTGCGGAACATGGAGCGCACGTCCAGCCAAGCGAGCTCGATCTGCCCGAACGACGAATCGGGCAGGCGCATGGGCATGAGCGCGGCCGGCACGGTCAGGAACGAGGTCACCTCCTCCTGCCAGTCGATGCGATGGACCGCCGACATTTCGCTGCGCCCGCGAATGGTGATGAGGCCCAGGTCGCGATGCCGCACGCCGACCTCGCGCAACTGCGAAATCACGGCGTCGGTGGCCCAGATCTGCCCCGGTCCCGCCAGGTCGCTGAGCCGCGAGGCCAGGTTGACCGCATCGCCGAAGCAGTCGCCCTCGACCTCGAGCACTTCGCCGCTTGCCACGCCGATCTGCAGGGCCATGCGCAGCGGCGCCGGCCAAGCCACCAGGCGCTTCTGGTGGTAGCGCTGCAGCTCGATGACGGCATGCGTGGCTGCGGCGGCGTGCGAGAAGATGGCAAAAACGCCGTCGCCCAGCGACTTGACCACCCTGCCCCCGTGCGCCTGGCAAATACTGCCGATCCATTGGGTGAGCCGCGTCACCGTTTCGGTGGCGCGCGCATTTCCCATGGCTTCAAAGACCCGGGAGCTCCCGGTCAGGTCAGCGAAAACGACTGTGGAATTGGCATCCATGCTGTTGAGAGGACTCGATGGCAACAGTTGCTGATGCCCACACATTAACGGCCAGTTGGCGGATCGACGCTCGGGACGAACCTGTTAACCCCATTTCTGCGTTCTGAACTTGTTAGGCCGCTCGCAAGATGACATTAATTTTTACAACTTTCGTAGACAAACGCCAACGATCACTTCAACTGAAGCGTAAAGTTTGTTGTTTACAAACAAGAAACACTGTTTCAGAACTTGTTAATCGTGTGACTGAGGCTTAAGGTAGCAACCGTCCTTGCTTCCGGCAATACGCTTTTAGTCCTCATGCTGACTTTTCGTCGCTTTTTTCGCTTCTTCGGAATTCCCGGTCTCGGGTCTCCCCGGATGGGAGAAAACCAGTTGGGAAGAATCCGCTCGGCCATGCTTTCGGTGCTCCAGGCGCACGGCGGCCATTCGGTACAGCGCGTTGCGCAGCGCGTCCGGTTTGCGACCGATGTCGAGTCGCTCTGGTATTTGCGTCAGGACGTGATGGTGGCGCTGAGCGCCATCGACGGCGAAGCCGCCGCCCGCCGCCAGATGAAGGCCATCAACAGCATGTTCGAGGGCGGACTGCCGGGCTCGATGAGCCCGCGCGTGCACCAGCGCTTTACGCAGCACCAATAACGGCGCTGGCATCCGCTGCTCAATGCGCGTGGTCGTCGTGCGCGTGGCGGTGGCCCCAGACCATGAAGACATCCCGCCCTTCGGCGGCAAGCTCCACCTTGGCACCCACGGGCAGCAGCACCTTGGTTTGCACGTGCCCGAAGGGCAGCCCCATGAGCACCGGCACCTTGAGCCTTGCGCGCAACCTGTCGACCACTGAATCGAAGCCAAACCCGCGGTCGTAGCCGGGCACCTTGCGCATGCCGGTGAACTGGCCGAACACGATGGCGCGCTGCTTTGCCAGCACCCCGGCCATGCGCAACTGGTCGAGCATGCGCTCGATGCGGTACGGATGCTCGTTGGTGTCTTCGATGAAGAGCACGCCCTTGTCCACCTGCGGGAAATAAGGCGTTCCGAGCAGGCTGGTCAGCACGCAAAGGTTGCCGCCCCACAGGGTGGCGTCGTGCACGGGCTTGAGCTTCAGCCCGGCGTCGCGCACCGGCATGCGCCAGCCTGTGCCTTCGCCCTGCCCACTCGCGAGGTCGTCGAAGCAGGCTTCCATGATGTCGTCGGCGCCGCCCTCGGCGCCAAAATCTTCGCCCACCGCAGGGCCGGCCCAGGTGACGGCGCCGGTCTTGACGAACAGCGCATTTTGCAAGGCCGTGAAGTCGCTCAGGCCCACGAATTCGGTCCCGCGCTGGATCGCCTTGGCCACGGCCTTGTAGGGGATCGCGTCGAGGATGCGCGTGAGGCCGTAGCCGCCGCGCGCAATCAAGGCAATGTCGGCACCGCTGGCGGCGGCGCGGCTGATCGAGGCGAGCCGTGTCGCGTCGTCGCCCGCAAAACGCTGGTGCACTGCAAGCGCGGCCTCGTCGAGTTCGACTTCATAGCCAAGGGCCTTGAGCCTTGCGACGCCGCGTCGGAAAGCGGCCTTGTCGCGAATCGCGCTGGAGGGGGAATAGATATAGATGTGTTTGGTCACGCCGCCGAGTATCCCATTGCGTTGCGAGCCTTCTGTGCGAGCGACGCGGCCTGCTGCGCATCCGGACCCGAAGACGACGCCATGGGGCCGAGCGCGCGCAGCGCGGCCTGGTAGCCGCGGTCCGGGAATGGCGCGCGCCATGCATTGCCCACCGGCTCGCCGGCATCGGGTGCAAGGAGCATGGCCGTGAACCGCTCGGGCCTTGCAGCCTGCAGCAAAGTCGCGAGCCCGGCGCCCGCGGCGCTGTGCACCAGCACCATCGGCCCGGGCTGCATGCGGTCGAGCCATTCGCTCAGCACCTGGCAGTGCCATTCGGGCGTGTGCACCGCTTCGCGCTTGGGCTTGTCGCTTTTGCCAAAGCCGATGAGGTCTGGCACCAGCGTGCGCAGCCCCGGCGCACCCACGAGATGGCGAAAGAAGTAGCCCCATTCGCCGGGGCCGTGCAGGCACAGGCAACAGGCCGTCTGCGCGTCGCTCGGGCCTTCGCCTTCGTCTATGTAGTGCATGCGCCAGCCTCGCAGGCTGGGCAGGTCGTGGATGTAGCGCGGCTCGAAAGCGTAGCCCTCCAGCGCATCGAAGCGCTCGGCCGGCGTGCGCAGTGCATCGTCGCGCAACGGCTCGGCCTGTTCGCGCGCCGCATCGCGCCGCTCCTTGAAGAACTGCTGGAGCACGGCGCTGCATTCAGCGGCGAGCACGTCGCCCTGCACCTGGGTGCGATGGTTCAGCCGGGGCTCCGCAAAAAGATCGACCACCGAGCCGGCCGCGCCGGTCTTAAGATCGGCCGCGCCGAACACCACGCGCGCGAGCCGCGCGTGCAACATGGCGCCCGCGCACATGGCACACGGCTCGAGGGTCACGAAGAGCTCGCAGCCGTCGAGCCGGTAGTTGCCAAGTGCAGCCGCCGCGGCACGCAGCGCGTTGATCTCGGCATGCGCGCTCGGGTCGTGCTGCGCCACCGGCGTGTTGCGGCCCGTGGCGATGACCTGGCCGTTCTTCACCAGCACCGCACCCACGGGCACCTCGCCGGCTTCGGCGGCCCGGCGCGCCTCGGCCAGCGCCAGCGCCATCCAGTGCGCGTCGCCTGTCTGCAAAGGCTGTAGGGGCTCAGTTGTCATCCGGCATCTTGCGCGCTTGCGCAGCGGCGTCGAGCGCCTGGTTGACCTGGGTCTGCACCTGCTGCACCTGCGCGCGCGCAGCGGCAGGCGCTTGCCCCGGCGCGGGCGATGCAGCGCCCGGCACCGTTGGCAATGCCGGGGCCGCGGTGGTCGTCAACTGCTTTTTGGCGATCAGCCCGACGATCACCAACGCGAGCACCAGGCCGAGCAATCCGAACATGCGCATCTCAGGCTCCTTGCACCGCAGTGGCTTCGCCCGTCATGCCAAGGCGCTCCATCCACACCGCGAGCGCCTTCTCGTCCGGCGTGCCGGCGCTGTAGACGGCGCGCATGGCGGCATGCGATTCGCGGCGGTGCTGGTTGAGCTTGAGCTTGCACTGCAGCGCGGTTACCCGCATTTCGAAGCCGACGATGCCGGCCAGCATCTTGAGCTGGAACTCCTCGCCCAAGTCGCGCCACTGCTGCGCATAGCCGGGCTCGTGATCGCCGATGAGCTTCTTGAGCAGCGCGTCCTTCGCGGCGGGTTCTTCGATCAGCCGGGCCTCGACGGTGCAGTGCACCGCCAGGTAGTTCCAGGTGGGCACCCGTGCCAGGTCGGGGTAGACCGAAGGCGACAGGTACGAATGCGGCCCCATGAAAGTGACGACCGCCTGCGGCCGCGCCTGCAGGTATCGCCAGTGCGGGTTCGGCTTGGCGCAATGACCCAGCAGCACGAGCTCGTCGCCTTCGCGCTGCTCGGCCACGATGGGCAGGTGCGTGACAAACGGCAGCCCTTCGTCGTCGTTGGAGATCAGGCTGGCGAACGGGTGCGCACGCATCAACTCCAGCGCAATGGCCGGGTCCTTGGCGTTGAACTGCGGGGGCATGTACATGGGGCGGTTTCCTCGTGGAGAGGCCCGATTGTCCCCCGAGCCGCCCTTATCTTGCGCGCGGCGCCTCCAGCAGCTTCACCATCGCGGTGTAGCCGCGGGCCTTGGCAAGCTGCAGCGGTGTGTTGCCCTGGCGGTCGGCCAGCTGCAGGTTGGCACCGGCATCGACCAGCGCTGCAAGCGTGCGCTGGTGGCGCGGACCGCCGTCGCCGAGTACGACGGCTTCGATTGCCGCCGTCCAGTGCAGGTTGTTGACATGGTCGAGCGGCGCGCCGGCTGCGATCAGTTGTCGCACCACCTCGTCATGGCCCAGGTGCGCCGCGGCGATGAGCGCGGTGCCGTCGTAGCGGCTCGTCACCTGCTTTGCACTGGCGCCGAGCGACAGCAACAGCGCGAGTGTCGGAGCGTCGTCGGCCACCGACGCAATGGTGACCGCGTCGTAGCGATCGTCTTCGAGCGCGTTGAGCTTCGCGCCGGCCTTGGCGAGCAGCTTCACCGCTTCGCGCTGCCGCGCATGGGTGGCCACGTGCAAAGGCGTGCGCCCCCGCGCATCGCGTGCGTCCAGGTTGGTGCCGGTAGCAATCAGGCTTTTGAGTTTTGGCAGGTCGCCGTGCCAGGCGGCCCGGTGCAGCCCTTCATAGGCCAGCACCTCGGCCGCTTGCGGCGGCACCTGGGCATGCGCGGCAAGCGCCGCGCCCGCGCCGAGCGCGACCGCCAGTGCCCCGGACCAGATGCCGCGCTTCATCATCATCAGCCCAAAAGGCCCTTGACCTTGTCCAGCGCGGCATTGGCGCACTGCTCGTCCAGATGGCCGCCGGGCGCACCGCCCACACCCACGGCACCGATCACTTCGTTGCCCGACTTCACCGGCACGCCGCCGCCCAGCAGCAGCACGCCCGGCAGGTAGACCAGGTTGGCACCGGCCGGGTTCTTCTGCGAGCCTTCCATCATGGCCTGTGTCGCGTTCTTGGCCGACGCCGAAGTCCAGGCCTTGCGCTCGCTCGAGGCAAGAGTGTGCGGGCCTGCGTTGTCGGCGCGCTGCACGGCACGCACGGTGCCGGCGCGGTCGACCACGGTGGCGGCCACGTTGTAGCCATTGGCGGCGCAGGCGGCCACGGCTTCCGCCGCGATCTGGTTGGCCAGGGCGAGCGAGATGTTCTTTTCGGAGCGCACCGCGGGTGCGGTGGTCTGGGCCTGTGCGGCAGAAGCGGCAAGCAGAATGGCGAGGCCGCCAAGGCGAAGGGTGGAACGCATTTTTCGATTTCTCCAGTGGATGCGGGTGGTTGCGCCGGCGCATTGCCGACGGCAGCGCCACTGTAGAAAACACCGGCCGCCGGGGCCATTCGTACGGCTACGCCCGGCGCTCCGTAGAACTACGGAGCGGCCGGGTTCAGGCTTCTCCGGCCACCAGCACGGCGTAGCGGCGAATCAGCTGCGCGAGCGAGTCGCAATCGAGCTTGGCAAACAGGTTGGCGCGGTGCGACTCGACCGTGCGGGGCGACAGCGCCAGCATGCGCGCGATCTCCTTGTTGGTCAGCCCCTGCACGATGAAGGCAAGCACCTCGCGCTCGCGCTCCGACAGCTGCGTCACCCGTTCTCGCGCGGCGTTGTCGGCCTGTGCGCGTTCGCGCGAGCGCACATGCTGGCGCACGGCCTGCTGCAGCGCTTCGAGCAATTGCTCGTCGTCCACCGGCTTCTCGAGAAACTCGGCCGCGCCGGCCTTGAATGCGCGGCGGCACATTTCGACGGTGCCGTGGCCGGTGAGCATGATCACCGGCTGGTCGACGCCCTGCGCCACCAGCCGGTCGAGCACGGTGAGCCCGCTGATGCCCGGCATGCGCACGTCGAGCACGATGGCGCCGACGCTCGCGCGGTCGAAGTTGTCGATGAAGGCCTGCGGCTCGGCCCAGCCCTGCACCCTGAGGCCCACCGTGCCGATCAGGAGCGAGAGGCTGTCGCGCACCGCCTGGTCGTCGTCGATGAGATGAATGAGCGGCGACAACGGCGAATGCGGGACGGTGCTGTTCATGCCGTGCGCTCCTTGGTCGATGCCGCCACCAACGGCAGCAGCAGCGTGAAGCGTGCACCGCGCGGCGCCGCATTGGCAGCGCTCAGGCTGCCGCCCATGCCGCTCGCCAGCGTTTCGCTGAGGCTCAGGCCAAGGCCCAGGCCGCCTTCACGCGTGCTGAAGAAGGGCTCGAAAAGACGCGGCATCGCCTCGGGCGAAATGCCGCGCCCGTCGTCGGTCACGGTCAGCACGCCCTCCTGGCCGTTGCGGCCGACCGAAACCGCGAGACGCCGCTCGGACACGGGCACTAGGTCGAGCGCCTGCAACGCATTCATCAGCAGGTTGTGCACGATCTGCTCGAGCGCCACCGCCTCGGCCTGCACGCGCACAGGCGCCTGGGCCGTGGCGTCGAACTGCGCGGCAACACCGCGTTGTGCAAACTCCGGCGCCAGCAGATGCATGGCGCTGCGCACCACCTCCTGCAGCACCAGCGGCTTGACGTCGCCACCGGCTTCAGGGCGCTCGATCACGCGACGTAGCCGGCCGACCACGCCGGCCGCGCGGCGCGCCTGTTCCACGGCCTGGCCCATGGCGTCGCGCGCCGCGGCCAACTCAGGCGGATCGTCGTCCAGCAGCCGCCGCGCGGCCTGCGCATTGGCCAGCACGGCGGTGAGCGGCTGGTTCAGTTCGTGCGCCAAGCCGGCCGAGAGTTCGCCCAGCGCATTGAGCCGAGCCACCTGGCCGAGCCGCAGCAGCTCTTCGGCACGGCGGCGCGCTATGCGCTGGCGCTGGGCGGTCCACAAGCCGGCCAGCAGCACCGCCACCGCCACGGCCCAGCCCGCAATGCCGCGCCATGGCAGCTCGGCCCAGCCCACGCGCCGCTCGGCCACAAGGTCGAAGGGCTGGCTCGGCGATGCGAGAGGCTTGGTGAGGCCGAAGCGCCAGCCGCCCGTACCCGTCCGGGCCGCATGCCCCGGCTGCAGAACAAACTGCTGCCCGCCGCGCTGCAGGCTTACGCGCACCGGGCTTTGCTCGGGGTTCATCGGCCAATCGCGCCACGGCACCGAGCCGGCCAAGTCGATTTCGAGCGAATAGCTGACGGGCGTGGCACCGATCACGAGCTGGTATCGGCCCTGCCCAAGATCGACCGCGGCCACTTCGGCGCGGCGTTGGGTGCGCGAACTCGCTTCCGCCGCGGCCAGAGCACCCGCGTGCTTCTCATCGGGCCAGGGTTCGTCGCCTGCGCGCCGCTGCACCCGCAGGATCGACGGATAGACCGAAGAGAGCCGCTGCTCCGGGCGGTCTGCGCCGCTGCTGGTTTCAAGCAGCGCCAGCGTGGCCAGCACCGCGTCGTATTGCACCATCTGCTGGCTCATGAGGCGGTGCGCAATGCGCACGTCGGCTTCGAAAGCCTGCTGCAGCTGGGCCAGCTCTGCGCGCGCGAGCCACACCGCACCCACGGCCGTGAAGATCAGCCATGCCAGCCACCAGCCCACCTGCGTACGCAACCACTGTTTCATGGCGCGGATTGTGCCCGCCGCGGCAAGGCCGGCCGATGTTGGCCGAGAATGCGACCCCAGACATGGCTGAAGTGCAGGACTCCCTTTTCCCCGATCTTCCGCGCCCGCCCGAGGCGCCCCCGGCGGCGCTGCAAGAGCCCGAGGCCGAACCGCCACCGAAGAAAAAACCACGCAGCGGCACCGTGGCAGCAGCGGCAGCCGACCCCGCACTCATCGAGCTGGCCGCGGCGCTGCCGCCCGGGCTTCGGCTCGGCACCTCGTCATGGAGCTATCCGGGATGGGCCAACCTGGTGTGGGACGGCGAATATGCCGAATCGGTGCTCTCGAAAAACGGGCTCGCCGCGTTGGCGCAGCACCCGCTCTTTCGCACCGTGAGCCTGGACCGCAACTTCTACCGCGCGCTGACGGCGAGCCAATACGCGCGCTATGCGGCCATGGTGCCGGACGACTTTCGCTTTGTGGTGAAGGCGCCGAGCCTGGTGACCGATGCCACGGTGCGCGACGAGAGCGGCCGCGGCACGCAAGTGAACCCGGTGTTCCTGAACAGCGAGATCGCGATCCAGGAATTCGTGCAGCCTGCGCTCGATGGCCTCGGCCACCGCATCGGTGCGCTGGTGTTCCAGCTGAGCCCGATTCCTTCGCAACTGCTGGCCGACCAGCCCGCGCTGCTCACCCGCATCGGCGAGATGCTGGAAGCCCTGCCCGGCTTGCAGCCGGTGGCGCCCGACGCCGTCATTGCCGTTGAGGTGCGCGACCCGCAGCTGCTGTGCCCCGCCTTCGCCGACATGCTGCGCAGCACCGGTGCCACCTTCTGCATGGGCCTGCACGCCAAGATGCCGCCCATCGAAGACCAGTTGCCGATGCTGCGCGCGCTGTGGCCCGGTCCGCTGGTGTGCCGCTGGAACCTGCATCGCCGGCACGGCCGCTTCGGCTATGAAGATGCGGAAAAACTCTACGGGCCGTTCGACAAGATCGTCGACCCCGATCCGGAAACGCGCGAGGCTTTGGCGCGGGTGATTGCAGGCACCACGGGCGCAGGCCAGCGCGCCTACGTCACCGTGAGCAATAACGCAGAAGGCTGCGCGCCGCTCACGATCGCCTCGCTGGCGCGCGACATCGTCAACCTGCAAACGCGCTAGCGCATCAACTGGCGGTGGGCCTGGCGGCTACCGTCATCTCCAGCTCGACGCTTGCGTTCTTGGGCAGCGCATACACACCGACCGCCGTGCGAACATGCAGGCCGGCATCGCCGAAAACGCGGTGCAGAAGCTCCGAAGCAGCATCGGCCACTTCGCTCTGTTGCGTGAAGTCGGCGGTGCACTGCACGAACACACCCACGCGCAGCAGCTTGCCGATCTCGTCGAGCGAACCGAGCTCGCGCCGCAGCAGAGTCAGGCAGCGCAAGGCGCAGATCTGCGCGGCTTCCCGGGCTTTGGCAAGCGGCACCTGGTCGCCCACGCGGCCGGTGACGACAACGGTGGTTCCCACGCGCGGGACCTGGCCGCTGGTGTAGAGGATGTTTCCGTCGCGCACCACGGGTATGTAGTTGCCGCCGGCAACGAGTTCGCCTTCGAAGCTGTGGCCCAGTTCGGCGGCAATGCGGTCGGCAATCTGGTCTCGGGTCTGCGCGGTCATACGGGTTCCATGGTTCCATCAAACGATGGCTTCATTGTCGCCATCCGCGTGCGGCGCAACAGATACAGATTGCGCAGACCCGATGCGCAACAGACGGCTTGGCGCAGCGCCTACTGCTCGATGGCGAGGTACACGCGCCCGCCCTCGATCTTCACCGGATAGCTGCGCAGGTCCTCGGTGAGCGGCGCGCACATGGCCTTGCCGGTGCGCACGTCGAAGCGCCCCTGGTGCAGCGGGCATTCGATCTCGTGGCCTTCGAGAAAGCCGTCGCAAAGGCGCGCGTGGCCGTGGGTGCAGATGTTGTCGGTCGCATGAATGCCGTCTTCGGTGCCGTACAGGGCAATGTCCCTGCCCTGCACCTCGATGCCCACCACGTCGTCGGCGGGAACCTCGTCGACCGACGCCGCGTCGATCCATGTCACTGTGGTCATAGCTGGATGCCTTTGGAACTTGGGTGGCTCAGATGGGATAGATGATCGAGTTGGGGATCATCTCGCTGTCGAACACGCAAAGGCGTGTCGCGAACTTCAGCCCTTCGGGGGTCGCAACCACCGTGTCGATGTAGCGGCCGACGTTGAACACGGTCGATGCCTGGTCGAGCTTGGTGCGAAACACTGCGTAGTTGGCTTCGCTGTGGATCGTGCCGTCGGCATCGACCTTGTGCACCAGCGGCAGGCCCACCACGTGGCGCTGGTAGTACGGGTCGTGAAACAGCGTTTCCTTGATGCCGTAGACGCGGTCTTCGAGCATGCCTCGGCTCTCGAAAGACAGCGTGGCAAGCGGCAGCCCGCGCTCGTGGTTCTCGCGCGGCTGCAGCCTGTAGCTGCACTCGTCGATGAAGAACGCCGGCCACAAGTCCCACTGCCCCGAATCGACGGCATGCGCATAGGCCGCGTACAGCCGCGACAGTTCGAGATAAGCGTTGGCGTCGAGGTTCATGCCGCCTCCATCACTTCGCGCCAGTAACGGTACATGCCGCGGATCAGCGTTTCGGTGACCATGTGGTCGGTGTTCTCGACCTCGCGCCCGCCCAGTTCGGCGAGCGTGCGGTGATACGGCTTCTGTTCGAAGCCTTCCTGCGAAAACTCGATCACCTCGCCGTCGTCGGCCGAGACAAAGCCGGCCGGCCCGAACAGGTTGGCCTGGCGGAGGCGGCGCTGTGTCATCTCCTCGGTGTCGTCTTCAAAGCCGAAGTGCGTCCAGACGAAATCGAAGGCGTCGTGGCCCACGGGCTGTATGTGGCGCGTGGACACGCTGTTGACCTGCTGCTGCAGGATGAGGCTCGGGAACAACGTCATCATCACCGCCGTGGGCCCGTTCCACCAGGGCTCGGGCACGATGTCCAGAAAACGCGGGTCCTTCAGCTGCATGCTCTCCTTGAAGCTCGACACCTGCGTGACCTGCGCGGCCTTGCCGGCGCTGCCGCGGGTGGAAATCATTGCGGCATGGCGGCCGTGCGAATCCATCTTGAGCTCCGACTTGTTGTCCGCACGCCAGAGCCCGAAGGTGACGAACCATGTGTGCAAGAGGCCCGGGTGGTACGGGTCCTTGATGTTCTCCTGCATCAGCTTCCAGTTGCCCGGAATGCGCTGGCGGCTGTAGCCAAGAATGGTGAGCTTGCGGCCGTCGAACAGGCGGTCGAAGTAGCCAAGGATGTCTGGTCCGAGAAAGTCCTCGAAGGGCTCGATGTCGTGGTCGAACGATGCGAACACCACGCCGCCGCGCGAGGCCACCTTGAGCTTGTTGAGGCCGTGCTCTTCGGTCTTGAAGTCTGCCGGCATGCCGCCGTTGACCTTGCCGTCCTGCTTCACGCCGCGGCGGAACGGCACGCCTTGCAAGTCGCCCTTGAGTGTGTAGTTCCACTGGTGGTACGGGCAGACAAACTCCTTCTTGTTGCCGTGGCGCTCGCGGCAGAACTGCATGCCGCGGTGGGCGCAGACGTTCTCGAACACATGGATGGCACCCGCTTCGTCGCGCGACATGACGACGGAGCGCTCGCCGATGGCCGTGCGCTTGAAGTCGCCCGTATTCGGAATCTCGGCTTCCAGGCCCACGTAGCACCAGTGCTTTTCGTAGAAGAAGCGCTGCAGCTCCTTCTTGTGCAGCGCCTCGTCGGTGTAGGCCATGAAGGGAATGCGGCTGGTCTTTTCGCTTTCCCATCGCAGCTCGATGGGAAATACGTCTTGCGTGCTCATCGCGGGTCTCCTTTTCTTGTCTGTCTGTATTCTTCAGGTGCCTTGCAGGTAGAAGGCATCGGCATGGGTCTGCTCGGGCGCGAGGCCGCGCGCATGCACCAGCTGCGTCACGGCCTCGACCATGGGCGGCGAGCCGCAGAGGTAGGCGCGCCAGCCCTCGAGGCCGCCGGGCCAGTCGGCGCGGATGGCGTCGGTGATGAGGCCCAGGCGCTGGTTTTCGCGCGCGGGGCCGGTGACGACCACCACATGCACCTTCAGCCCGGGATGCCGCGCTTGCAGTTCGGTGAGTTCGGCCAATCCATACACGTCGGCGTCGGAGCGCACGCCAAGGTACAGGTGAATCGGCTGCATCAGGTCGGCCGCAATCGCACCGCGAACGATCGAGAGAATGGGCGCGAGCCCCGTTCCGCCGGCCGCGCAGAGCATCGGCCCGCGGTGCTTCGTGCGCAGGTAGGCCGTGCCGAGCGGGCCGCTCACGCGCACCGCATCGCCCACGCGCAACTGCTCGAAGATGTGCGCGGTGACACGCCCGCCCGGCACCTTGCGTATATGAAATTCAAGCTCGGCATCGCGGCTGAGCCCGGCCATCGAATACGGCCGGGCCAGGTCCGGTGCGAACTGCAGCTGCGCGTACTGGCCCGGTGAAAATTCCAATGGCTTGTTTGGCTTGAGCCGCAGGCGGCGGATGTCGTGGGTGAGCACGTCGATGCCGGTCACGGTCGCCTTCAAGATGCGCGCCGGGTGCACCACCACCTCGTCGGGCTCCGGAATCTCGATGGTGCAGCTTTCGGTCAGCGTGCTCTGGCAGGCGAGCACGTAGCGCTCGCCCTGCCCGTCGGGCCGTATCGCGTCTTGCCCGGCGTCGAGCACCTGGCCGGCCACCACCTTGCAGCGGCAGGTGCCGCAGCGCCCCGACATGCAGCTGTAAGACACCGGCACGTGGTGCTCGCGCAGCACTTCGAGCAGGTTCGCGCCGGGGCGGACTTCGAGCGTGCGGGCAATAGGGTGAATGTGCAGGTCCATCGTGGGCTTTTCTGTGCGCCGGCTCAAGAGGCCGGCCTGTCTCTGGAGCGGATGATGCGCGGCGAATGCAGATTGACCAATAGAATCCGGTGAATTGGCTACATCACCGCCATGAATAAAGGTCCGCATGCAACTCAAGGACATCGACCTCAACCTGCTGCTGGTGTTCGACCGCATGCTGGCCGAGAAGCGCGTCTCGGCCGTGGCGGAATCGCTCGGGCTTTCGCAGCCAGCCATCAGCAATGCCTTGGCGCGACTGCGCAAGCTGCTGGGCGACGAGCTCTTCTTGCGCACGGCGCGCGGCATGGAGCCCACGCCTTTTGCGCTGCAACTGGCCGAACCGGTGGCCTACGCAATGGGCGCGCTGCATTCGGCGCTGAACCAGCAGGTGGTGTTCGACCCCGCCAGCAGCACGCGCAGCTTCACGCTCGCCATGACCGACATCGGCGAGATCTACTTCACGCCCAGGCTCATGGAAACGCTGTCCGCCGCAGCGCCGGGCGTGACCATCAGCACGGTGCGCAACAACACCGCTGCCAGCCTGCGCGACGAGCTCGAAGCCGGCCACGTCGACATTGCCATCGGCCTGCTGCCGCAGCTCAAGGCCGGGGTGTTCCAGCGCCGACTGTTTCTGCAGCGCTATGTGTGCCTTTTTTCAGGCACCCATCCGCTCGCGCGCAAGCGCAGTGTGTCGCTCAAGGACTTCAGCGCGGCCGACCATGTTCTGGTGCAGGCCGCCGGCACGGGCCATGGCAAGGCCGACGATGTGATGGCCGCACAAGGCATCCAAAGGCGCATTCGGCTCAGGGTGCCGCACTTCGTGGCCATTGGCCATATTCTTCGCTCGAGCGAAATGATCGCCACCGTGCCGGAGCGGCTGGCGCAGAGCATCGCCGAGCCTTTTGGCTTGGTGTGGCGCCCTCACCCGGTGCCGCTGCCGCAGATTGCAATCAACCTGTTCTGGCACGCGAAGGTGCATCGCGACCCTGGCAACCAGTGGCTGCGCGGATTGCTGTTCGATAATTTTGCGGACAGCGACTAGGGCGCGGCGGCAAAGAACTTCAGGCGGGCCGGACCGGGGGCCACCGACCGAGCACCTCATGGATGCTTTCGCCGACGTGGCTTTCGATCAGGGCGAACGAATCGGCCCTCCACCGGACTGGCTCGATCGGATGCCGCTCGACCTTTGTGGGCGTGTAGGCCAGGGTCATGTGAGGCGTGAAGCCGTGCTCGGGCTTGAAGCCCGCATCGGCCAGTGCTTCGCCAAGACACTGCCTGAACGCCGCGATCGCTGATGTCCCGCTCTCAGCGCCGCACAAAACGAATGCCTTGCTTTTGTCGAACCGCATGACCTCGTCGAACACCACATCGAAAGACGGAGGTGCCACGCTGGCTGCCGCGTCGATGGCCGCCTGCACCTGCTTGCGCGGCGCTGACGCCGGATAGCTTCCTAGGTGATGCAGCGTGACATGCAGGCGATGCGCCTCGGTCAGCTTTCCTTTCAGCGCATGCCGGTCCTTGAGGCGCGCGCCCAGCGCGGCGATCGAAGCGGCGTCTTCAGCGTGCGGAAAGATCGCCAGGAAGAGTGAGCGATGCAGGCGCTCCTTGCGGGGCGCTGTGCCGCGGGCGCGGCGCAGGGGCGGCGGCGGAGGGTCGATACCTGGGAGAAGAAGCTGTTCGGGCATGGCAAGGAATAAGAGCGTCTTCACCCGGAGATTCGGACTGCTGCTGGCCCCGTAGCTTACCGAAAGCACCCGCATCGGTCCGGCGATTTGCGTTCTTGACGAATCAGAGCGGCTGCCCTATTCTCCGCGCCGTTTAGGACAGACGTCCTAGTTGCAGGAGATCCGGATTGCAGATGACCGCCACGGCCGACAAGACCACCCGCGAGCAGATCGTGGACGCCGCGGACCAGCTGTTCTACATGCGAGGTTTCGAGGCCACTTCGTTCGCTGATATTGCGAAGGTGGTGAACATTTCGCGCGGCAATTTCTACCATCACTTCAAGACCAAGGACGAAATCCTGGATGCGGTGATTGCCGCGCGCCTTGGCCAGACGCGCGGCATGCTGGCGCAATGGGAAGCATGCGGCCCTGATCCCATGAGCCGCATCCGAAGCTTCATTCACATCCTGGTTGCCAACCAGCCTCTCATCATGCGGCACGGCTGCCCGGTGGGCACGCTGTCCACCGAACTCGCCAAGCTGGACCACCCCTCGCTGAAGCAGGCCAATGGCCTGTTCACCCTGTTCCGCGTCTGGCTGCGAAAGCAGTTCGCGCTGCTGGGCCGCAAGGCCGATGCCGATGCGCTCGCCATGCACCTGCTCGCCCGGAGCCAGGGCGTGGCCGTGCTGGCCAACGCCTTTCGGGACAAGTCCTTCGTGCAACAGGAAGTCCGACAGCTGTGCGAATGGCTCGCGTCCTGCGCGACCAAGCCAGCCACCAGCCACCGCTGACCTCCAGACCCACCACCCTCCACAAACAGAAAAATCCATGTTCATCGTGCTCCTCAAGTTCTCCGGCAACAAGGCCAATGCAGCCCAGTGGATGGAAGGCCACAAGGCATGGCTCCAGCGCGGTTTCGACGACGGCGTGTTCATGCTCTCCGGCAGCCTCAAGCCCAACCAGGGCGGTGCCGTGCTTGCGCACCGCACGACCATGGCCGAGCTGCAGGCGCGCGTCGATGCCGATCCGTTCGTTGCCGAGAACGTCGTAAGCGCCGAGATCATGGAAATTGCGCCGGCCCGCGCCGACGAGCGGCTCGGCTTTCTGCTGGGCTGACCATCCCTATAGCCGCCTCCACCTGATGACCACATTGATCAACGGCCCAGACGGCCAACCGCGCTGCCGCTGGTGCGCAAGCGCGCCCGAATTCCTTGCCTACCACGACACCGAATGGGGCTTTCCGGTAGCGGACGACCGCCGCCTGTTCGAAAAGCTCTGCCTGGAAGGCTTCCAGTCGGGGTTGAGCTGGCGCACCATCCTTGCCAAACGGGAAAACTTTCGCGCGGCGTTCCACGGGTTCGACTTCAACAAGGTGGCCCGCTTCACCGCGCAAGACGTCGAGCGCTTGCTGCAAGACGCGGGCATCGTCCGGCATCGGGGCAAGATCGAGGCGGTGATCCACAACGCCGCACGGGCGCAAGAACTGGTTGCAAGCCACGGCTCGCTGGCGGCCTTTTTCTGGAGCCATGAGCCCGATGCCGGCGCGCTCGCGGAACCGCAGAGCGCATCGACCTCCGAGGCTTCCATCGCGCTGTCCAAGGCACTGAAGAAGCTCGGCTGGAAGTTCGTCGGGCCAACGACCGTTTACGCCTTCATGCAGGCCATGGGCCTCATCAACGACCATGCGCAAGGCTGCGTGATCCGGGGGAAGGCGCAACACGCGCGAAGCAGGTTCAAGAGGCCGCACGCCGCAGCAGGCTGAACCGGCGGCCGGTGCCCGACAGTATGATTCCGGCCTTCGCTGTCATCATGCGCCGCATTCTTCTCCGACTCCTGCTGCTCGCCGTGTTCTTCAACACGGCCGTCGGCATGCCCTTGCACGAAGCAGAGCATCTGCAGCAGGCGGGGCCGGAACTTGCGCAAGAGTGGCGTTCGCTGAATGCCGGCCTCAGCGACGACACCGACGGCCACGGCGCGGAAGCCCAGGCGCTGTGCTCGTGGTGCGTGGCGTTCGCCCAGCAGGCCAGCGCCCTCGCTGCGCCGCCGATCTACATGGCCGGCCGGGCCGAACCGGCTGCGCTCCAGGCGACACGGCCCGCCACTGCATTCGTTCCCGATCCTGAACGCTGGCCCTTCGCCTCGCGCGATCCCCCTGCACTCGCCTGACATCCGCCGCTGAGGCGGACTGTTGCCTGCTCGCCCCGCTGCCCGGTGCTTCATAGGCCCGGCCGCGTACTTACCAGTTTCTTCCCGATTTCTGCCTTGCCGCGCCTTCGTCGCGCAGCCCGGCCGTCTCTTGTCGAGTGCCGTTCATGATTTCCAATCTCACCTCCACCCCTTTCGCGGGGCGCCGGATTCCCGGTTTCCGCCTGCTTCCTCCGGCCCTTGCAGTGGCGAGCCTTTTTGCCGGACCGGCCTTCGCCCAATCGGCGACCGAAGCCCCGGCGACAGCCGAGCTGTCGACCATCGAAGTCATCGGCCGGACCGAGTCCGGCGCCTACCACTCCGAAGAAGCTGCCGGCGCCAAGACAGAACTGCCGCTGCGCGAGCTGCCGCAATCGGTGCGCATCGTCACGCGCCAGGCCATCGACGACCTGGGCGCCACCAAGCTGGACGACGTGCTCGACTATGTGGGTGGCGTTTCGCGCCAGAACAACTTTGGCGGCCTGTGGGACAACATTGCGATCCGCGGTCTACCCGGCAACGAGAACACCGGCATGGCCACGCTGCTGAATGGCTTCTCGTCCAATCGCGGCTTCAATGCGCCGCGAGATCTTGCGGGCGTGGAGCGCATCGAATTTCTCAAGGGCACGGCCGCCGCGCTCTACGGCAGCAGCGAGCCGGGCGGCACGCTCAATATCGTGTCCAAGCGGCCGCTCTGGAAAGCCGCGCATTCGGTCGAGGGGTATGCCGGCAGTCATGGCTTGAAGCGCGGCGCATTCGACAGCACCGGCCCCCTCGGGGAAAACCTCGCCTATCGGCTCAACGTTGCGGTGGAAGACCGGGACAGCTTTCGCGACCATGTGAGCGCCAAGCGCCAGGTGATTGCGCCCGCCTTCACCTGGAAGCTGGGCCGCGACACGGTGCTGGAGTACGCGGGCGAGGTACTTCGCCACAAGACGCCGCTGGACCGCGGCGTGGTGGCCGTCAACAACCGGCTGGGCGCAATTCCGCGCAGCCGTTTCCTGGGCGAACCCGCCGACGGCGACGTGACCGTCGACAACCAGACGCACCAATTCGTTCTTTCGCATGAATGGAACACCAACTGGCGAAGCCGCGTGGGTCTTTCCTATCGCGAAACCTCGATCAACGGCTTTGCAACCGAGGCAACCGCGCTGCAGGCCAACGGCAACCTGACGCGCCAGCGGCGCTTTCGCGATTTCGACTCCCACGACACAGCCTTGCAGGCCGAGCTGCAGGGCAAGGTGCACACGGGCAGTATCGAGCACGAGCTGCTGTTCGGCGCGGAGAGCTTTCGCTTCGGAATGGATTCGGTGATGCTGCGGGTGAATCCGAGCGCCGCGCGGCCGTACGCCATCAACATCTACAACCCCGTCTACGGCCAACCGCAACCCACGCCGGGCGCGAACACCGATACCCTGGAGCAGCAGCGCGGCACTGCGTTCTATGTGCAGGACGCCATCAAGCTCACGCCCGAATGGCGGCTGGTGGCTGGTGTGCGGGTGGACAATTACCGCCAGTCGCTGCTGAACCGCCGCACGAACACCACGGCCGAACAGGACCCATCGGCCACCTCGCCTCGCATCGGCCTGAGCTGGCTGCCGACGCCGCAGTGGACTTTGTATGCGAACGCGGGCCGCTCGTTCCGCCCGAACGTCGGCTCGGACTTTGCGGCCAACAGCTTCGCGCCGGAGACCGGCCGCGCGCTGGAGCTTGGCACCAAGTGGGAGAGCGCGGACCAGCGCATCGGCGCGACCGCCGCGCTGTTCGACATTCGCAAGCGCAACGTGCTGACCTCCGACCCGGTGAACGCCGGCTACTCGGTCTCCGCGGGAGAAATTCGCAGCCGCGGCCTCGAACTCGACTTTGCGGGCCAGGTCACGAAGAACTGGCGGGTCAATGCGAGCCTGGTGTTCAACGACGTGGAAATTGCGAAGGACCACAGCCTGGAAGTTGGCGGACGCCTGCTCAACGTGCCGAAGGTCAACGGCAGCGTGCTTGCCGTGTACGAGGACGCCTTTGCCAACGGGCAGCGCTACGGCATTGGCGGGGGCGTCACTTACGTGGGCAAGCGGCTGGGCCAGGCCCGCACGCAGGCCGAGGCCAATGCCGGAACGCCCGCGTTCGACCTGCCCAGCTACACCACGGCCAAGCTGGTCGCCTACTGGCGCCTCAACCCCACGCTGCGGCTGACGCTGGATGTCGACAACCTTTTCGACAAGACCTACTACACGAGCTCCTACAGCCGCGTGTGGGTGACGCCGGGAACGGCACGCACCATCACCGTCGGCCTGCAGGCCCGGTTCTGACGCGAGGAAATACAGATCATGACCGTGACCGACTTTGCACCGCCGCACGCCGCGGCGCACCCCGCGCTGGAGGCCCACAGCGTGGTTGCCGGCTATGGCGCGCACATCATCCTGCACGGGCTGGACCTGAGGGTCGAGGCCGGTGAGATCTATGCGCTGCTGGGTGCCAACGGCGCCGGCAAGACCACCACGCTGAGCCTCTTCCTGGGCTTCGTGCAACCCGCCAGCGGCCGCGTGCGGGTGAACGGCACCGACCCGGTGGCGGACCCGACAGGCGCACGGCGCCAGCTTGCCTACATACCCGAGAACGTGGCGCTCTACGAGCACCTGAGCGCGCGCGAGAACGTGGCCTACCTGCTCCACCTTGCCGGCCAGCCTGCATCCGCGCAGGCCATCGACGAGGCATTGGCCAGCGCCGGACTGGACGCCGCCGCGCACGGTCGGCGCGTGTCGGGGTTCTCGAAAGGCATGCGCCAGAAGGTGGCGATTGCCTTGGCGCTCGCGCGCAAGGTGCCAGCGCTGCTGCTGGACGAGCCCACCTCCGGGCTGGACCCGCAGGCCACCACCGAGTTCAGCCGCATCCTCGGGCTGCTGCGCTCGCAAGGTGTGGCCGTGCTCATGGTGACGCACGACTTGCTCGGCGCCGCCGACGTGGCCGACCGCATCGGCTTCATCGAACGCGGGCGGCTGATCGAAGAAGTCGCCGCCTCGGGCACCGAGCGCTTCGACGTGCGTGCATTGCACCGCCGCTACGCGGGCCAGGAGGCGCAGCAATGAGCGTCGCACTGCACATTGCGCGCGAGGAATGGCGCCTGCTGCGCCGCGACCGCGTCGCCGTGCTCGGGCTCGTGTTGCTGCTGCTGTTGACGGCCGTGGCCACCTTCACGGCCTGGGAACAGCGCCGCACGACCGATACGGAACGCGCGCGCCACCAGGGGCAAGTCGACCATGAATTCGAAACCCAGCCCGACCGGCACCCTCACCGCATGGTGCACTACGGGCACTTCGTTTTCCGGCCGCTGAACCCGCTTGCCGCTTTCGACCCCGGGGTCGACGCCTACACGGGCCACACGCTCTTCCTTGAAGGGCACCGGCAGAACAGCGCCAATTTTGGCGACGTGCGGCAGTCTTCGCTGCTGCTGCGCTTCGGCCAGCTCACCCCTGCCTTCGTGCTGCAGGTGCTGGCGCCGTTGCTGCTCATCTTTGTCGGCCATGCGGCGCTGGCGCGGGAGCGCGAATCGGGCACGTTGCGGGTACTGCTCGCGCAAGGGGTCCGCCCGCGACAAATCGTGGCGGGCAAGTTGCTGGCGCTGTGCGGCGTTGCGGCCGCGGCATTGCTGCCTGCATTGCTGGCGCTGTTGTGGATCGGTGCGGCAACCCCCGCTCCCGCCGGTCTGGCAATTGCAATGGCGGCAGGCTACGGCGTGTGGCTGCTTATCTGGGCCGTCGGCATCGTCGGCGTTTCTGCGTGGTTTGGGCGCGGACGCGATGCCCTGGTTGCATTGCTCGCGCTCTGGGCCGTCAGCGTGGTGCTGGTGCCGCGGCTGGCGCCCGAGATCGCGGCCTCGGTGCTTGCGCTGCCCACGCGCTTCGAGACCGACATCGCGGTGGCGCGCGACCTGGCTGCGCTGGGCGACAGCCACGACCCGGATGACCCCTACTTCGCCGGCTTCAAGAAAAAAGTGCTCGCGCAGTACGGCGTTTCTCGCGTGGAAGACCTCCCCGTCAACTACAAGGGCCTGCTCGGCATGGAAGGCGAACGGCTGACCAGCGCGCTCTTCGAGCGCTACGCCAATGCGAGCTTCGAGCGGCAAGCGGCGCAGCTGCGCCGCGTTGACGCCTTTGCGCTGATCAGCCCGGTGATCGCGCTGCGCCGCCTTTCGATGGCCGCTGCGGGCACCGACCTGCAGAACTACCGCCGCTTCGTCGAACAGGCCGAGCGCCATCGCTATCGCATGGTGCAGGAGCTCAACCGCCTGCAAGCCGAAAAGCTCAGCTTCGCGGGCGACCGCTCCAGCCGCGACAGCCGCATCAGCCACGCGCATTGGCATGGCGTTGCCGACTTTCGCTACCAAGCCGCACCACCGGCCGAGGCGCTGCGCCGCGCGGCGCCCGCCGCGGGAGTGCTGCTGCTCTGGCTGGTGGTGCTCGCAGGTTTGCTGGCCGTGGCCACACGCCGTCTCGGGAGGGTGACGCGATGAATTGGGTTGCCCATGAATTGCGCCTGCTGGTGCGCTCGAAACTCGCGCTGTCTGCATTGACGCTGCTGTTGGTGCTGTCGGCTCTTGCGGTGCTTTCAGGCATGCGCGAAGTCGAGCGCCAGCAGCAGACCATTGCGCGCCTGGAGGGGCTGCAGCAGCAGGAACTCGCGGCACAGGCGCGCAAGTACACCCATGGCGGCGACGCCGGTTCGGCCGCCTACTACACCTTTCACGGCACCTGGGATGCGCCCTCGCCCACGGCCTTCCTTGCGCTTGGCCTGCGCGATGCCGCGCCCTACGTGCTGCGCGTGCGCGCCCTGGCCCTGCAAGCCCAGCTGCACGAAGGCGAGAGCTTCAACCCCGAACTGGCGCTGGCCGGACGTTTCGACTTTGCCTTTGTGCTGGTGTACCTGGCGCCGCTGTTTCTCATTGCGCTCTTGTACGACCTGGTTTCGGGTGAACGCCGCTCGGGCCGCCTGAGTACGCTGCTGGCCATGCCCGGCGCCGGCCGCGGCCTGTGGCTGCGCCGCGCGGGCTTGCGCACGGCGCTGGTCTTCGGCTGCCTGGTGTTGCCTGTGCTGGCGGGCGCACCGGCTAGCGGCACCGCCATCGAAGCCTTGGGCATCGTGCTGTTGGTCACGGCCGGCTACCTCGCGCTCTGGAGCGGGCTGGCGTTGATCGTCGCAACGCGAAGCGGGAGCTCCGCCGCCAACGCGATGGCACTCATGGGCTGCTGGGCCGTGCTGACGCTCATCCTGCCGACCCTTGCCAACGCCGTGCTCGCGCGCGCCGTGCCTGTTCACCAGGGCGTGGAGTTGATGCTGGCACAGCGCCAGGCCGTGCACGGCGCGTGGGACTTGCCGCCGGAGGCGACGATGGAGAAGTTCTTCCGCACACACCCCGAATGGCGGGACACCTCGCCGCTACCCTCGGGCTTTCACTGGAAGTGGTACTACGCGTTTCAGCAGCTCGGCGACGAGAGCGCGGCACCGCAGGTGGCGGCTTATCGCGATGGCCTGCTTGCGCGCCAGCGCTGGACCTCGCGGCTGGGCTGGCTGCTGCCGGGCGTCGGCGTGCAGGCCGCATTGCATCGGCAGGCCGATACCGACTTGCAGGCGCAGCTGGCGTATCAAGACCGCATCGCCGAATTTCATGCCCGGTTGCGCGCCTTCTACTACCCGTACCTGTTCAACGACGTGCGCTTCGGTCCGCAGGACTTTGCCTCCCAGCCTCACTTCAGCCCGTCGTCGCAACCGGCGGAAGTGCCCCTCGAACAGCTGCTGGGGCTGCTGCTGATGGGCGCGGCGGTTCTGGCGCTGGGCGTGGACGCGGCCGGCCGGGTGCGCCCGAGCGCCGGTTGATGAAGGCACGGAACTCGCGCGTGCGCCGCGGCTCTGACAAGCCATGCGCGCCACGCCAGAACCAGGATCCGACCGGGTTGAATCCCCACCGGATCGAGCACGATCCGAACGGATTGGTCCGGCGGACGGCATTCCACGGCGCGCCGTTGCCGCGGCGATGGTCGCCTTTCCGGCGCTCTGGCTGGGTGCCCGGGCTCAGCCTGCGGTAGCGCGGACGGCCACGCCGTCGCAGACCGAAGGCCCCTTCTATCCCGTCCGCCTGCCCAGCGACTCCGACAACGACCTGTTGCGCAACGGCACGCTGAAGTACCGCGGCGGCCAACCCGCATGGGTCGACGGCTCGGTGACCGACCTGGATGGCAAGCCGCTGAGAGGCGCGCAGGTCGAGATCTGGCAATGCGACGAAGACGGCCACTACCATCATCCCGGCGACGGGGACCGCGCCGATGCGGCGTTTCAGGGCTTCGGTCGCGTTGCAGTCGGCGAGGACGGCAGCTACCGCTTCCGCACCATCCGGCCCGTGCCCTACAGTGGCCGCACACCGCACATCCACGTCAAGGTGAAACTGGGCACGCGTGAGCTGCTGACGACGCAGCTGTACGTGGCCGGCGACCCGGGCAACGCGCGCGACTACCTTTGGCGCAACCTTCCCCAAGCTGCAAGGGACGCAGTTACGGTGCCTTTCGAGCGTGGAGCGGATGGATTGCGAGCGCGTTTTCCGATAGTGATTGCTGCGTGATCGCGCTCGGCAGAAGACTGCGCCAGCGATGACCATCGTCCTGCGAAGAACGCCGGCGTTTGTATCTTTTCGTACAACCGTGTACTCCATCCGCCTACAGCCGAAGGCCGGCAAAAACAAACAATGCCGGCATGGTGGAACTGGACGACGACACAGATCAGCATGCCTTGGCCGCCCAGGCGGCAGAGTGGCGCCGGCGCGCGCTCCGTGGGGACCGGCACGCACGCGGCATCGCTCACGCCCTCGAGGTGAAAGTACGCAAGCTCCGCGGCGATATACCGACCACAGCTTTCGATCTGGACACGCGGCCGCTCGCACCTTGGCAGCCCTCCCGACGTTGGTGGAGCCCTTGGAGACGCGACTAGGAACAAAAAAAAGCCGCTGGGAATCAGCGGCTTTTTTTATGGAGAAGTGAACCTCACTCCCACTCGATCGTCGCGGGCGGCTTGCTCGAAACGTCGTAAGTGACGCGATTGATGCCGCGAACCTCGTTGATGATGCGGCCCGACACCTTCTTGAGCAGCGCATACGGCAGCTCGGCCCAGTCGGCGGTCATGAAGTCGCTGGTCTGCACCGCGCGCAGCGCGACCACGTAGTCGTAGGTGCGGCCGTCGCCCATCACGCCCACGCTCTTCACGGGGAGGAACACGGTGAAGGCCTGGCTGGTGAGGTCGTACCAGGTCTTGCCGGTGGCCTCGTCCTTGAAGTTGCGCAGCTCCTCGATGAAGATCGCGTCGGCGCGGCGCAGCAGGTCGGCGTATTCCTTCTTCACTTCGCCAAGAATGCGCACGCCCAGGCCGGGGCCGGGGAACGGATGGCGGTACACCATCTCGGGCGGCAGGCCGAGCGCCACGCCCAGTTCGCGCACTTCGTCCTTGAACAGGTCGCGCAGCGGCTCGAGCAGCTTGAGGCCGAGCTGCTCGGGCAAGCCGCCCACGTTGTGGTGGCTCTTGATGGTGACGGCCTTCTTGCTCTTGGCGCCGCCCGATTCGATCACGTCCGGGTAGATGGTGCCTTGAGCGAGGAAGGTCGCACCCTTGTGGCCGCCGTCGCCCGCCTTGAGCTTGGCGGCTTCCTGCTTGAACACGGTAACGAACTCGCCGCCGATGATCTTGCGCTTGGCTTCGGGGTCGCTCACGCCGGCGAGCTTGCCGAGGAACAGCTCGCTTGCATCGACGCGAATGACCTTTGCGTGCAGCTTGCCTTCGAACATCTCCATGACCATGTCGCCTTCGTTCAGGCGCAAGAGGCCGTGGTCGACAAATACGCAAGTGAGCTGGTCGCCGATGGCGCGGTGGATGAGCGCGGCGGCCACGCTCGAGTCCACGCCGCCCGAGAGGCCGAGGATGACTTCTTCGTCGCCCACCTGCTCGCGGATCTTCTGCACGGCTTCGGCGATGTGGTCGCGCATGACCCAGTCGGGCTTGGCCTCGCAGATGCCGAGCACGAAGCGATCGATGATCGCCTTGCCCTGCACCGTGTGCGTCACTTCGGGGTGGAACTGCAGCGCGTAGTAGCGGCGCGCCTCGTCGGCCATGCCGGCGATGGGGCAACTCTCCGTGCTGGCCATGAGCTTGAATCCGGGCGGCAGTTCGGTGACCTTGTCGCCGTGACTCATCCACACGTTGAGCATGCCGAAGCCTTCACGCGTGGTGAAGTCGGCAATGTCTTTCAGCAGCGCGGTATGGCCATGGGCGCGAACGGACGCAAAGCCGAACTCGCGCTTGTGGCCGCCCTCGACCTTGCCGCCGAGCTGGTGCGCCATGGTCTGCATGCCGTAGCAGATGCCGAGCACCGGCACGCCCAGGTCGAACACGGCTTGAGGCGCCTTGTCGGTGGTTTCTTCGTACACGCTGGCATGGCTGCCCGAAAGAATCACGCCCTTCAGGTGGCCGTCGGCCGCGTACTCGCGCACCCATTCGTCGGTCACGTCGCAAGGGTGCACTTCGCTGAGCACGTGTGCTTCGCGCACGCGGCGCGCGATGAGTTGGGTGACTTGCGAGCCGAAATCGAGAATGAGGATCTTGTCGTGTTGCATGGAGAAGACTCGGTCAGAGCGTTGAGATGTCGAACAGCCTGACGCCCGCTTGCGGCGCGGCCTGGATGAGTTGCTCGTCGAAGGTGGCGAGCGGAAGATCGAGCGACTTGGCGAGCCACAGGTAGCCCGCGTCGTAGAGCGAAACGCCGGCATCGATGGCAACGGCCAGCACCGCCTTGTGCTGGGCCGGTGCGAGTTCGTGCAGCTCCACGCGGTGGCGAATGGCATCGAGCACGCTCCACAGTCCTTCGACGGCCGCAGGAGGAATGCGGCCGCTGCGCACGCCGTTGGCAAGGATGTTGGCGCATTCCCACTGCCAGGCGTTGGGCGCCTGCGGCTCGACCTCGTCGCGGCGGATGGCGGCGTAGAGCTTGCGGGTGTGTTCGCTGGCCTGGTCGGGCAACAGCCAGGCGGCGGTGACGGAAGCGTCCATGACGAAGGCTGTCACGACTGGCGCCCCTCGTCCAGCAACGTGCGCACGGTTCGGCCGGGCTTGATGCTGGCGTGCAGCGCGTCGATCTGGCCGAGTTCGCGCTCGATCTGCTCGTCGGTGATGACCGGCTTGCGCCGCACCGGCAGCATGCGCACCACCTCCTTGCCGTGGCGGGTGATGCGAACCTCCTCGCCCTTTTCGACCAGGTCGATCAGGGCAGAGAAGTTGTTCTTGGCTTCAGCGATGCCGATGGATTGCATTTGGGCCAGAAATTTTTAATCTGGCCCGAATTCTAATCTCAATATGGCCTGACTTTCGATGTCTGGCCAGATTGAACTTACTCGGCGCGGTAGTTTGGCGCTTCTTTTGTGATCTGCACGTCGTGCACGTGGCTCTCGCGGATACCGGCTGTGGTGATCTCGACAAACTCGGCCTTGTTCTTCATCTCTTCGATGGTGGCGCAGCCGCAGTAGCCCATGCTGGCGCGCAAGCCGCCCGACATCTGGTACACGATGGAGACCATCGAGCCCTTATACGGCACGCGGCCTTCAATGCCTTCGGGAACCAGCTTGTCGGCGTTGGGATTGCCGGTGGTGGACTCCTGGAAGTAGCGGTCGGCACTGCCCTGCTGCATGGCGCCGATGGAGCCCATGCCGCGGTAGCTCTTGTAGCTGCGGCCCTGGAACAGCACGATCTCGCCCGGCGCCTCTTCGGTACCCGCGAACATGCCACCCATCATCACCGTGCTCGCGCCCGCGGCAATAGCCTTGGCGATGTCGCCCGAATAGCGGATGCCGCCGTCGGCGATCAGCGGAATGCCGGTGCCCTGCAGCGCGGTGGCCACGTTGTCCACGGCCATGATCTGCGGCACGCCCACGCCGGCAACGATGCGCGTGGTGCAGATCGAACCGGGGCCAATGCCGACCTTGACGGCGTCCGCGCCGGCGTCCGCCAGCGCGCGCGCTGCGTCGCCGGTGGCAATGTTGCCGCCGATCACGTCGACCTGCGGATAGTTCTTCTTGACCCAGCGCACGCGCTCGATCACGCCGGCGCTGTGGCCGTGCGCGGTGTCGACCACGATGGCATCGACACCGGCCTTGACCAGCGCCTCGACGCGTTCTTCAGTGCCCGCACCCACACCCACCGCCGCGCCCACGCGCAGGCGGCCGCTCGGATCGCGCGCCGCATTGGGAAAGCTGGTCTGCTTGGTGATGTCCTTGACGGTGATCAGGCCCTTGAGCTCCCATGCACTGTTGATCACGAGCAGGCGTTCGAGCTTGTGCTTGTTGAGCAGCGCCTTGGCTTCGGCGAGCGTGGTGCCGTCGGGCACGGTGATGAGCTTTTCACGCGGCGTCATGATCTCGCTCACCGGCACGTCCAGGCGGCTCTCGAAGCGCAGGTCGCGCCCTGTGACGATGCCCACCACCCTGCCGCCGTCGAGCACCGGAAAGCCCGAGATGCCCAGCTCGTCGGACAGCTGCATGACCTGCAGCACCGTGTGCGTGGGCGTGATCACCACGGGGTCGCGCAGCACGCCGGACTCGTATCGCTTCACCTTGGCAACCTGCGCGGCCTGCTCGGCCGCGGTGAAGTTCTTGTGCACGATGCCGATGCCGCCTTCTTGCGCAATTGCGATCGCGAGGCGAGCCTCGGTCACGGTGTCCATCGCGGCGGAAACCAGCGGCAGATTGAGCGCGATGTTGCGGGAGAAACGGGTGGCGAGGGAGGTGTCCTTGGGCAGGACCTGGGAGAACGCTGGCACCAACAACACGTCGTCGAAGGTGAGCGCTTTGCCGAGAAGGCGCATGGGTGAAGCTCCAAAAGACGGATTGTAACGATGCCCGGTACTTACCCGACCCCGGAGGGGCTTCGGCCGATATCGGGCGCGGCCTGCGAGAGCGTCAAACGTCGCCAATTTCCAACTCGACGTCGTCGAAAGCGTGGGCCTTTCGTGTTGCAAAACGTAAGGCACAGCTAAACTCGCCGCATGAAATTCGCGCATTGGCTCGTACTGGGATGTGTTTGCCTGCTGCCGCTGTCGGCCAGCGCGCAATGGCAATGGATCGACAAGAGTGGCAAGAAGGTCTTCAGCGACCAGGCACCGCCGCCCGATATTCCCGAAAAGAACATCCTGCGCCGCGCGGGCTCGCCGCCGCCGGCCCGCACGGGCTTCAGCTCGGCTCCCGCCGACGGCGCCGCCTCCGACGAGGCAGGCGCACCCAAGGCCCGTGAAGCCGCCGCAGCGCCCAAGCCTCCGGCTGTCGACAAGGAGCTCGAGGAAAAGACCAAGAAGGCGCAGGCGGAAGAAAAGGCCAAGCAAGCCGCCGAGGCGGAGAAAAACGCCAAGATCAAGGCCGAGAACTGCGAACGCGCGCGCCAAGGCAAGGCCACGTTCGATAGCGGCATCCGCGTGGCCAAGGTCAACGCCAAGGGCGAGCGCGAGATCATGGACGACACCGCGCGTGCCGCCGAGCAGAAGCGCCTTCAGTCGATCATCCAAAGCGACTGCAAGTAGTCTCGAAGACTCAGTAGCCGGCCTTGCCGCCCTTGCGGCGGTTTGCAAAAAGGCCGGTACCGCGCGCGCCCTGCCGCTGGAAGCGCTCGCGGCGCGCCACCTTGGGATCGACGGCCAGGGGGCGGCAGAGCTCGACGCGGTCGCCATCCTTGAGCGGCTGGCCCCAGTCGGCTTCCCTGCCCCATATTCCTGGTGTCATCGATTGGTGCCAATCGAGCTGCGGAAATCGCAGCGCAAGATCGCTCGCCTCGACGGCATCGGTCACCGTGGCGCCGGTCGCCAGCCGCAGCACTTGCTCGAACACCTCGCGCGGCGCGGGCGAGCAGCTCAGCGTGACTTCGATCATCCTTCCTTGCCGTAGACCTGCTCGGCGCGCTTCACGAAGGCCTCGACCAGGCTGGAGGCCACGGTGTCGAACACCGGCCCCACCAGTGCCTGCAGCGCAAAGTTGCTGAAGCCGTAGCTCATGTGCAGCTCGACCCGGCAGGCCCGGTCGCCGGGCTCGCCCACGGGTGCGAACTTCCAGATGCCGTCGAGGTTGGAGAACGGCCCGTCGACCAGCTTGAGGTGCACTTCGCGCCCCGGCACATGGCTGTTGCGGGTAGTAAAGCTCTGGTGAAGGCCGGCAAAAGCCAGGCCGACTTCGGCGGTCATGCCGGCCTCGTCTTCCTCGATGACCCGGGCCTTGTCGCACCAGGGCAGGAACTGCGGATACTTCTCCACATCGGTGACGAGCGCATACATCTCTTCGGCGCTGTACCAGATGAGGACGGACTTGTTGACGGTTTTCATAGAATCGGGACAGCGTGCGCGACGGATTGTATTGAAGCCATGCGTCCCCATCTTTCCGAGCCATGGCCACCAAGAAACAAGATACCTCCTCCCGCATTGCCGACAACAAGAAGGCCGCGTACAACTATTTCTTCGAAGAACGCTTCGAAGCCGGCATCGTCCTCGAAGGCTGGGAAGTCAAGTCCCTGCGCGAAGGCAAGGTACAGCTAACCGACGGCTACGTGGTGATCCGCGACGGCGAGCTGTTCGTTGTCGGCCTGCAGATCAACCCGCTCAAGAGCGCATCGACCCACGTCAACCCTGACTCGGTCCGCACCAAGAAGTTGCTGCTGCACAAGGAAGAAATCCGCCGGCTGGTCGGCAAGGTTGAACAAAAGGGCTACACGCTGGTGCCGCTCAACCTGCATTGGAAGGCGGGCAAGGTCAAATGCGAAATTGCGCTCGCCAAGGGCAAGGCCGAGCACGACAAGCGCGACACCATCAAGGACCGCGAAGGCAAGCGCGAAGTCGAGCGCGCCATGAAGAGCCGCAGCCGCTAGTTTCTTTTTTTTGCTCGGCATGGAATAAAACGCCGCTCGCAGGCGTTTATGCGGTGTCACCGGACAGTCGGTGCGCCACAACCAGGAGTCTTCCATGTCGCCTTTTCGCATTCCTTCCGCCGGCATTGCCGCCGCGCTGCTTGGCAGCCTGCTCGCGCTTCCCGTTCTTGCCCAGCCCAAGGCGGCGGACGGCGCATTGGTCGGGCCGAACGGCATGACGCTCTACACCTTCGACAAAGATACCGCCGGCAGCGGCAAATCGGCATGCAACGGGGGCTGCGCAACCAACTGGCCGCCCTTCATGGCCACCGATGCCGACAAGCCAGCGGGCGACTTCACCATCGTTACGCGCGACGACGGCAAGAAGCAATGGGCCGCCAGGGGTTGGCCGCTCTACTACTGGGCCAAGGACACGAAGCCGGGCGACAAGACCGGCGACGGTGTCGGCGGCGCCTGGAAAACCGCCAAGCCCTGAGCCGCACGCGCCTCGCTCCTCATGAACGCCCGCCTGCTGGCCGAGCAGATCCCGAGTTTGCGCCGCTATGCGCGCGCACTCACGGGCAATGCCTGGGCGGCGGACGACCTGGTGCAGGACACCCTGGAGCGGGCCTGCAGCAAATGGCGCCTGTGGCTGGTGGGCAGCGACCTGCGCGCATGGCTGTTTTCGGTCATGCACAACATCTTTGCAAGCCAGTTGCGGCGCTCGCCGCCGCCGCACAGCGTCGTACCACTGGACGAGGCCGCACAGGAGCTGCACGGCGGCGTCGATCCGGGCCGGGACCTCGGCACCGGCCTGGACCTGCAGCGCTGCCTCATGCAATTGCCCGAGGAACAGCGGATCGTTCTGTTGCTGGTAACGCTGGAAGACTTCTCCTATGCGGAGGTGGCCAAGGTGCTCGGCATTCCGGCGGGCACCGTGATGTCTCGCCTGTCGCGCGCCCGCAACCGGTTGCGAGAGCTGATGGACGGCGCCTCCGCGCCGAATCGCCCCGGCCTGCGCCTCCTGAAGTGAAACCTGCCCTCAACCATGAACCGCCCCACCGCGCCCCCCACCGATGAAGAACTGCATGCGCTGGTCGACGGCCGACTCACGCCACAGCGCCGGGCCGAGGTCGAAGAAGCCGTGGCGCATGACCCTGCTGCTGCCGCACGAGTCGCAGCGTGGCGCCGCCAGCGCGAGGCGTTGCGGCGCCTGCATGGCGAACTCTTCGACGAGCCGATTCCCGCCGCATTGGCGGGCGCGCTCGATCGCGGCTTGCACCGGCAAGGCAGCTGGGTTCGATGGGGGGGCATGGCGGCCGGCGTGCTCGTCGCGTTTGCGGCCGGCTGGCTTGGCAACGCCCAGTGGGCGGTGCATGGCGCCACGCCCTTGGCCCAATTGGCCAAGGCACCTGCAACGCGCGAGTTCGTGCACGACGCGTCGATTGCGCATGCCGTCTATGCGCCCGAAAAGAGGCATCCCGTCGAGGTGGCCGCCACCGAGCAGCAGCATCTCGTCCAGTGGCTGTCCAAACGCCTGGACAGGCCACTCAAGGTGCCGGACCTGACGACGATGGGCTACACGCTGGTCGGCGGGCGCCTCCTGCCCGGAGAAAGCGGCGCGCGCGCCCAGTTCATGTTCGAGGACGGATCCGGCGAGCGTGTCACTCTCTACATCGGCATTCTCGACAGCCCGGCGCCCACCAGCACAGCCGCTTCGCGCGAAACGGCCTTCCGTTTTGCGTCGGAAGGGCCGGTGCCAAGCTTCTACTGGGTGGATCAGGGCTTCGGTTATGCCGTAGCCGGCAAGCTGCCGCGTGATGTTTTGCTGAAACTCGCGACGCTCGCCTACCGCGATTTGTCTTGAGGCCGGCATAAACTGCCCGGTCGCGCAACCAACTGGCTTTGTTTTCGCGATTTATCAACTGAAGGAGAAACTGCATGAAATTGCTCAGCGCCTCGATCCTCGCGGCGGCATTGCTCGCCGGCTGCGGCGGCATGTCCAACAAGACCGCCAGCGCACCCGACACACCCACCCGCACCGCTGACGGCGTGCTCGTCGGACCGAACGGCATGACGCTCTACACCTTCGCCCGCGATACGCCCGGCGCAGGCACCTCCGCCTGCAACGCCCAGTGCGCCGCCAACTGGCCGCCGCTCCCCGTGGCAGAAACCGCCAAGCCCATGGGCGGCTACACCATCATCATGCGCGAAGACGGCAAGAAGCAGTGGGCCTACAAGGGTTCTCCACTCTACTACTGGACGAAGGACAGCAAGCCGGGCGACAAGACCGGTGACGGCGTCCTGAATGGCGCCTGGAAGGTTGCCCGCCCCTGAGGGCGGCCATCTGCTGAATGCAAAAGGCCCCGGCGAAAGTCGGGGCCTTTTTCTTTTTTCGTATTCGCCTAGTGCGCGCTGGGCAGCACGCTGTTTGCCGCTGTGGTGCGCCGTCCGCGTAGCGCAAGCAGCTCGTTGAACACCAGCGCCCCGATGACCAGCGCGCCGCCGGTCAGCACACTGGGCGCAGGCGTTTCGCCGGCACCGAGCCAAGCCAATGCAATGCCGAAGATCACCTCGAGCAATGCAAGCAGGGCAACTTCGGGCGCCTTCAGCACCCGTGCGCAAAGCACTGAAAGCACGCACGGAATCGCCAGCTGGAACACGCCCAGGAAGGCAAGCAGGCCGAGGTCGCGCGCGTTCGCCTGAAAAGGCAGTGCAAAGGGCAGCGTGAACAGCGCGCTGAGCGCCGCGCCGATCAGCACCGCGGGAACCAGGTCGATGTCATGCCCCTTGGCATGCGCATGCTGAACCACCGTCCAGTTGGTGGCGCCGGCCAACGGTACGCAAAGCGCCACCAGCGTTCCGAGCAGAGATCCGCCCGCCGCCGCCCCGCCCTGCATCAGCTGCGTGCCGTACATCCAGGCAATGCCAAGCCCGGCCACCACAATGGCGAGCCAGGTTCGCAGCGGCAGCCGGTGGCCGATGAAAATGCGCGCAGCCAGCGCCGTGAACAACGGCCCGAGCGCCATGGTCACCAGCACGCTCGCGGTGGAAGCCAGCGTGAGCGCCACCATGAAGGCGGTGAACATCACCGTCCAGCAAACGCCTGAAATCCAGAGCGCGCGGCCGCCGCGCCGTATTTGCGAAAACACCGCCCGGCCCCGCCAAAGCGGCAAGATCACCAGCAGCGCAAGCAGCGTGAAGAGGCTGCGCCAGAAGGTGATCTCGAAACTGTGCGCCTGCGCAAGGTGCCGCGTGACAACGCCCGCCGTGGCCCACATCAGGGTCACGGCGACCATCATCCACACGGCCCCTCCGTGCGTCAGGCGCAGCATCGGTCGATGTCGGCGATCAGCTCGCCGTTTCGCGGCTGGCGCGCTTGCGGTCGCTTTCCTTCAGGAAACGCTTGCGCAGGCGCACGCTCTTGGGCGTGATTTCGACCAGTTCGTCGTCCTCGATGAACTCGACGCCGTATTCCAGCGTGAGGTCGATCGGGGGCGTGATCTTGATCGCATCTTCCTTGCCGCTCACGCGGAAGTTCGTCAGCTGCTTGGTGCGCGTGGCGTTCACCACCAGATCGTTGTCGCGGCTGTGGATGCCGACGATCATGCCTTCGTATACCGGATCGTTGGCCTTCACGAACATGCGGCCGCGGTCGTCCAGCTTGCCCAGGGCGTAGGTGAAGATTTCACCGTCGTCCATCGAGATCAGCACGCCGTTCTTGCGGCTGCCGATGTCGCCCTTGTGCGGTTCGTAGCTGTCGAAGATGTTGCTGATGAGGCCCGAGCCGCGCGTCAGGTTCAGGAACTCATTCGTGAAGCCGATCAGGCCGCGCGCCGGAATGCGGTATTCCAGGCGCACACGGCCGCGGCCGTCCGGTTCCATGTTCACCAGCTCGCCCTTGCGCTCGCCCAGTGCCTGCATCACGCCGCCCTGGTGCTGCTCTTCGATGTCGGCCGTCACCAGCTCGATGGGCTCGTGCTTCTCGCCGTTCACGGTGCGGAACACGACGCGCGGCTTCGACACGGCCATTTCGTAGCCTTCGCGGCGCATGTTTTCCAAGAGGATGGTCAGGTGCAGTTCACCGCGGCCCATCACTTCGAAAATGCCTTCTTCGTCGGTTTCGTTCACGCGCAGCGCAACGTTGTGCTGCAGTTCCTTCTGCAGGCGGTCCCAGATCTGGCGGCTGGTGACGAACTTGCCTTCGCGTCCGGCCAGCGGGCTGGTGTTCACGCAGAAGTTCATGGTCAGGGTCGGCTCGTCGACCTTGAGCATGGGCAGCGGCGCGGGCTTGTCCTTGTCGGTCACGGTGACGCCGATGCCGATGTCGGTGATGCCGTTGATCAGCACGATTTCGCCGGGGCCGGCTTCAGTCGATTGCACGCGGTCCAGGCCCTGGAAGGTCAGCACCTGGTTGACGCGGCCCTTGACGGTCTTGCCGTCCGGACCTTCCATGACCAGCACGTCGGTCATGGGCCGGAGCGTGCCCTGGCTGATGCGGCCCACGCCGATGCGGCCGACGAAGGTCGAGAAGTCGAGGGCGGAAATCTGCAGCTGCAGCGGCGCGTTCGGGTCACCCTTTTGCGACGGAACGTGCTTCAGGATGGTGTTGAACAGGGCCGACATGTCGGGGCCCCACTGTTCACCGGGTGCGCCTTCTTCCAGCGACGACCAGCCGTTGATGCCCGAGGCGTAGACCACGGGGAAGTCGAGCTGTTCGTCGGTTGCGCCGAGCTTGTCGAACAGGTCGAAGGCAGCGTTGACAACCTTGTCGGGGTTTGCGCCCGGCTTGTCGACCTTGTTCACGACCAGGATGGGCTTGAGGCCGAGAGCCAGGGCCTTCTTGGTCACGAAGCGAGTCTGGGGCATGGGGCCTTCTTGCGCATCGATGAGCAGCACCACGCCGTCGACCATGGAGAGCGCGCGCTCCACTTCACCGCCGAAGTCCGCGTGGCCGGGGGTGTCGACGATGTTGATGTGCGTGCCTTCCCAGGTCACGGCGCAGTTCTTGGCCAGGATGGTGATGCCACGTTCTTTTTCGATGGCGTTGTTGTCCATCACCGTGTCGACCACTTTCTCGTGCTCGGCAAAGGTGCCCGACTGGCGCAGCAGCTGGTCGACCATCGTGGTCTTGCCATGGTCCACGTGGGCAATGATGGCGATATTGCGGATTTGCTTGGTACTCATGGTGTCGCTTCGGTCTGTTGTGCGTTCAAAAGAATTTGCTGGATTTCGATGGGGTTCAGCAAGCGCCCCGGAATCAATTCGTTGGCCGTGATGTGGGCCGTTCCCAGGAAGGCCGGCGGTTCGATGCCGAACACAGCCACCTCGCCGGCATCGGCCCAGTCGCCGCGGCGGCGCAGGCCCGACAGAAAGCGTGCCGCATCTTCGTTGCCGAGCATGACGCGGCTGTGGCCGTCCACCAGGGATTCGGCAGGCAGGAGTTGTGCCAGGCGCTCTTCCTCGGCCATGGCCTCAAGCGCCTCGAGCGTGACGCATTGCGCCTCGCCGAAGCCGCCGGTTGCCGTGCGGCGCAGCGAAGTCAGGTGCGCGCCGCAACCCAGGGCCTCGCCGATGTCTTCGCCCAGGGTGCGAATGTAGGTGCCCTTGCTCACGGAAGCAACGATCCGCAGGGCGGTCTCGTCCGTTCGCGTGATGCTCAGCCGGTGAATGACCACGTCGCGTGGCGCGCGCTCTATTTCAATGCCTTCGCGCGCGTACTCGTACAGTGCCTTGCCGTCTTTCTTGAGCGCGCTGTGCATCGGCGGAACCTGGCGGATCGGGCCGGTGAACTGCGCCTCGACACGGGCCAGGTCTTCAGGCGTGACCTGCACCGGGCGCTCGGCAATGACCTCGCCCTCCGCGTCCGCGGTGGCGGTCTTCACGCCAAGGCGGGCCGTGGCCACATAGGTCTTGTCGGCATCGAGGTGGAGCTGGCTGAACTTGGTCGCTGCGCCAAAGCACAGGGGCAGCACGCCGGTGGCCAGCGGATCGAGCGTGCCGGTGTGGCCCGCTTTTTCGGCCCGCAGCAACCACTTGGCCTTTTGCAAGGCCTGGTTGCTGGAGAGTCCCAGCGGTTTGTCGAGCAACAACACCCCATGCACAGGGCGCCGCTGCACCCTTGTGCGTGGCGCGTTCATGGCTAGTCGTCTTTCGAACGCGAAGCGACGGCCTGCGCAATGAGCGCATTCATGTCGGCCGCACGCTCGGTGGTGCGGTCGAACAGGAAATGCAGCGTTGGCACGGTGTGGATGTGCAGGCGCTTGAACAGGCCGTTGCGCAGGAACCCCGCGGCCTGGTTCAGCGCTTCGGTTGTCTCGTCCACGTCGCCTGTGAGCACGCTGAAGAAAACCTTCGCATGCGCATAGTCGGGCGTGACCTCGACCGCCTGGATCGTGACCATGCCCACGCGCGGGTCTTTCAACTCGCGCGCGATCAGCTCCGTCAGATCGCGCTGGATCTGATCGGCAACCTTGAACGCGCGGTTGGGGGCGGCGGCTTTTCTTTTCGGCATGGACTCTCTCGCGTCGAACGCTTACAGCGTACGGGCGATTTCCTTGATTTCAAAGAACTCGAGCTGATCGCCCTCTTTGATGTCGTTGTAGTTCTTGAGCTTGATACCGCACTCGAAGCCTTCGCGCACTTCGCGGACGTCGTCCTTCATGCGCTTGATCGAGTCGACTTCGCCGGTGTAGATCACCACGTTGTCGCGCAGCAGGCGGAAATGAGCGCTGCGGTTGACCGAACCCGAGGTGATGTACGAACCCGCGACCGTGCCGATCTTCGAGGCCACGAACACCGTGCGGATTTCGGCCGAGCCGATGATTTCCTCGCGGCGCTCCGGTGCCAGCATGCCCGACATCGCAACCTTGATCTCGTCCACAGCGTCGTAAATGATGCTGTAGTAGTTCAGTTGCACGCCATTGCCTTCGGCCAGCTTGCGCGCACCGGCATCGGCACGCACGTTGAAGCCGATCACGATGGCCTTGGAGGCGATGGCGAGGTTGATGTCGCTTTCGCTGATGCCGCCGACGCCGGCGTACACGATCTGCACCTTGACCTCTTCGTTCGCCAGCTTGAGCAGCGACTGTGCCAGTGCTTCTTGCGAACCCTGAACGTCGGCCTTGATGATGATTCGCAGCGTCTGCACTTCGCCGGCCGAAAGGTCGGTGAACATGTTCTGCAGGTTCGCAGCCTGGGCCTTCGCCAGCTTGGTGTTGCGGAACTTGCCGGCGCGGTAGGTCGCGATTTCGCGCGCACGGCGCTCGTCGCTCATCACCATGAACTCGTCGCCCGCTTGCGGCACTTCGGTCAGGCCCTGGATCTCGACCGGGATCGACGGACCCGCGGTCTTGATGGTCCGGCCGTCTTCATCGAGCATGGCGCGCACGCGGCCATACGTCGAGCCGGCCAGCACCACGTCGCCGGTCTTGAGCGTGCCGGACTGAACCAGCACGGTAGCAACCGGGCCGCGGCCCTTGTCGAGCTGCGCTTCGATGACCAGGCCCTTGGCGGCGGCATCCACCGGCGCCTTGAGTTCCAGCACTTCAGCCTGCAGCAGCACCTGTTCGAGCAGGTCGTCGATGCCCTGGCCCGTCTTGGCGGACACCGGCACGAACGGCACGTCGCCGCCGTACTCTTCAGGCACGACTTCCTCGGCCACCAGTTCCTGCTTCACGCGGTCCGGGCTGGCGTCGGGCTTGTCGATCTTGTTGATGGCAACCACGATCGGCACACCAGCGGCTTTCGCGTGCTTGATGGCTTCCTTGGTCTGCGGCATGACGCCGTCGTCGGCCGCCACCACCAGGATGACGATGTCGGTGGCCTGCGCACCGCGGGCACGCATGGCCGTGAAGGCCTCGTGACCCGGGGTGTCGAGGAACGACACCATGCCGCGCTCGGTTTGCACGTGGTACGCACCAATGTGCTGCGTGATGCCGCCGGCCTCGCCCGCGGCAACCTTGGCGCGGCGGATGTAGTCCAGCAGCGAGGTCTTGCCGTGGTCGACGTGGCCCATGACGGTCACGACCGGCGCGCGCGGCAGGGCTTCGGCGGTTTGTGCGCCCACGTCCTCGTCGGTGAAGGCTTCCGGATCGTCCAAGGCGGCAACAACCGCGTTGTGGCCCATTTCCTCCACCAGGATCATGGCGGTGTCCTGGTCGAGCGACTGGTTGATGGTTGCCATCTGGCCCAGCTTCATGAGCTGCTTGATGACTTCCTGCGCCTTGACGGCCATCTTGTGCGCGAGCTCGGCCACCGTGATGGTTTCGGGCACGTGCACTTCGAGAATGCGTGCCTCGACCGGCGCGGCCTGCACATGCTCTTCGTGGCCTCCACGGTCGTTGCTGCCACGGCGGCCACGCGGGCCTCCGCGCCAGTTGCCGCGACCGACACCACCGCTGGCATCGCCGCGAGTCTTGATTTCTTTCTTCTTGGCAGGATCGCCAGCCCAGCTCGACGAGAGCTTGGCCGACTTGACTTCCTTGCCGGCACCGGCGGCGCCAGGCGCTGCGGGAGCTCCGGCTGCGGCGGGCGCACCGGGGCGAGCCGCGGGCGCGGCCGGCTTGTGCAGCGTGCCCTTGACCGCGGCCTTTTCGGGCTGCGGCTTCTCGGGCGCCTTGTGCGGCACCAGCACGCGGGCCGGTGCATTCATCATGGCGCGAATGGCTTCGGCTTCGGCGAGTGCCTTGCGGCGACGCTCGTCGAGGTCCTTGGCGCGAGCGGCTTCCTCGTCGGCACGGGCCTTCGATTCAGCTGCGGCCTTGGCCTTCGCGTCTTCCTTGGCTTGCGTGGCAGCGGTCTGGGCGGCCAGCTTGGTATCTGCGGCTTGCTGCTCAGCGGCAGCGGCTGCGGCGGCCGCAGGTGCTGCCACCGGCTTGGCCGCTTCCTTCGCGGGCGCGGCAGCGGCTTCGGCAGCAGCCTTCTTCTCGGCGGCGACGCGTGCGGCTTCTTGCTCGGCCTGTTCGGCGCGCTCGGCCTTTTCGGCCTGCTCGCGTTCGCGGGCTTCGGCTTCTTCGCGCAGGCGGCGCTTCTCGGCCAGCTCTTCTTCCTGGCGGCGGATCAGCTCGGCCTGGCGGCGCGCCTCTTCCTCGCGGCGAGCCAGTTCTGCCTCGTCGCTGCGGGGTGCGGCGGGTGCCGCGGCGGGCGCTTCAGCCACGGGCTGTGCTTCGGGCACGGCGGGGTGGCCGTCGTCGCGCTGGATGAAGGTGCGCTTCTTGCGCACTTCGACCTGGATGGTGCGGGCGCGGCCGGTGGCGTCGGCCTGCTTGATCTCGCTGGTCGACTTTTTCGTCAGCGTGATCTTCTTGCGCTCGGGCTCGGCGGTGCCGTGGCTGGCTTTGAGAAAGCCGAGCAGGCGCTGCTTGTCAGCCTCGGTGAGTGCATCGGTGGGTGCCGCTTTGGGCACGCCTGCGCTCTTGAGCTGGTCAAGCAAGGTTTCGGGAGTCTTCTTGAGCTCGTTCGCGAACTCGGCGACAGTGGTACTGGACATATTGGTTTCGTGCCTCCATGACCATCACTCTTGGCCGGCGAACCAGTGTTCGCGGGCTTTCAAGATGAGGGCTTTGGCGTCATCGGCGCTGTGGCCGGTGATCTCGGTGAGTTCATCGACCGCGAGGTCGGCGAGGTCGTCGCGGGTGTGCACACCCGCCTCGGCCAGCTTGGGAATCAGCTCGGGGTCCAGGCCTTCGAGGTCGCGCAGATTCTGCGAGACGGTCTCGACGCCCTCTTCCTTGGCGATTTCCATGGTCAACAGCGCATCCTTGGCGCGCGTGCGCAGCTCGTTGATGGTGTCTTCGTCGAACGCTTCGATCTCCAGCATTTCGGAGATCGGCACATAGGCCACTTCCTCGAGGCTGTTGAAGCCCTCGGAGATCAGGATGTCGGCGATTTCCTCGTCGACGTCGAGCTTTTCCATGAAGAGCTTGCGGCTGGCATCGGTCTCGACGGCCTGCTTCTGCGCAGACTCGTTGGCGTCCATGATGTTGATCTTCCAGCCGGTGAGGTCGGAAGCCAGGCGCACGTTCTGGCCGCCGCGGCCGATGGCGATGGCGAGGTTTTCCTCGTCGACCACCACGTCCATGGCATGCTTTTCCTCGTCGACCACGATCGACGACACGTTGGCCGGCGCCAGGGCGCCAATCACGAACTGGGCCGGGTCTTCGCTCCACAGCACGATGTCGACGCGCTCGCCGGCGAGCTCGTTGGTGACGGCGTTGACACGCGTGCCGCGCACACCGACGCAGGTGCCGATCGGGTCGACGCGCTTGTCGTGCGAGAGCACGGCGATCTTGGCGCGCGAACCCGGGTCGCGGGCGCAGCTCTTGATTTCGAGCAGGCCTTGTTCGATTTCAGGCACTTCCTGGCGGAACAGCTCGATCATGAACTCGGGTGCCGAGCGCGACAGGATGATCGGCGCGCCGCGCAGCGTCAGGTCGACTTCCATGATCATGGCCCGCACGCGGTCGCCGTTGCGCAGGTTTTCCTTGGAGATCATCTCGCTGCGGCGCAGGCGCCCTTCGACACGGCCAGCCTCCACGATGATGTCGCCCTTGTCCAGGCGCTTGACGGTGCCCACGAAGATCTTGTCGCCACGCGACATGAAGTCGTTGAGCAGCATCTCGCGTTCGGCGTCGCGGATCTTCTGCAGGATGACCTGCTTGGCCGCCATGGCGCCGATACGGCCGATGGGCACGGACTCAACCGCTTCCTCGATGTATTCGTCGACCTCGATGTCGGGCATTTCTTCCCGGGCCTCGAACAGGAGGATTTCCTGGTCGGGCAGCTGCAGGCCGGCCTCGTCCGGAACGACGTGCCAGCGGCGGAAGGTTTCATAGTCGCCGCTGTCGCGATCGACCGAGACGCGGATGTCCACATCGCCCTGGTGGAGCTTCTTGGTGGCCTGCGCCAGTGCGGACTCGACTGCGCCGAAAACAACGTCGCGCTCGACGTTCTTCTCGCGCGAGATCGCATCCACCAACATCAACATTTCGCGATTCATGCCACCACTCCTCTAGTCAGTCCGGAACATTCGTTCCGTCGTCAATATCCGAAAAACCCGGTTGGGTTTTGGCCTTGCGGCCCTTGAAATCCACAATTGGCGCGAGCCGCGCATCGCGCAGCTCGTCCAGCACGAAGCCGAGCGCATGCAGTGTTGCAGGCGCGCGCTTCTTGCTCACTTTTTGACCCGGCTTGGGCTCGGGCGCATCGCTCCAGACGATTTGCCAACCCGGGGCTCCGTCGGCCCCTTCAACGCGCTCCAGCGTGCCGCGAAACTTCTTGCGGGTGGCAGACACCTGCCCCGCCGCCGCGGCACCCATCGGCGCCTTGAGCGTGATGTCGATCACCTCGCCCACGAAACGCTCGAAATCCTGCTCATTGCGCAGCGGACGGTCAATACCCGGCGAGGAAACTTCGAGCCGCTTGTAATCGACACCATCGACCTCGAGCGCAAATTGCAGCTGCCGCGTTACCTTTTCGCAATCCTCGACGGTCACGAAAGGCTCGGGAATACCGGCAGCCACAGCTTCCGATGTGGGGGCCGCCCAAGGCAAATCAATCGTCACGCGCAGCAATCCCCCGGCCGAGCGTTCGATCTCGACCAGGTCATAGCCGAGTCCGGCTACGGTTTGTTCCACAATCTGCTGCAACGCCACGTGTTTGAAAACGCCTTGTAAAAATGCCTGTGCGAAATGCTTATGCGCGCCACCCGCCCGCCACGGATGCACGCATTGAAAATGCATAGACCAAAAAAAACGGGCGGTTGGTACCCGCCCGTTTGGTCGTGAGCCTCGAATTATATGCTATTCCTGTGATAAATGAAGTGGCTGGAGCGGCTCAAAACGCCTGTCGGCGCCGGGATTTGGACCAGACCAGCGCAAACAGCACCGAACCGAGCGCCAGCGCAGCGGCCGCCACCAGCAGCGGCAGCTGAAAAGAACCGGTTCGCTGCGCCAACGGCGCCGCAAACAGCGGGCCGATGATCTGCCCCACCCCATAGGAAGCCGTGGCGTAGCCGATCAGCCCGGCCGCGGCATTGCCACGCAAGCGGCGGGCATCTCGCATCGCAAAAAGCGTGATCGCCGTGAACGGCATGCCGAGCAGCAGGCTCCCCAGGGCAAAGCCCGTGATCGTCGGCCATGCGACCGACAGGACCACGCCCAGCGCCTGCAACGCATAGGCCACGGCCAGCAGCAACCGGTTGTCCCAGTGAACGGGCGCGCGCGCGCCGATCAGCGCGCCCGGAATGATGGCCAGCCCGAACAGCGGCCAGAAAAAGTCGGGCCACGGCGAGCCCGGCAGGGCTTGGCGGGCGATCACCGGCAGGAACGTGGCGGTGATGATGTAGCCGAAGCCGGCCAGGCCGTACAACGCAACCAGCCAGATGGCCTCGCTGCGCGCCGATGCCGAAGCAGCCGGCCTGGTCGCCGCAGCGGGCGCCGCCGCGGAACCGCCGGTTGCAGGCAAGTCGTCGTCATCAAAAATCCGCCAGATCAGCGCCACCAACACGACCGCGAGCACGCCCAGACCGATCCATCCTGCTTCCGAGCCCCATCGGCCCAACGCGCCGCCGAGCAGGCCCGTCATGGCAATGCCGATGCCCGGCCCCGTATAGATCACGCCAGCCAGTGCCGGGGAATTGGTTTCGGCCAATCGCCGCAGCCCCCACCCCGATGCGAAAACGAAAACCCAGGCGCTCATCACGCCGGCGGCCGTGCGCAGGATGCCCCAGCTGGTGAAGCTGTGGAGCACGCCCATGCCGATCAGCAGCACCGCCGTTGCGGCGAGGCCGCCGCGCACCATGCTCTTCGCCTTGATGCCGATGGCCGCGCAACTGACCGCGCCAAGAAAGTAACCCAGGTAATTGAGTGAAGCCAGCACGCCTCCGGCCTCGAGCTGGAGCTTTCCCTCGTGCAGCATGATCGGCAGCATGGGCGTGAAGGCGAAGCGCCCCAGCCCCATGGCCACAGCCAAAGTAACCATGCAGGCCAGCGCTGCGCGCCAGGCACCGCGCCGGTTTTGTCCGACTCCCGACATTTTTTTCTATTCCGTTGTTTATTCCAGCAGCGCCGCGGCCACCAGTTTCTTTGTATAGGGGTGCTCGGGCGCATCGAGCACGCGCTCGACCGGGCCGGTTTCGAGGATGGCACCGTCCTTCATCACGATGACCTGGTGCGCCATGGCGCGGATCACCTCGACGTCGTGCGTGATCAGCAAATAGCTCAGGCCCCGCTCGCGCTGCAGGCGCTGGAGCAAACCCAACACCTGCTTCTGGATCGTGACGTCGAGCGCGCTGGTGGGCTCGTCGAGCACCAGCAATTGCGGATCGACGATCAATGCCCGCGCAATTGCGAGCCGCTGGCGCTGCCCACCAGAAAACTCGTGCGGATAGCGGTCGAGCAGCGACGGGAACTGCGCCTCGCTCAGCCCCACGTCGGCCAGCGCCGCCAGTGCGCGCGCCCGGCGCTGCTCGGTGCCGAGTTCGGGCGCGTGCACGCGCAGCCCCTCCCCCACGATCTGCTCGACCGTCATGCGTGGCGAAAGCGAAGAAAACGGGTCCTGGAAAACCACCTGCATGACCCGGCGCAGGGCCAGGTCCGACGTGCGGTCGACCGCCCACCCCCTGCCGTCCACCTTCAGCGCGCCGCGGTACTTCAATAAGCCGAGCGCGGCGAGCGCCAGCGTCGACTTGCCCGACCCCGATTCGCCGACCACCCCCAGCGTTTCGCCGGGCGCGATGCGGAAGTCGGCGTTCTCCACCGCGATGAATTCACCCTTGCGGAACCAGCCAGCGATGCCGGGCCTGGACACCGGATAGCTCACCCGCAGCCTGGTGGCCTCGAGCACCGGCTGCGCACCAGCGCCCACAGCCACCGCGGAGACGTCGCGTTCCGGATGGCTGTCGATCAGCTTGCGCGTGTAGGCATGCTGCGGTGCTTCGAACACGGTGGCGACAGCGCCGTGCTCGACGATGCGGCCGTTTTCCATCACCGCGACACGGTCGGCAAACCGGCGCACCAGATTGAGGTCGTGCGTGATCAACAGCACGGCCATGCCGTGCTTGCGCTGCAGGTCGGCAAGCAAGTCGAGAATTTGTGCACGCACCGTCACGTCGAGCGCAGTGGTCGGTTCGTCCGCCAGCAGCAGGCGCGGCTTGCAGGCGAGCGCCATCGCAATCATGGCGCGCTGGCGCTGGCCGCCCGAAAGCTGGTGCGGAAACGCCCTCGCCCGGCGTTCCGGCTCGGGAATTCCGGTGTCGGCAAGCAACTGGACGGCAGCCGCCTGCGCCGCGCGCGCGGAAAGTCCTTCGTGCAGTTCGAGCACCTCGGCAATCTGGTCGCCCACGCTGTAGAGCGCATTGAGCGCCGTCATCGGCTCCTGGAAGATCATCGCGATCTCCTTGCCGCGAATGCCGCGCAGTTCCCGCTCCGGAATCGACAGCAGGTCGCGCGCGTTCGAGCCGTCCCTCGCGCCGGACAGCTTTGCGGAGCCGGTCACTTCGGCATTCTGAGCCAGCCGCAGCAGCGACAGGGCCGTGACGGTCTTGCCCGAGCCCGACTCACCGACAAGCGCGAGCTTTTCGCCGGCGGCAATGCGGAAATCAACGCCGTGCACCACGCTCTTGCCGCCAAAGGCGACGCGCAGGCCCTTTACATCCAACAATGGCTGAGAAGAAGTCACGTCGCTCATTTGTCGGCCTTCCGTGGATCGAGCGCGTCGCGCAGCGCGTCGCCCATGAAGGTCAGCAGCATCAGCGTGACGACCAGCACACCGAACGTGGAAAGCGAAATCCACCAGGCATCGATGTTGGCCTTGCCCTGGCTCAGCAGTTCGCCGAGCGACGGCGTGCCCGGCGGCACGCCAAGCCCAAGAAAGTCGAGCGAGGTCAGCGCCAGGATGGCCGCGCTCATGCGAAACGGCAGGAAGGTGACAACCGGCACCATGCTGTTGGGAAGGATGTGGCGCCACATGATCTGCAGGTTGCCCACGCCAAGGGCGCGCGCGGCGCGCACGTAGTCCATCTGGCGGTTGCGCAGGAATTCGGCGCGCACGTAGTCGGCCAGGCCCATCCATCCGAAAAGGCTCAGCAAGATCAGCAACAACGCCACGCTTGGCGCGAAGATCGCGCTGAAGATGATTAGCAGGTACAACTCGGGCATCGAGCTCCATATCTCGATGAAACGCTGGAACGCGAGGTCGACCTTTCCGGCGAAATAGCCCTGCACCGCACCCGCGATCACGCCAAGCACCGTGCCGATGGCGGTGAGCGCCAGGCCGAACAGCACGCTGACGCGAAAACCGTAGATCAGCTGCGCCAGCAGGTCGCGCCCGCGGTCGTCCGTGCCAAAGAAGTTATCGCCTGTGGGAGCCGCCGGACTCGGCGCCTTGGCGAAGTAGTTCAGCGTCTTCGGCCCGTAGGGATTGGGCGCGTAAATCGCCCAGTTGCCACCTTGCGTGATGCGCTCGCGAATGAAGGGATCGAGGTAGTCGGCCGGTGTCTCGAAATCGCCGCCGAACGTTTTCTCGGAGTAGTCGCGCAGCACCGGGAAATAGGTGCGCCCCTCATAGCGCAGAACCAGCGGCTTGTCGGTCGACAGCACTTCGGCAAACAGGCTCAGCACCACCATCGCGGCGAAGATCACCAGGCTCCAATAGCCAAGGCGGTTGCGCTTGAAGCGTATCCACGCACGGCGGCCGGGAGAAGCATGCGCGGAGGTATTCGGCACGGCGTTGGCGTTCAGGCCGGCCGGCACCGCGGCGGAAATCGCGCTCTCAGTCGAATTTGACACGCGGGTCCACCCAGACATAACAGAGATCGGAAATCAGCTTGGTCACCAGGCCGATCAGCGTGAAGAGGTACAGGGTGCCGAGCACCACCGGGTAGTCGCGCCGAATCACGCTCTCATAGCCGAGCAAGCCCAACCCATCGAGAGAGAACAGCGTTTCGATGAGCAGCGAGCCCGCGAAGAATGCGCCGATGAAGGCTGATGGCAGGCCCGTGATGATCGGGATGAGCGCATTGCGGAACACATGCTTCCACAGCACCTGCCGCTCACCCAGCCCTTTGGCGCGGGCGGTGAGAACGTATTGCTTGCGAATTTCTTCGAGAAAAGCGTTCTTGGTGAGCATGGCCGTTACCGCAAAGCTGCCGAGCACCATGGCGGTGACGGGCAGCGTGATGTGCCAGAGGTAGTCGACGATGCGGGCGCCCCAGCTCAGCTCATCCCAGTTGGACGAGGTCAATCCTCGCAATGGAAACCACTGAAGCTGGCCGCCGAAGATCACCAGCAGCGCCACCCCCAGCACAAAGCCGGGAATGGCATAGCCGATGAGCACGATGAGCGTGCTGATCAGATCGAAGCGCGTCCCCGCCTTGACCGCCTTGGCGACGCCCAACGGCACCGCGACGCCGTAGCTGATGAAAAACGTCCATAGGCCGAGGCTGATGGATACCGGCAGCTTCTCGAGAATCAGCGTCCACACATCCTTGTTCTGGAAGAAGCTCCTGCCTAGATCGAAGCGGGCGAATTGGCCGAGCATCTGCCAGAGGCGTTCGTGCGGCGGCTTGTCGAAGCCGTAGAGCGCCTTGATCTGTTCGAGCCGTTTCGGATCGACGCCCTGGTTGCCCCGGTAGGAACCGCCGCCCGATTCGAAACCGCCCCCGCCGCCGGCACCCGCTGTTTTTGCCTCGGCCAGGTATTGCTCTACCGGCCCACCCGGCACGAACTGGATCACCAGGAAAGTGACCAGCAAGACGCCCAGCAGCGTGGGAATGAACAGCAAGAGCCGCTTGAGTACATAGGAGAGCACGGTTCGTTTCCTTCTCTTCTATTGTTTCTGCGGCTTGGCCCACCAGGTTCCCATGACCCAGGCTTCGGCACCGGCATACGGCGGCATGGGCGCCTTGAACGCCAGCCGCCGGTCGTCGTAGGCGACCCGGTGCGAGGTCAGCGTCCATTGGGGAATCAGGTAGTGGCTGTGCATGACCACCCGGTCCAGTGCGCGGCACGCGGGCAGAAGCTCGGCCTTGCTGTCTGCTTCCACGATTTTCTTCAGCAGCGCGTCGACCGCGGGCGTGGACACGCCCATGTAGTTGCCCGAGCTCTCCGTCTTTGCGGCCTTGCTGCCGAAGATTTCGAGAAGTTGCTGGCCCGGGTTGTTGGTGCCCGGAAAGTTGATCGTGGTGATGTCGAACTCGAACCGGTCGAGGCGCTCCTGGTAGAGCGCGAAGTCGACCGGCGCGAAGTTCAGCGAGATGCCGAGCTTTTCGAGGTTGCGCATCCATGGCGACACCGTGCGCACGCCGCCTTCCTTGCTGTCCAGGTATTCCAGCGTCATTGCCTCGCCCTTGGCGTTGCGCAGTGCGCCGTCCCGGTACTCCCAGCCGGCGGTTTTCAGCAGGTCGCGGGCGCGTCGAAGGTTGTTGCGCAGCGACTGGCCGGCGCCTTCCGTGGTGGGCGGGGCATACATCGGGCCGAAGCTCGCCTCGGGAATCTTGCCTCGCCACGGTTCGAGCAGCGCCCTCTCTTCCGCGGAGGGCAAGCCCTGGGCCTCGCAATCGGTGTTGCCGAACAGGTCCTTCACGCGTGGATAGCCGTTGTAGAACATCTGGCGGTTCATCCACTCATAGTCCAGCGCCAGGCCCAGCGCCTCCCGCACACGCGGATCGCTCAGCTTGTCGCGGCGGCTGTTCAGCACGAAGCTCTGGAACCCGGAAGGCTTCTTGTGCGGAAACTCCCGCTTGATGAGCTCACCGGAGTCGAAGCGCTTGCCCGTGACCCGGCGCGCCCAGTCGCCCGCCGAATAGAAGCTCATCATGTCGAATTCCCCGGCCTTCAACGCCTCCAAGCGGGCCGTGTTGTCCTTGTAGATCTTGATGGTGATGCGGTCGAAGTTCTGCGCGCCGCGGTTCACCGCCAGATTGCGCCCCCAGTAATTGGGATCGCGCACATAGGTGATGTCCTTGCCGAAGCGTACGGGTCCGATCTTGTAGGCCCCGCTGCCTATCGGGGTGTCCATCACCACCTGGTCGAAAGGCTTGGCCTTGCCGTTCTCCACGCCCCAAGCACGGCTGAAGACCGGCAGGCCGCCCACGATCAAAGGCAGCTCTCGGTTCGGCGTCTTGAAGCGGAAGCGGATGGTGCGGGCGTCAAGCACGTCGGCGCCCTCCACCTCCTGCAGCATGGTCTTGTATCCCGGCGAGGTGAACGGGCCGATCAGCGTGTCGTAGCTGTGCTTCACATCGGCGGCTTCCACGGGCATGCCGTTGTGAAAGCGGGCCTCCGGACGCAGCCGGAACGTGACGCTGCGACGGTCCGGCGCAACCGAGACGTCTTCGGCCAGCAGGCCGTAGCCCGAGGCGGTTTCGTCCATCGATCCGGTCAGCAGCGAGTCGAACAGCAGGCCATCCAGGTAGGCCGGCGGCGCACCCTTGATGGTGAAGGGGTTGTACTTGTCGAAAGTCGAATAGCGCTGGTTGCTCACGAGCCGGAGCTCGCCGCCCTTGGGTGCATCGGGGTTGACGTAGTCGAACGACTGGAAGCCGGGCGCGTATTTCAGGTCATCCCAAAGTGCATATCCGTGCGCCCCCCATGCGGGAACCGCGCACAACGCCAATAACCAAGCCCAGGTAAACCGCATGCGAGAATTCTGCCCAAGATTTTCACGAGGCAACTTCATGGGCTTTCTTTCCGGCAAAAAACTGTTGATCACCGGCGTGTTGAGCAATCGCTCCATTGCCTACGGCATCGCCAAGGCCTGCCACGAACAAGGCGCCGAGCTCGCCTTCAGCTATGTCGGCGAACGGTTCAAGGACCGTATCACCGAATTCGCCGCCGATTTCGACTCCAAGCTGATTTTCGACTGCGACGTGGGCGACGACGCGCAGATCGACAAGCTTTTTGCCGATCTGGCGCAGACCTGGCCCAAGTTCGACGGTTTCGTTCACAGCATCGGCTTCGCACCGCGTGAGGCCATCGCAGGCGACTTTCTCGAGGGGCTCTCGCGCGAGGGCTTCAAGATTGCACACGACATCAGCGCCTACAGCTTTCCGGCGATGGCCAAGGCGGCCCTGCCCTACCTGAACGACAAGTCGGCGCTCCTGACGTTGACCTACCTGGGTGCCGAGCGCGCGCTGCCCAACTACAACACCATGGGCCTGGCCAAGGCCTCGCTCGAAGCTTCGGTGCGCTACACCGCGGCCTCGCTCGGCCCCAAGGGCATGCGGGTCAACGGCATCAGCGCCGGCCCGATCAAGACGCTGGCGGCCAGCGGTATCAAGGGCTTCGGCAAGATGCTGTCCGCCGTGGCAGACGCCTCTCCGATCCGCCGCAACGTGACGATCGAAGAAGTCGGCAACGTGGCCGCCTTTCTGCTGAGCGACCTGGCCAGCGGCGTCACGGCCGAAATCACCTACGTGGATGGCGGCTTCAGCAACGTCGTGGCGGGAATGGCCGAATAAGCGACTGATTGGCTGCCGCTTCTTGCTGAATCGACGCTTCTTCCTGCTCACCGGCCTTGGCGCGCTGGCGGCCGGTGCGGCCGCGGCGCGCGGTGCCGCTCCGGGGCTGATGCTCGCCGAGGTCTATCGCCCCGGGATGTCGTTGGCCGACTACTGGGTCAGCGAAAAGTACGACGGGGTGCGCGGCTACTGGGACGGCAAGCGGCTCTGGACGCGCGGCGGCGAGCCGGTGGTGGCGCCTGCCTGGTTTACAGCGCCGCTGCCAAAGCAGCCGCTCGACGGCGAGTTGTGGGCCGGCCGGGGCCAGTTTGCACACGCCGTTTCCACGGTGCGCAGCCAAACGCCCAACGACAGCGCCTGGCACAGCATGCGCTTCATGGTGTTCGACCTGCCGAGCCAGGGCGGCGATTTCACGGCGCGGCTCGCGGCCTTGCGAAAGCTGCTGCCGATCACCGACGCCCCTTGGGTCGTGCCCGTGCCGCAAGAGCGGGCCACCACGCATGCGGACCTGCAGGCGCTGCTCGACAAGACGGTGAAGATGGGCGGCGAAGGCCTCATGCTGCACCGGGGCGGATCGCTCTATCGCGCGGAACGCAACAACGACCTGCTCAAGCTAAAGCCTCATGAAGACGCCGATGCCCGCGTGGTGGGCCATGCGCCGGGCAAAGGCAGGCACAGTGGGCGCCTGGGTGCACTGCTGGTCGAAACGCCCGAGGGCAAGCGCTTCAAGCTCGGCACTGGCCTGACCGACGCCGAGCGCGACAATCCGCCCGCAGTCGGCAGTTGGGTCACCTACCGCTTCAATGGCATGAACGCCAGCGGCCTGCCGAGATTTGCACGCTTCATGCGGGTACGGATCGACCTGCCCTCTTGAACGCAGCGCGCTGAGCGCGCCGCGTGCTTCCTTCGTTTTCTTATTTCTTCGGCGCGGCCACGCAGTCCGCGTAGTAGCGCTTCTTGCCGGTCTCGTCGATGCGCGCCACCAGGCCGTGGATATCGGTCTCGAAGCCCGGGCACTGAAGGTTGAACTCGCGCGAGAACTTGAGGTAGTCAACGATCTTCTTGTTGAACACTTCGCCCGGAATGAGCAGCGGAATGCCCGGTGGGTACGGCGTGATCAGGCTGGTGGTGATGCGGCCTTCGAGCTCGTCGATTTCCACGCGCTCGGTCTTGCGGTGCGCAATGTGGGCGAAGGCGTCGCTGGGCTTCATGGCCGGCGTCAGGTCGCTCAGGTACATCTCGGTCGTGAGGCGCGCCACGTCGTAGCGCGCGTACAGCTGGTGGATGTGCTGGCACAGGTCGCGCAGGCCCAGGCGCTCGTAGCCGGGGTGCTGCTGGCAGAACTCGGGCAGGATGCGCCACATCGGCTGGTTGCGCGCGTAGTCGTCCTTGAACTGCTGCAGCGCCGTGAGCAGCGTGTTCCAGCGCCCCTTGGTAATGCCGATGGTGAACATGATGAAGAAGCTGTAGAGCCCGGTCTTCTCCACGATCACGCCGTGCTCGGCGAGGAACTTGGTCACGACGCTCGCTGGGATGCCGGTCTCGGCAAAGTTGCCCTCGAGGTCCAGGCCGGGGGTCACGATGGTCGACTTGATCGGGTCGAGCATGTTGAAGCCGTCGGCCAGTTCGCCAAAGCCGTGCCAGTTGCGCGGCGACTTCTTGCTCTTGCTCGGCTTGCCGTTCTTCTCGCCCGTCATGATCCAGTCTTCGGCGCGGCCGATGCCTTCGTCGACGAGCTTTTCGGGCCCCCAGACCTTGAACCACCATTCGTCCTTGCCGAACTCCTCCTCCACCTTGCGCATGGCGCGGCGGAAGTCGAGCGCCTCGAGAATGCTCTCTTCCACCAGCGCCGTGCCGCCGGGCGGCTCCATCATGGCGGCGGCCACGTCGCAGCTCGCGATAATCGCGTACTGCGGGCTGGTCGACGAATGCATCAGGTAGGCCTCGTTGAACAGGTCGCGGTCGAGCGCGCGGTTCTGCGAGTCTTGCACCAGCACATGGCTGGCCTGGCTGATGCCCGCCAGCAGCTTGTGCGTCGATTGCGTGGCAAACACCAGCGATTCCTTCGGGCGCACGCGGCGCTTGCCCATGGCGTGGTAGGCGCCATAGAACGGGTGGAAAGCCGCATGCGGCAGCCACGCCTCGTCGAAGTGCAGTGTGTCGACGTAGCCGTCGAGCATGCCCTTGATGGTCTCGGTGTTGTAGATCACGCCGTCGTAGGTCGACTGTGTGAGCGTCATCACGCGCGGCTTGACCTTGTTCGCGTCCACGTCGGCCAGCAGCGGATTGGCCTTGATCTTGGCCTTGATCGCGCTCTGCTCGAACTCGCTCTTCGGAATGGGGCCGATGATGCCGAAGTGGTTGCGCGTGGGCTTCATGAAGACCGGAATCGCGCCGGTCATGATGATCGCGTGCAAGATCGACTTGTGGCAGTTGCGGTCGACCACCACCACGTCGTCGGGCGCCACCGTGTGGTGCCACACCATCTTGTTGCTGGTGCTGGTGCCATTGGTCACGAAGAAGCAATGGTCGGCATTGAAGATGCGCGCCGCATTGCGCTCGCTGGCCGCCACCGGGCCGGTGTGGTCGAGCAGCTGGCCGAGTTCTTCCACCGCGTTGCAGACGTCGGCGCGCAGCATGTTCTCGCCGAAGAACTGGTGAAACATCTGGCCCACCGGGCTCTTCAGGAACGCCACGCCGCCCGAGTGGCCCGGACAGTGCCAGGAGTACGAGCCGTCTTCCGCGTAGTCGATCAGCGCCTTGAAGAACGGCGGCTGCACGCCTTCGAGATAGCTCTTGGCCTCGCGGATGATGTGGCGCGCCACAAACTCCGGCGTGTCCTCGAACATGTGGATGAAGCCGTGCAGCTCGCGCAAGATGTCGTTCGGAATATGGCGCGAAGTCTTGGTTTCGCCGTAAATATAGATCGGCACATCGGCGTTCTTGCGGCGCACCTCGCCAATGAAGTTCCGCAGGCTGAGCACGGCGGGGTCCAGGTCGGGACCCACGGTGAATTCCTCGTCGTCGATCGACAGGATGAACGCGCTGGCACGGCTTTGCTGCTGGGCGAACTGGCTCAGGTCACCGTAGCTCGTGACGCCCAGCACCTCGAAGCCCTCGCTTTCGAAGGCCTGCGCAAGCGCGCGAATACCGAGGCCCGAGGTGTTTTCGGAGCGGAAGTCCTCGTCGATGATGACGATGGGGAAGCGAAATTTCATGAGCAGGGCTCCGGACAGGCAATGAGGCGCGAAGTGTACGGAATTCGGATGAAGGATTGCGTGAGCTTTTGACTCAGAATGTCGAGCGTCCATCAAAGAGGAGAAGACATGGCGAATTCCACCATCTGGTGGCTGATAGCGGGAGCCGCGATCGTGCTCGAATTGCTCTCGGGTACGGTCTACCTGTTGCTGCTGGCCACCGGCTTTGCAGCCGCAGCCATTGCCGCGCACCTGGGCCTGGGCATGGTCACGCAGCTGGTCGTGGCGGCCGTGGTCGGCGTGGGTGCAGTGCTGGTCTGGTATGCCGTGCAGCGCAGGCGGCCGGCCGCACCGCCCACCGAGGCGAATCGCGACGTCAACATGGACATCGGCGAAATCATCCACGTGGAGGCATGGACCCCCGAAGGCACCGCCACCGTGCGCTATCGTGGCGCCCAGTGGACCGTGGTGCAGCGCGCAGGCCGCGTCCCGTCGGCCGGAGAGCACCGCGTGGTCGAAGTCATCGGCAGCCGCCTCGTGGTCGAAAAGACCTAAACACAGAATTCAAGAGGAGAAACATCATGGAATTTTCGGTTCCCATCATCATCCTGGTCATTGCGATCATCTTCATCAGCCAGTCGGTCAAGTTCGTGCCGCAGCAGAACGCATGGGTGCGCGAGCGCCTGGGCAAGTACCACGGCACCATGACGCCCGGCCCCAACTTCCTGATTCCGTTCATCGACCGGGTCGCCTACAAGCACAGCCTGAAGGAAATTCCGCTCGACGTGCCCAGCCAGATCTGCATCACGCGGGACAACACCCAGCTGCAGGTCGACGGCATCCTGTACTTCCAGGTGACCGACCCGATGCGCGCGAGCTACGGCTCGTCCAACTACATCGTGGCCGTGACGCAGCTGGCGCAAACGTCGCTGCGCAGCGTGATCGGCAAGCTCGAGCTCGACAAGACCTTCGAGGAGCGCGACGTCATCAATGCGCAAGTGGTTGCCGCCATCGACGAGGCGGCGCTCAACTGGGGCGTGAAGGTGCTGCGCTACGAAATCAAGGATCTGACCCCGCCCAAGGAAATTCTGCTGGCCATGCAGGCGCAGATCACCGCCGAGCGCGGCAAGCGCGCCCTCATCGCGGCCTCCGAAGGTCGCCGCCAGGAGCAGATCAACATCGCCACCGGCGAACGCGAGGCTTTCATTGCCCGTTCCGAAGGCGAGAAGCAGGCCCAGATCAACAATGCCCAGGGTGAGGCGGCCGCCATCACCGCCGTGGCCACCGCCACCGCCGACGCCATCGAGCGCGTAGCAGCGGCCATTCGCCAGCCGGGTGGTGAACAAGCCGTGCAGCTCAAGGTGGCCGAGCGCGCCGTCGATGCCTACGGCAAGGTGGCGGCCGATTCCAAGACCACGCTGATCGTGCCGAGCAACATGAGCGAAACGGCAGCACTCATCGCCTCGGCCATGCGCATGGTCCAGGCCGGCAAACCGCAAAATCCGGCCTGAGCGACTGCTACAATCGTGGGCTCAGGAGCGGTGGATGAGCGGTTTAAGTCGCACGCCTGGAAAGCGTGTGAGGGTTAATAGCCCTCCGCGGGTTCGAATCCCGCCTGCTCCGCCAGAGATTGATTGTTCGTAACCGTTCACGAACATGCAGCAAGAGAAGAAAGCCCGAGTTGCCCCAAGGCACCTTGGGCTTTTTTGTGGGCGCCGTTGTACTCCAGCAACGCGCCTGGCGCCGCCAACCGAGGTCGTCTGGCGGTACCATCCAAAGGTCTTACTTTTCACGCCTGCAAAGGAGCCCGGATGGCCGGACAGCAACAAAACTCATCGCGTGGCGACACGTCACTCGAACAGACATTGGAGAAGACCGAAGCGGTTGCCGCCGATGTGCAGCGGGCATCGGACAACCTCGCGGTCGTGAATACAGTTCTCGAGCAGGGGCTGCCCGAAGAGGTACAGGTTGGCGACGTGGCCCAGGCGATCGAGCACACCAGCCAGCTGGAAGAAAAGCTGGCCAAGTCGGCGGAAACGCTGGCCGAGGTCAACGCCGCCTTGAGCGAAGAAATCGAAAAGCGGCTCGAAGCCACTGCCGAGCGCGACGAAAGCCAGGCACGGGCAGAAGAACTCAAGGCAAGAATCCGGACCGGCGCTGCGGACTGACGGTCTTTTCGGCCGGCCCCGGCCGAATGGATTGCGCCTTATCCCTTCTCCTACGCTGCGAACTCATCCGGCACGCTACGCTATTGGTTCTCAAAGCGAAACCACGGCATGGCCCTCATCACGTTCCTCGTCGAGGACAACAAGACCATCAGAGACAACCTGGTTCCGGCCCTCGAGGACCTGGTCAATGGACAGGTCGTCGGGTTTGCTGAAACCGAGTCGGCCGCGCTCGCCTGGCTTGCCGCCCATCCCCACGACTGGCAGCTTCTCATCATCGACCTGTTCCTGAAGGAAGGCTCCGGCCTTGGCGTGCTCTCGGGCTGCAAAACACGCGGACCCGGGCAACGCGTGGTGGTGCTGAGCAACTACGTCACGGCCGACATCCGCGCTCGCTGCGAGGCACTGGGCGCCGATGCGGTCTTCGACAAATCGCGCGATCTCGACGCCTTCATCGAGTACTGCAACACCGACCGGCCCTCGGGCCACGCCGCCCTCACCTGACCACCGGCGGCAGGCGCAATGAAAAAAGGGCCCGAAGGCCCTTTTCTTTTTTGCGCATTGCAGCGCTTTGCGGCGAGCCGATCAGCGCACCACGGCGATTTGCGTACGCACGCCACCCTTGTAGGTGAAGAGCGTCAGCGCGCCGTTCTTGATGTCGCCCTTTTCGTCGAAGGCGATCGGGCCGGTCACGCCCTTGTATTGCACCTTGCCGACTTCCGGCAGGTACTTTTCAGGGTCGGCGGAACCGGCCTTGACCATGGCTTCGGCCAGCACGTTGACTGCGTCGTACACGTACGGTGCATAGATCTGCACGTCCACGCCGTTCTTGGTCTTGAACTTGGCCTTGAAGTCTTCCAGCGGCTGCTTGAAGTCGCCGTCGACACCGCCGGCTTCGGCGCAAACCACCATCTCTTCGCCGATGGCATCGCCAGCCAGCTTCGGCAGTTCGCCGGTGCACAGGCCGTCGCCGCCCATGAACTTGACGTTCAGGCCGAGTTGCTTGACCTGCTTGAGCATCGGGCCGCCAACGGCGTCCATGCCGCCGAAGAACAGCACGTCGGGCTTGGCAGCCTTCAGCTTGGTCAGGATGGCGTTGAAGTCGGTCGACTTGTCGGTGGTGAACTCGTGCCCGACGATGGTTCCGCCGGCAGCCTTGGCCGCCTTTTCGAATTCTTCGGCAACGCCCTGGCCGTAGGCCGTGCGGTCGTCGATCACGGCAATGTTCTTGCCCTTGAGCGTTTCGACAGCGTACTTGCCCAGCGTGCCGCCGAGTTGCGTGTCGTCGGCCACCACGCGGAACGTGGTCTTGAAGCCTTGGCGCGTGTACTTGGGGTTGGTTGCCGAAGGCGAAATCTGCGGAATGCCGGCGTCGCTGTAGAGCTTGGAAGCGGGGATGGTGGTGCCCGAATTCAGGTGGCCCACGATACCGTTGACCTTGCTGTCGACCAGCTTCTGGGCCACTGCCGTGCCTTGCTTCGGATCGCCTGCGTCGTCTTCAGGCAGCAGCTCGAACTTGGCGACCTTGTCGCCGATCTTGAGGCCCTTGGCATTCAGGTCTTCGATGGCCATCCTGGCGCCGAACTCATTGTCCTTGCCGAGGTGGGCAATCGGACCGCTGGTGGGTGCCACGTGGCCGATCTTGACGACCAGTGCGTCTGCCGGAGGCGCTGCAGGTGCCGGGGCCGCTGCCGTGGGCGCCGGTGCGGCGGGTGCAGCAGCTTCTTCTTTTTTGCCGCAAGCCACAAGCGTGAGTGCAGCCAGTGCGACCGCAGTCCATTTCAATTGCATGAGAACCTCCAGAACATGGATAAATAAAACTAAACAAGAAACCGGTCGTGTGATCCGGGCGCGCAGACCTCGCAAGTTTCGCGCCGCGGACCAGCGGCACCCTCACGCCTACCGACCTGCGGCGCAGTTTAGCTGAAGCTTTATGCTCCGGAAGCTGGCGTAGACCCTGTGTTTTCCGAGAGTTCGGCGGCCATTGCCTCGATGACCAAAGCACGCAAAACGGCCTCGATTTCTTCACGCAGCCGAGGCAGCATCGAATCGAGTTGCTGTTGAACCGCGGCCGACACCGTGTCGCTCAAACGCTCTTCCAAAGACAGGTCCACGCGCTGCAGCACCCGATGCAAAAGCTGCTCTTCGAGGCGCACGATTTCGGCGTCGGACCGCTGCTCGGCCGGGGGCAGCGCCACGGCCTCGGCGGGGTCGACCGGCGGTACCGGCGTGCTGGCAGGAACAGGCGGCTTGCCCGCCTCGGCGGCCACGGGCTCGACCGGGAGATCGAGCACGGTGGTCAAGGTAGGAACGAACCGGGGCGGTGTACGCAGCGTGCTGGCCATCAGGAAGCGCTCCTCGCAAAATCGTGCGGCTGGATGGTGTAGCCCCGGTCGGCATAGTGGCGCCACCGCGAGCGGCCGATCTGCCGGTCTGTGGCCTCGTCGCTCACGATGTCGATCAGGCGCTCGAAGCGCTCGAAGCCCGCCGGAACCTCGGGCCCGAGGTTCACGAGCATCTCGCGGTGCGGAAGCGAGGCAACATCCGCACCTTCGGCCGAAAGGATGACCGGCGAACGGGCCACCATGTGCGCCTGCGCATCGCCGCGGCAATGCGCGATGAAGTCGGACGGCGAGAGCTGCCAGAGCGCGGCATCCACGGCCTCCAGCACCTGCGCCTCGCCCACCACAACCACGCGCAGCCCGCGCGCGCTCACGGCCTTGCGAACCAGCCGGCAGGCGTAGTTGACCTTGTCCGGCGTATTGAAGTGAAAGCCGATTTCCGTCACTGTGCGGACCGGGCCTTTCGCGCGGCGGGGCCGGCGTTCTTGCGCGCGGCCTTCGGTGCGGGCGCCTTGGCCGCACCGCTGCGCGCGCGCTCCATCAGGTAAGACACCAGCAGGCCCACCGGACGGCCGGTCGATCCCTTGGCCGCCCCGCTCTTCCAGGCCGTGCCCGCGATGTCCAGGTGCGCCCAGGCGAAATCGCCGGCAAAGCGCTGCAGGAACTTGGCGGCCGTGATGGCGCCGCCGGCACGGCCCGCCACGTTGGCCACATCGGCAAAGTTGCTCTTGAGGCCGTCGGCGTATTCGTCGTCCAGCGGCAGGCGCCAGCAACGGTCTTGCGATTCTTCTCCGGCCGCCTGGAGCGCGGCGGCCAAGGTTTCATCGGTCGTGAAGAGGCCGCTGCGCACGCCGCCCAGCGCCACCACGCAGGCCCCCGTGAGGGTGGCAATGTCGATCACGGCGGCCGGGTCGAAGCGCTTGGCGTACGTCAGTGCGTCGCACAAAATGAGGCGCCCTTCCGCATCGGTGTTCAGCACCTCGATGGTCTGCCCGCTCATGCTGGTGACCACGTCGCCGGGCTTGATGGCCCGGCCGTCGTTCATGTTCTCGCACGAGGGCACCAGGCCCACCACGTTGATTGCGGGCTGGATTTCGCCCAGCGCGCGGAAGGTGCCGAGCACGCTGGCCGCACCGCACATGTCGAACTTCATCTCGTCCATTTCGGCCGCCGGCTTGAGCGAGACGCCGCCGGTGTCGAAGGTAATGCCCTTGCCGACCAGCACCACGGGCGCCTGGTCCTTCGGGCCGCCCTGATAGCGCAGCACGATGAAGCGCAGCGGCTCGGCCGAACCTTGCGCCACAGCCGCGAACGAGCCCATGCCGAGTTTCTGCACTTCCTTGGGGCCCAGCACCTCGCATTTGATGCGGGGCAGCTTGGCCAGGCCTTCGGCGGCGTCAGCCAGCAAGGTGGGCGTGCAATAGTTGCCGGGGCGGTTGCCCCATTCCTTGGCAAATTCGATGCCGGACACTGTTGCGCGGGCTTCGTCGAAGGCCTTGCTCACGGCCGCGGCATCGCTCACACCGACCGTGAGGTTTCGGATGGAGCGTCCGCCGTCGCCGTTCGAAGCCTTCGATTTGCTCGTGGTGTAGACGTAGCTGGCGTCGGCCGCCGCGGCAACGGCGCAGGCCACCGCCGCCCCGTCGGCTTCATGCGCAAACACGATCACCACCCGCTTGGGCGCGTGGGCCTTGGCCGCGTTGACCGCCGCAATGACACCGCTGCGCACCGACGCGGGCTTGCCGTCGCCGATGGCGGCGAGCACCACGCGCGACGCCACCACCTCGTCCGGATGGTAGAGCGCAAGCAGCTTGCCGGCCTTGTCGGGCAGGTCGCCGGCCTTGCGCGCGCTGGCAATCAGCGCGGAAAGCGGGTCCTTGGCGGTGATGGGGGCGCTGCCGACGAGCACGATCAGAACGTCGGATTTTTCGGCCGCGGCGCGGGCGACGGTGAGGGTCTTGAGCTGAAAGTCCATAATCCTTTTTTTCCTCGAACGATGTTATTCCATTCTTCCCTACGCAAGGAGCTGTCGCGCAGCTTCGGAGCGACCCTCGTGGTCCTGGTCACCATCGTGATGACCATGATGCTCATCCGCACGCTCGGGCTCGCCTCCAAGGGCAGCGTGAACCCGTCCGAAGTGTTCCTCGTGATGGCCTACACGGTGCTCGGCTACATGCCGACCATCCTCAGCCTGAGCCTGTTCATCGCCATTGTCGGCACCTTGTCGCGCATGTACCGCGACAGCGAAATGGTGATCTGGTTCTCCAGCGGCCGCGGTCTCGTCGACTTCGTGCAGCCGCTGTTCCGCTTTGCCTGGCCGGTGCTCGCGCTGATTGCCATCATGGCCCTGCTGGGCTGGCCCTGGGCCAACTCGCAGACCATCGGCATGCGCGCGCAGTACGAAAGGCGCAGCGACATCGAGCGCGTCACGCCCGGCGAATTCCGCGAATCGGCCGGGCGCATCCGTGTCTTCTTCATCGACAAGGACACGCCCGATGGCGCCACCGCCACCAACGTGTTCATCTGGGCGATCGAACGGGGGCTGCAGATCACGACATCGGCGCGCAGCGGCCGCATCGAAAACGTGGGCGAGCACCGCTATCTCATGCTGAGCAATGGCCAGCGGGTCGAACGCCCGCTGCTGCAAACCGCAACCTCGGGCCTCAAGATCAGCGAGTTCGAGACCTACGGCACCCGTGCGGGCGGCAACGACTCCTTTACGGCCGACACCACGCCGGCACGCGCCAAGCCGACGCTCCAGCTCCTGCGCGAGCCCGGCGACGCAAACCGGGGCGAACTCGCCTGGCGCATCGGCATGCTGCTGGCCGCCATCAACTTCGTGCTGCTCGCATTGACCGTCTCCAGCGTCAACCCGCGCGTGGGGCGCAGCGGCAACCTGCTCTTCGCGCTGTTCGCCTTCGTCGTCTACTACAACATGCTCAACCTGGGCCAAAGCTGGATCAGCTCGGGCCGATACGGCATGGGCTCCTTCATGCTGCTGCTTCACGGCGGCGTGCTGCTGATCGGGGTGGCGTGGCTCGCTATGCGCAATAACAATTGGGGCAGGCGACGCAGGGCGGAACGCGTCATTGCCGGCGGCCTGCCGTCCCAGCCCACCAAGATCGATCCGACCACGTGAAAACAATCCGACGCCTGATCTACGTCGAGGCACTGAAGGCCGTGGCCTTCGTGACGCTCGGCTTCCTGAGCCTGTTCTTCTTCTTCGACTTTGTCGATGAGCTGCAATCCATCGGCAAACCCGAAAGCCTTGCCTACGGCCCCGCGCAGGCACTGGTCTACGTGACCTTGCTTATTCCGAGCCACCTCTACGAGCTGCTCCCGATCACGGTGCTGATCGGCTGCATCTTCGTGATGGCGCGGCTGGCGCAAAGCTCCGAATACACCATTCTTCGCACCAGCGGCCTTGGCCCCTGGCGTGCATTGCGCACACTGCTCCTGCTGGGCGTAGGTTTCGTTTTTCTGACCTTTGCCATCGGCGACTACATCGCGCCTGCGTCCGAGCGCACGGGGCAGCTGCTCAAGTCGCGCTATCAAGGCACCTTTTCGCTGGTCGGCAACACGGGAGCGTGGCTCAAGGAGAAGCGCGGCAACGTGTCCTACGCCGTCAATGTGGTCTCCATTTCGCGCGACGGCTCCCTCCGGAATGCGCGCATCTTCGAATTCGACGAGAAGGGCTACGTGCGCAGGCAGCTCCTCGCGTCTTCTGCGCGCATCGTTGACGACCATTGGGCGCTGTCTGACGTCGAGCTGCAGGACTACAACACCCGCGCCGACGCCAACAAGGCGCACATCATGACCACCCGGGTGCCACAGATGGACTGGCCGACCACGCTCACCGCCGAAATGGTGTCGGTCGCCCTCTTGCGGCCCGACCGCATGAGCACCATCGACCTGTTCGACTACATCAGCCACCTCGAAGCCAACGGGCAGACCGCCCAGCGCTACGAGATCCAGTTCTGGCGCAAGGTCTTCTATCCGCTCTCGTGCCTGGTGATGGTGGTGCTCGCCCTGCCCTTCGCTTACTTGCACTTCCGCCAGACCGGCATCACCACCTATGTGTTCGGCGGCGTGATGATCGGCATCAGCTTCTTCCTGCTGAACAACGTGTTCGGCTATCTCGGCAACCTGAGCAACTGGTCACCATGGCTCACGGCCGCGGCGCCGGGGCTCATCTATTCCGTCATGTCGCTTGCCGCATTCAGTTGGCTGGTTCTTCGACGATAGACGCGGGGGAGCCGGACATGAGCACGGTGAACGCGAGGGGCATCATCCTCCTGGCCCATGGCTCGCGCGACGATCGCTGGCGCGAGCCCATCGAGGCCGTGGCCGCGCGCGTCACGGCGCTGGATCCGCAAGCTCGTGTGGTTTGCGCCTACATGGAGCTGGCAACGCCCGACCTGCGCACAGCTTCGGCAGCCCTGATTGCGAGCGGCGCGCGGTCGCTCAGGGTCGTTCCGCTGTTCCTGGGCATGGGCAAGCACGCCCGTGAAGACCTGCCGTTGCAGCTCGAGGCCCTGCGCGGCACCTGGCCCAACGTGGAGTTCCAGCTCACCAACATCGTGGGCGAAGAGCCCGAACTGGTCGACCTGCTGGCCAGAATCGCAACCAAATCTTGAAGTCCTGGGCATTTCGATAGACTCCGAAGGCATAATGAATTCCGCAATAAGACGGAATTTGATATGAATCTGCACCAGTTCAAATTTGTTCAGGAAGCCGTGCGGCGCAACCTGAACCTTACGGAGGCGGCCAAGGCGCTCCACACCTCGCAGCCCGGAGTGTCGAAAGCCATCATCGAGCTAGAAGAAGAACTCGGCGTCGAAATCTTCGCCCGCCACGGCAAGCGCCTCAAACGGGTCACCGAGCCGGGCCAGCACGTCATCGCCAGCATCGAGCTGATCATGCGAGAAGTTGGCAACCTCAAGCGCATCGGCGAGCAATTCAGCGCGCAAGACAGCGGCACCCTCTCCATTGCCACCACCCACACCCAGGCGCGCTACGTGCTGCCGGTACCGGTGGCCAGGCTGCGCGAGGCTTACCCCAAGGTGAACGTGAGCCTGCACCAGGGCTCGCCCGACCAGGTGGCGCGCATGGTGATCGACGAAATTGCCGAGGTGGGCATTGCGACCGAATCGCTCGCGGACTACACCGAGCTCGTGACCCTGCCCTGCTACGAATGGCAGCACGTGCTGGTGCTCCCCAAAGACCACCCGCTGGCCGCCAAGGAGCGCGTCTCGCTCGAAGACCTGGCACACGAGCCCATCATTACCTACCACCCGTCGTTCACTGGCCGCACGCGCATCGACCACGCGTTTGCGCAGAAAAAGCTCACGCCGCGCATCGCGCTCGAAGCCATCGACTCCGACGTGATCAAGACCTATGTGCGCCTTGGCCTGGGCGTGGGCATCGTGGCCGAGATGGCGGTGCGCGACGAGTCGAACGCCGATCTCGTGGTGCGCCCCATGGGCCATGTGTTCGGCCAGAACATTGCCCGCGTGGCGTTCAAGCGCAGCGCCTACCTTCGCAACTTCGTCTTCAAGTTTGCCGAGCTGCTGTCCGACCGGCTCGACCGCAACCTGATTGCCAAGGCCCTGAGCGGCCATCAGCAAGACTACGATCTTTGATATTTCAGCAGACCCAGCTTCCGACCACGACCATGAGCACCGTTCTTTCCGCCCCCCGCACGCCGGAGATCACCACTAAGCTGCCCGCCGTCGGCACCACCATCTTCACCGTGATGTCCGCGCTGGCAACCGAGAAGAACGCTGTCAACCTCGGCCAGGGCTTCCCCGACTTCAACTGCGACCCGAAGCTGCTTGAAGACGTGACGGCCGCCATGGCCGCAGGCCACAACCAATATCCGCCTATGCCCGGCATTCCGGCGCTGCGCGAAGCCATTGCCGGCAAGATTGCCGCGCTCTACGGCCACAGCTACAACGCTGCCACCGAGATCACGGTAACCGCGGGCGCCACGCAGGCGATCATCACGGCCATTCTTGCAGTGGTGCGCACGGGCGACGAGGTGATTGTTCTGGAGCCCTGCTATGACAGCTACGTGCCCAACATCGAACTCGCAGGCGGCAGTGTGGTGCGCGTTCCGCTCACGCCGGGCACCTTCCGGCCCGACTTCGACAAGATTGCCGCGGCGCTCTCGCCGCGCACGCGCGCCATCATCGTCAACACGCCGCACAACCCGAGCGCCACCATCTGGACCGCGGCCGAAATGCGCAAGCTCGAAGAGCTGCTGGCCCCGACCGACGTGTTCGTGATTGCCGACGAGGTTTACGAGCACATGATCTACGACGGCGCACAGCACGAAAGCGTGGCCCGCTTCCCGGGCCTTGCGGCACGCAGCTTCATCGTGAGCAGCTTCGGCAAGACCTATCACGTCACCGGCTGGAAGGTCGGCTTCGTGGCGGCACCGGCGCCGCTCATGGCGGAATTCCGCAAAGTGCACCAGTTCAACGTTTTCACGGTGAACACACCCATGCAGCATGCGCTCGCGCAGTACATGGCCGACCCGAAGCCCTACCTCGAGCTTCCGGCCTTCTACCAGCACAAGCGCGACCTTTTTGCCGCAGGGCTCGCTGAGAAGACCCGCTTCAAGCTGCTGCGCAGCGAGGGAAGCTATTTCCAGTGCGTCGATATCTCGGCAGTCAGCGACCTGTCCGAAGCCGACTTCTGCCTCTGGCTCACCAGCGAGATCGGCGTGGCGGCCATTCCGCTGTCGGCGTTCTACGGCAACGGCTTCGACCAGCGCGTGGTCCGCTTCTGCTTCGCCAAGAAGGATGAGACGCTGATTTCCGCTCTCGACCGTCTTGCGCGGCTCTGAACAGACTGGCGCGGCTCCCAGGCCGACGCTGACGGTAGGACAGTCCTGACCGCCGAAGGAGCGGCTTTCCGGCGTGTCTTGCGCCCCTGGACAACGAGGATCGGTGCTCGTAACAACAACGTCCAGGAGAAAAGCATGTCCCTCTCGTTCATTCTGCTGATCATTCTGATCTTGCTGCTGATCGGCGCGCTGCCGAGCTGGGGTTACAGCCGAAGCTGGGGCTACGGGCCGAGCGGTGGCCTGGGCCTTGTCCTGGTGATCGTGATCATCCTGGTGCTCATGGGACGCATATAGCGCTTCCGCGTATTTCTCGCACCTAAAAGAAGCCCGCGCAAGCGGGCTTCTTTTTTGCCGCCCTGCCCCTCAGGCCTGCAGCTGGGCCCAGGCCTTGTCCAGCCGCTTGATGCTCACCGGCTGCGGTGTGCGCAGCTCCTGTGCAAAAAAGCTCACGCGAAGCTCTTCGAGCAGCCAGCGAAACTCGAGCATGCGATCGTCCACCGCGCCCTTGCGCTCCGCCACCAGCCGCCAGTAGCGCTGCTCCTGCGGGCGAAGCTCGGCCAGCTTGGCAGCGTCGCGCGCCGGGTCCGCGCGCAGCTTGTCGAGCCTCAGCACGATCGCCTTGAGGTACCGCGCGAAATGCTGCAGCTGCGTCCACGGTGCATCGGCGATGAAGCGCTTGCCCACAAGGCGTTGCAGCTGCTGCGCGGCGTCTTGCACGGCCTCGGGCTGGATCTTTGTGTCCTTGATCTTGCGCGCGGCAGCCGCGTATTCGACCAGGATGGTCGATGCCAGCCGCGCCACCTCGTTCGCAATCAGCGTGAGGCGGCCCCGGCCCTCTTCGAGCCGCCGCTTGAAGGCAAATTCATCGGTGGGCAGTGGCTCCTGAAGAAACGCGCGATCGATCGCCACGTCGATGATCTGCGTGCGCAACTCCTCCGATGTGCCGAGCGGCATGTAGGCCACCGCCATCTTCTGCAGATCGGGGATGTTCTTCTCGAGGTACTTGAGCGCGTCTTTCAGTTGCAGCGCAAACAGCCTGCGCAGGCCGGCGCGGTGCTTTGCGGCGGCCACGGCGGGTTCGTCGAACACTTCGATGGTGACGGCATCGCCCTCGTCGCGCAGCGCCGGAAATCCAATAAGCGACTGCGATCCGCGGCGCACTTCCATCAGTTCGGGCAGCTCACCGAAACTCCAGCTCGTGTAGCGCTGGCCGGCGGGCAAGCTCGGCGCGGCCGGTGCCGGCGCGGCGGCATTGCCCTTGGCCTGCGCGCGCCCATCGCTGCCGTCCGCCGGCTTTCGCTCCGCAGACGCCTTGACGTTGAGGCCCGCCAGCGCCTGGAAGGCGCCGCGAGCCTGCGCACCCAGTTCGGCCTTGAGTGCGCCCAGGTTGCGGCCCATGCCAAGCTGGCGCCCGTGCTCGTCCACGATGCGCAGGTTCATGAACAGGTGCGGCGGCAGCATGTCGAGCTTGAAGTCGGCGCGCTTCACGTCGATGCTCGTGGCATCGCGCACGCGCTTGAGCAGCACGTCGGTCAACGAGCCGTGGCCGAACACCTCGGGCGCCGAGAGTTCTTCCGCCAGCTTGGCCGCCGAATCGGGCAGCGGCACGAGGCGCGAGCGCGGGCGTTGCGGCAGGCTCTTGAGCAGCGCCTGGATCTTGTCCTTGAGCATGCCGGTAACCAGCCATTCGCAGCGCTCTTCGCTCACCTGGTTGAGCACGAAGAGCGGCACGCTCACCGTGAGGCCGTCCTTCGCGTCGCCCGGCCCGTGCAGGTAGCTCGCGGCACAGTCGACGCCGCCGAGCCGCAGCGTGGGCGGAAACGCCTGCGTGGTGATGCCCGCGGCCTGGTGGCGCATCAGCTCCTCGCGCGTCAGGTACAGCAGGCGCGGCTGCTCCTTCGAGGCATGGCGGTACCAGTTCTCGAAGGTGATGCCGCTCGCCACGTCGGCGGGCAGCTGCGCGTCGTAGAAGGCGAAGATCAGCTCTTCATCGACCAGCACGTCTTGCCGGCGCGCCTTGTGCTCCAGCCCCTCGACCTCGCGCACCAGCTTGCGGTTGGCGGTGAGGAACGGGAACTTGCTTTCCCACTGCCCGCCGACCAGCGCCTCGCGAATGAAGATCTCGCGCGCCGCCACCGGATCGACCTTGGTGAAATCGACGCGGCGCCCGCTGTAGACGACCAGCCCATAAAGCGTTGCGCGCTCCAGCGCGGAAACCTGCGCGCCCTTCTTCTCCCAGTGCGGATCGAGAAGCTGCTTCTTCAGCAGATGGCCGGCCACCTGTTCGAGCCACTGCGGCTCGATGTTGGCAATGCCTCGACCGAAGAGCCGCGTGGTCTCGACCAGTTCGGCCGCAACAATCCAGCGGCCGGGCTTTTTCTTCAGGTGCGCACCCGGATGCCGATAGAACTTGATGCCGCGCGCACCCAGGTACGCCTCGTCGTCTTCGAGCTTCCAGCCCACGTTGCCGAGCAGGCCCGCGATCATCGACAGGTGCAGCGGTTCGTAGCCCGCGGGCTCCGCGTTGATGCGCCACTTGTGTTCGGTCACGACCGTAAGCAGCTGCGAATGGATGTCGCGCCATTCGCGCACGCGGCGGATGTTGATGAAGTTCTGGCGCAGCAGCTGCTCGTACTGGCGGTTGCTCAGCTTGTGCGTATCGCCATGCCCGCCGCGCGCATCGCCGATCCATTTCCACAGCCGCAGGTAGCCGCTGAACTCGCTCTTCTCGTCGTCGAATTTGGAGTGCGCCTGGTCGGCCTGCTGCTGCGCATCCATCGGGCGGTCGCGCACGTCCTGCACGCTGAGGGCGGATGCGATGACGAGCACCTCTTCGAGCGCGCCACGCGTTCGCGCCTCCAGGATCATCCGTCCGACGCGCGGGTCGAGCGGTAGCTTGGCCAGCTCGGCACCGGTGGCGGTGAGTTCGTTGGCATCGTCGACCGCGCCCAGCTCGTTCAGCAGCTGGTAGCCGTCGGCAATCGCCCGCGGCGAAGGTGCTTCGAGAAACGGAAAGCGCGCCACATCGCCCAGGCGCAGCGACTTCATGCGCAAGATGACGCCGGCCAGCGATGAACGCAGGATCTCGGGGTCGGTAAAACGCGGCCGGCCTTCGAAGTCCTTTTCGTCGTAAAGCCGAATGCAGATGCCGTTCGCTACGCGCCCGCAGCGGCCCGCGCGCTGGTTGGCCGCGGCCTGGCTGATCGGCTCGACCAGCAATTGCTCGACCTTGCTGCGGAAGCTGTAGCGCTTGACGCGCGCCGTGCCGGTGTCGATCACATAGCGGATGCCCGGCACGGTGAGCGAGGTTTCGGCCACGTTGGTGGCCAGCACGATGCGCCGGCCCGTGTGGCCGTCGAAGATGCGGTCCTGCTCGGGGCCCGAGAGACGCGCGAACAGCGGCAGCACCTCGGCATTGCGCAACAGCGGCTGGTGGCTCAGGTGGCGACGCAAATGGTCCGCAGCCTCGCGGATCTCGCGCTCGCCAGGCAGAAAAACGAGGATGTCGCCCGCGTTGTGCGGATCGCGCCAGAGCTCATCGACGGCATCTGCAATCGCGTCGTTCAGGTCATGTTCGCGCGACTCCTCAAAGGGTCGATAACGCTGCTCGACTGGGAAAGTACGGCCCGACACGTAGATGATCGGCGCTGGCCCCTTGCCCGATGCGAAGTGCTGCGCAAAGCGGTCGGCATCGATGGTGGCCGAGGTCACGATCACCTTCAGGTCGGGCCGGCGCGGAAGAATCTCGCGCAGGTAGCCGAGCAGGAAGTCGATGTTGAGCGAGCGCTCGTGCGCCTCGTCGATGATCAGCGTGTCGTAGGCCTTCAGCAGCGGATCGGTCTGCGTCTCCGCCAGCAGGATGCCGTCGGTCATGAGCTTGACCGAGGCGTCGCGGCTCAGCCGGTCCTGAAAGCGCACCTTGAAGCCGACCACGTCGCCCAGTGGCGTTTTCAGCTCTTCGGCAATGCGCTTGGCCACCGAGCTCGCGGCGATGCGGCGCGGCTGCGTGTGGCCGATGAGCCGCCCCTTGCCCGGCGGTGCGTTGAGCTTGCCGCGGCCGAGCGCCAGCGCGATCTTCGGCAGTTGCGTGGTCTTGCCCGAGCCCGTTTCGCCGCAGACGATCACCACCTGGTGCGCCTCGATGGCGGCCATGATTTCATCGCGCCGGCCGGAGACCGGGAGCGACTCGGGAAAGTCGATGCGCAAGGGAGCGGAAGGTGTCGTGGTCGTCAAGGGAAAAGCTATTCGCGATGCGCGGCGGGCAAACCGTCGATTATCGGCGCGCACCGCCACTGTTGCACGCCTCCGACAATGCGCGGCCATTGCGCAACACGTCGAGTAAATAGTCTTTACTCAACTACACCCTACCGCTACGATTGCGCCCCATGACCTCCTTCCTCGTACCCCCCACTTTGCGCAGCCGCCGCGCAAGCCATGCCTCGGTGCATGGCGGGGTCGAGCTGCCGCGTCCGGCCTGAAGAAGAAGCCCGCGCGTCCGTTGCACCGGACGCCCTGCTCGCTTCCACGGCCGAAGCGCAGCAACCGACCCTTTCACAGCGTCTGCATTGCCGCCTCCTCGCCCGCGAGGGAGCGCCGGCTTCTTCATTTTCGTTTTATTCAAGAATTTCCATGTCCAACGACATTCATCCAGACCTGCATGCGGTGCTCTCCGAGCGGACGCGCCATCTGCAGGCAGTTGCCCAGGCGCTCAAGACCGAGCTCTTCGGCATCGACGACAGCATCGACCGCGTGATCGATTCACTGCGGGCGTGGTACGTGTTTCCGCAACTCATCAGCCGCCCGGTCATCGTGTGCCTTTGGGGCCTCACGGGCACCGGCAAGACGCAGCTCGTGCGCAGGCTCGCGCAGCATCTGGGCTTTTACGACCGATTCATCGAAGTGCAGATGGACGGCTTCAGCCACGGTTCGGGCTACAGCAGCCGGGGTTCGATTTCGGCCATGCTGGCCGAATCGGGCATCGACGAAGGCACGCCGGGCATCCTGGTGCTCGACGAGTTCCAGCGCTTTCGCACGCTCCAGAGCAACGGCCACGACGCCAAGGTCGAACGCTACCAGGACGTGTGGGCACTGCTGTCCGATGGCCGGCTGCCGCCGGCGCTGTCGATGCTCGGCGAAATCGAGGCGTCGCTCGCCCAGGCCGAATATGAACAAGACCGCGACGGCCCGCCCGACAAAAAGAAGGCGAAGAAGCGCAAGCTTCACCTCGCGCCCTGGGAAGCGCAAGAGATCAAGCGCTGCCTCAAGCTGCCTGAAACGCTGCTGCAGATCATGGCCTGGAAGCCTTCCGAGGTGCATGCGCGGCTGCGCGCGTTCCGCGACACGCAGCAAAGCTGGGAGACCGACTACAGCAAGCTGCTGGTGTTCGTCTCGGGCAACCTCGACGAGATGTATGCCGAAACCGCGCGCCGCGTGGAAGACTGCGACACCGATGCCGACATCTTCCACGCGCTGACCAGGAAGCTCTCTCTCATCGATGTGAAGAAGGCGCTGTCCGAACGCTTCAAGCCCGAGCAGGTGGCGCGGCTGGGCAACAACCACGTCATCTATCCGTCGTTCAGCCGGGCCACCTATGTGCAGCTGATTCTGTCGATCTGCGACCGATATGTGGAAGAGATCCGTGAAAGCTCGGGCGTGCGCTTCATGCTCGAGTCGAGCGTGTACGAGCAGATCTACGCCAATGCCGTTTTCCCGGCACAGGGCACGCGCCCGCTGTTCTCGTCCATCCACGCAATCCTGAGCGCGACGCTGGTCAACGCCGCGCTCTGGGCGCTGGAGCAAGGCGCGGACGGTTCGGAGCCGGTGTGGCTGTCGCTGGAAACGGCCGGGGACAAGGCCTTTATCGTGGCGCGGTACCGGAAAGGCAAGCGCGAGGCGCGCCGCAGCTTTGCGGTCACGCTCGAGCTCAACCGGCTCAAGCAGCGCTCGAACGAGGACTTTCGGGCCCTGCTGGCCGTGCACGAGGCGGGCCACGGCGTGGCCTACGGCCTGCTGTTCGGCCGCGCGCCGCAGGAGATCAAGATCAACGTCGCATCTTTCGAGGGCGGCTACAACAGCTACGAAGACCGCAAGGCATGGTCGCGGCAGAACCTGCGCGACCGTATCTGCGTCGGTCTGGCGGGCCGGGCCGCGGAGCGACTGGTGTTCGGCGAACAGGCCTGCACCTCGGGTGCGTCGCAAGACATCCGCCAGGCCACCGCTTTCGCCGCGCAGTACGTGCGCCACTACGCCTTCGGCACGCGGCTGAGCCGCACCGACGTGGCCAACGACGCCGAGGACAACCTCAACACCGACCTGAAGGCCACGAACCCGGAGATCGAGGCGCTGCTGGCGCAGGAGCATGCACGCGCACTGGCGCTGCTCGAGGCGCACACGCCGGCCTTCATGGCCGTGGTCGATGCGCTGATGCGCGAAGGCTCCGTGGCGCCCTCGCAGCTGGCTGAAATGCTCGACCTGCCCGCCGACTCGGGCGAATCGACCGACGCCTATGCCGCGCTGCTGGCCACCTTCAGGGCGCGCAAGCTGCCCGGCTCGGAACCTGCCGCAGCGCCGGGCGGCCCCGTGGCGGGGGCCAGTGCCGCCCGGCTGCTGCGCGCGTTGGCCTGAGCTGCGCGAACCTTCGTTCAAGAATGCACAATCACGCCCCATGTCCACCGTTTTCAACTTCACCTTCGTGCCCTGGTTCCGCTCGGTCGCGCCCTACATCCACACGCACCGCGGTAAGACTTTCGTGGTCGCCCTGGCGGGTGAGGCGATTGCGGCGGGCAAGCTGCAAAACATTGCGCAAGACCTGGCGCTGATCCAGAGCATGGGCGTCAAGATCGTGCTGGTGCACGGCTTTCGCCCGCAGGTCAACGAGCAGCTCGCCGCCAAGGGGCACGAGGCGCGCTATTCGCACGGCATCCGCATTACCGACGAGGTGGCGCTCGATTCCGCCCAGGAAGCCGCCGGCCAGCTGCGCTACGAGATCGAAGCCGCCTTCAGCCAGGGCCTGCCGAACACGCCCATGGCCGGCTCTACAGTGCGCGTGATCTCGGGCAACTTCATTACCGCCCGGCCCATCGGCGTGGTCGACGGCGTGGACTTCAAGCATTCGGGCCTGGTGCGCAAGGTCGATGCGGTCGGCATCCGCCGCACGCTCGATTTCGGCGCCATGGTGCTGATGTCGCCTTTCGGCTTCTCGCCCACGGGCGAGGCCTTCAACCTGACGATGGAAGAGGTTGCCACCAGCGTGGCCATTTCGATCCAGGCGGACAAGCTGATCTTCCTGACCGAAATCCCGGGCATCCGCATCGACAGCGAACTGCCCGAAAGCGAAGACAACCCCATCGACACCGAGCTGCCGCTCGCCGCGGCCGAGAAGCTGCTGGCGTCGCTGCCGCCGCCGCAAAAACCCACCGACACCGCGTTTTACCTGCAGCACTGCGTCAAGGCCTGCAAGGCCGGCGTGGAGCGCAACCACATCCTGCCCTTTGCGCTCGACGGTTCGCTGCTGCTCGAGGTGTATGTGCACGACGGCGTCGGCACCATGGTCATCGACGAGAAGCTCGAAAGCCTGCGCGAAGCCACGGTGGATGACATCGGCGGCATCCTGCAGCTGATCGAACCCTTCGAGCGCGACGGCACCCTGGTTAAGCGCGACCGCACCGAAATCGAGCGCGACGTGGGCCACTACACCGTCATCGAACACGACGGCGTGATCTTCGGCTGCGCGGCGCTCTACCCCTATCCCGAGGCACGCACGGCCGAGATGGCGGCGCTGACTGTATCGCCCCAGTCGCAATCGCAAGGCGATGGCGAGCGCATCCTCAAGCGCATCGAGCACCGCGCCAAGGCCATGGGCCTGGAAAGCATCTTCGTGCTCACCACGCGCACCATGCACTGGTTTCTGAAGCGCGGCTTCCAGCAGGTCAACCCCGATTGGCTGCCCGAAGCCCGAAAGCGCAAGTACAACTGGGATCGCAAGAGCCAGGTGCTGGTCAAAAAAATCTGAACCCATAAAGGAAGCCCGCCGCCATGACGCTTGCCACCGCCCTGCTGTTCTCCATCGTGGCGCTGGCCGCCATTGCCACCCCCGGCCCGACCGTGCTGCTGGCGTTGAGCAATGGCTCCAGGCGCGGCGTGCGCGGCGCGCTGCCGGGCATCCTGGGCGCCGTGCTGTCCGACTTCGTCCTGGTCGGCGCCGTGGCGCTCGGCCTGGGCGCGCTGCTCGCAGCCTCGGAGTTCTGGTTCTCCATGCTCAAGTGGGTGGGCGCCGTGTATCTTGCATGGCTGGGCATTCGCATGCTGCGCTCCAAAGGTGGCAGCTTCGATGCGCCTCGCGCCAATGCGGCCGAACCTTCGCAAGGCATCCCCAAAGAAGGCCGCAAGGTCTTCCTCAAGTCGTTCCTGGTGGCGGTCACCAACCCGAAGGGCTACCTGTTCTGCTCGGCGCTGATGCCGCAGTTCATTGACCCGTCGGCCGCACAGGGCATGCAGTACGCCATCATCTCGGTGCTGTTCGCTTCGCTAGACGCAGCCGTCATGCTGGTCTACGCATTCGTCGGCGCACGGGCCATGCGACTGCTCACGGCCGCGGCCGCCCGCTGGATCGACCGCACCTGCGGCGCGATGCTGCTGGCGCTGGCCGGCTCGCTGGCGTTCTACCGGCGCAGCGGCACCTGAGCAGGCGGCGACCATCCTCAAGACAGAACCGGGGCAGCCTGCGTCTGGACAGGCTGATTCGCCTGCTGCAAGCGCTGGTTCTGTTGCTGATTTTTCGCATCGGCGAAGGCTTGCGAACTCTGCGCCAAGGGCGTGTTCAGCGCCACCATCGTGTTCACATCGACCACCTTGGAATGCGCCGAGCCAAGCTTACCTTGCACCGCAATGAGCTTGCTGCCGTCCTCATTCAGCGCCACCTGGTCGATCTGTCTGAAGCCGGATTGACAAGCTCCTGCAGCCAAGGCGCCAGCGGCATTGCAGGTGCGGTGATCAGAGGGAATGCCGCGCTCAGCATTGATTTTCTCTAAGCCGACAAGCGACTGCTTGTAGAACCCGTTGCCAGGATGCCCTGGCTGGTTCAAGAGCGGGGCTGCTTCTGTCTGGCTGAGGAGCCACGGACGGGTGAACTTGCCAGCGGCACGGGAGGCGTCATCGCGGATCTTTTGGCCGCTCTCCTGCAGTGCTTGCCCTGCCCGCTGGGTACCCGTGATCAACGATTCGCGCGTTGCATCGTAGGCTCGCTCGGCCGCGTGGCTGGCCGCCTGTGCGCCTGAAGCGACGACCTTGCCGGTCGCTTTCGCTGCGTGGACGACCGCGGTGCTTGTGGCGTCGTAGGCCCGTCCCGTGGCATCGCTGACAGTTTGTGCGCCGTATCCGACCGCCTGTGCACCCGACAACATGGCTTGCGCTGCCTTCTCTGCCGCCACCGTGCTGGCTGCATCCGCCGCCTGCACACCAAGTCGCAGGCCGCTCTCGGTCGGGATCGGCGGCAGGCTATGGTCCGCCACCGTGCGCAAGTCGATCCGCCCCTTCATCACGTCATAGCGGTATTGCGCGATGGGGCCGGCATGAGCACGCGCGCGCGCCTCGTTGGCCGTGTTCATAACCGACTCGCCCAGTGCTTCGTTGCCTGGCAGGAAATTCTTGATCGAGTGAGCTGAAACGTCCGCCGCTAACAGCGGATTGCCCGGCAACTGCGAGCCCCCGATATAGCGGCCATGACGGAGACTCTCGATGTCCTGCTGCGCGGCATAAATCCTCACCTGTCCCAAGTGCGGCCCGCCGGCGCCGACCACATCGGTGGCACGCACATGGTTGACGATATTCGGATGCTGGGCGTGCACGTCGACGCCATAGCGTTTCAAGTGGGTCAAGTCCTTTGGGCCGTAGGCGTTGAAGGTTTCGGCATACACGCTGTACTTGGCCGCCGTGATCTCGGCCAGAGTGCCACCCAGAGAGTGGCCGGTGATGGAGACAGCAATGGACTTGGCAAAGTTGGGCTGCGTTTCCCGCGCTCTTGCCATGGCCCTTTCCGTAAATGCCACGGCACCGTCGAGCTGGCTGTTGCGTCCATTGAAGACCATGCCTGCGTCGGCCTTGACGTCCTTGGCGTCCGGTTCAGTGCCCCGGTGGGCAATGACTACTTCGCCGGTGTCCATGCGCTGGTAGGCCGTGCCCTGATAACCCGTTTTGGGGTCATTGGCAACGTCGAGAATCTTGTAATCGATGCCTCCGATGAGGACCGTCTTGTTGGAATTTTTCTCTTGGGAGCGATCGTTGTACGAATCGTTGGACAGGCGTGCGTATTCGTTGGCGTCGATGCTCATTGGAAGTCCTCCTTGGCACTCAGGGTGGTGGAGAAGAAGTTTTCAGGTTGTTGGGCAATCCATTCGGAATGCGCCACTCCACCAACATGCAAACCGGGTGTCGTGCGCAACTCGTCCGGAACAGGGGCTTGGGACGCTTCGATTTTTTCCCCGTAGATCTTCTTGGCGAAGAATTCAGTCTTTGACTGCTGTGTCGCGATCTGGTCGCCCGAAATAAACGGATTGAAGGTCACGTCGCCTGCCTTCATCACGCCCGAGAAGCCGACCATCTTCCAGCGACACACTCCCAATCCGTAATAGTCGCCGTCCTGCACCCAATCCAGATAGACCGTACCCTTGTAAGTTTGACTGTCGCCGACGCGCCTTAGCTCGATGTCGGGGTCACTGGACAGACGCTGGTGGTGTCCGCTGATGGCATCTGCTGGCACGCACTCCTGTTCGTTCTGCACCTCGTACTGCATGAACCCCGTAACCGATTCAAATGGCCCCGGAGCATCATGAATGATTAGCGTCAATTCATAACGCATCTTGGGTTGCGGATTGAGCTTGATATCGGGTTGTTTCATGGACTGTCCGCAAGCGGGGAGCGTGAGGGTGAAAAGAATAAGGAGCGTAGTGGCAACGAGGCGTTTCATGGCCGTTTACCGAATTCGCGCTGGCAGGCTGCAGGCGGAGTAGTAAACGTGGCAGTTGGTACGTCCAGCACTGCGACATGTCTTCATGCCCATCTCAACGGCTTCGTCCGCTGTGGGGGCATTCGGTACGTTGTACCCACCGTCGCCGACAACAACCACCGCGCACTGGTTGTCATATGCAATGTCAATCTTGCAATTCACTCCACCCTTCGATTGGCAATCCTGCATGGCCACTCGTGACGCTTCTCGCTTGCTTTGCTTGTCGGTGGCTACGCCCAAGGCGCCTTGAGGCCCGTCCGTCGCAATTGCTCCCCACCGGCGCTCCCACCGCTCTGCCGGCGGCTTCGGCGCCTGTTGAGCACCCGGAAGAGGTGCGCAACCCATTGTTCCCTGCCCGCCAATAGGGTAGTAGCCCAAAGGACAGCTCCCTCCTTCTGGGTGCACCACGCCAGTTCCCAAGAGTGCCAAGCCAATCACCAGCAAACTACGCAAGAGATGTGTTGACATGGTTAGCTTCTCTTCACTGCGTCGATCGGAGGGGGAGGAGGAACGCCTGCAGTACGGGCGCCGCCGAGTGGACCACGGCCTATTTCATCAGGAGGAGCAGTTTTCGTGGTCTGGGCCGTTTGCTGCTGATAGGTCCCCGGCGCCTGCCCTTGCGGCCCCGGCTGGCTGGCGCTCGCCGCTCCATTCACTTGTGTGAACGCATAGAAGCTCCCCAACGTCCCCCCGAAGAAACTCGCAGCCATCGCCGGCGCAGTGACCAGCAGCACCGTCATCAAGAGGCCAATACCCCCTTGCTGCATCGCCTGATTGGTCAGCCCAGCACCGCCTTGCTGGTCGAGCAAAGCCATGATCGCATTGCCGGCCCATAGCGCCGCGGCCACCCGCAGTGTCAGATCCAATACGAGCGAAACCATGAAACTGAGCACCGCCAACGAGAACAAGGTTCCTAGTCCGTAGTTCAGCCAGCGCCAGAACATCGACTCGGTGACCTTGAAGATCAGGCAGATGATAAAAATCGGCCCCAGTCCGATGAAGAGCGCTAGCGCCACCTTGTAGGTCAGCAGCAAAGCCGCCGCCGTAATCGGTGGGCCGGCCACGCCCAGCATGGCGATCAGGGAGGCGCGGCCCGCAGCCGCCACGTTGTCGGCGCTAATGCTGGCGTTGAGCCCCTGTGCTCCCTCGATGGCGCCCATCGCCACCGCCGTATAGGCCAGGTTCTTGTCGATCACCTTCGCCGGCGAGTCATCGCTCCCCGTGACCAGGCCATTGATGCCCGAGGCCAGGGTGTTGGTGAAGAATGTCTGGATGCTGGAGCCCCCCAAAGCCATCGTGGAGGCGGCGATCAGGATGAGGGTCGTGCGGCTCGCATTGACCACCAAGCCCATCATCGGCTCGCGCGATTGGCCCGTCAGGATGCGAAAGCCCTGCACCATGATCCAGGCTGTGAACAGCACCAAAGCAACGGCGGCAACCGCGGACATGGCGCTGTGCATGAAGTGGTTGCTGAAGTCATCGATCTTCTTGGTGACCCAAGCGTAGATCAACACAAAAAGGCCAAGCTCATGTCCATGGTCATAGTTCTTATTCCCTGTAAATCGGCTGCAACCGCGCTGTGTCGCGAAATGTGTGTTCGGGTCAGGCAGGACGTCGGATCTCGAGCACGACGGTGTCCGCGATTTCATCGTGCAGACACCGGCGCGATGCGCCGAAGATGAAGACAGGGTCGACGAGGCAATTGATCAGCAAAGACCACACAGGAACAAGCGACGCCATCAGGCTAAGGCCGTAGCGTGCAAGTATCCGAATGCCCGACACATGCGAACCATCGGGTCGGGCGATGCGCATGTTGAGCAACCACTTGCCAATGGTCTGATTCCGGGTGAAAAGCAGATATCCCTGCATGCCCCAGAAGATGACGAAGCCCAGATACGCGTGATCAAAATGGGGTTGCCAAGGGCTGGCTCCAGAGTCCAGATCCCAGTTACCCCACAACGTGGACTTTGTCAGTAGCCCAAACGTGGAGAACACCAACGCTTGGTCGATCACTACGCCAGCAAAACGCCTGCCGCGACTGGCGGGCCGGCTCACTTGCCAGTTGTCAATGCGAGCTTCTTGTCGCGCGTAGCGCGATCTCGGGGGCTTGTTGCCCATGTTCTTCCTTCCCTGAGGCCCCATGGCCATACCTGATCATATGAACAGGTGAATGGGACTGGCGATCACGAGCACGCATCAAATCGATAGAAGCCGGACTTTCTTCATAATCGGGCCATGAATCCCCTGCTTTCCAAGCTCCAGCCCTACCCCTTCGAGCGGCTGAGGCTCCTTTTCGAGGGCGTCAAGCCCAATGCCGATTACGCGCCCGTCAGCCTGGGCATCGGCGAGCCCAAGCACGCCACGCCCGAATTCATCAAGGACGCGCTGGCTGCCAGCATGTCGACCCTGGCGGCTTACCCCGCAACCGCCGGCAACCTGAAGCTTCGCACCGCCTTTACCGACTGGCTGCAGCGCCGCTACGGCCTGCAACTCGACCCGGCCGCGCAGGTGCTGCCGGTCAACGGCTCGCGCGAGGCGCTGTTCTCGCTGGCGCAAACGGTGATCGATGCCAGCACATCCCGCGCGCCGGTGGTGGTTTCGCCCAATCCGTTCTATCAAATCTACGAAGGCGCGGCGCTTCTCGCCGGCGCCGAGCCGTATTACGTTCCGAGCGTGGCGTCGCGCAATTTCGCGGTCGATTGGGACAGCGTTCCCGAGGCGATCTGGGAGCGCACCCAGTTGGTGTTCGTCTGCTCGCCCGGCAACCCGACCGGCGCCGTGATGCCGTTGGACGAATGGAAGAAGCTTTTCGCGCTGTCCGACCGCTTCGGTTTCGTGATTGCGGCGGACGAGTGCTACAGCGAAATCTACTTTCGAGACGAGCCCCCGCTCAGCGGCCTTGAAGCCGCCGCCAAGCTCGGCCGCAGCGACTTCAAGAACCTGATTGCGCTCACCTCGCTGTCCAAGCGCAGCAACGTGCCGGGCCTGCGCAGCGGCTTTGTGGCGGGCGATGCGGCCATCATCAAGAGCTTTCTGCTCTATCGCACCTACCACGGCAGCGCGATGAGCGGCACCGTGGCCGCCGCCAGCATCGCGGCCTGGAGCGATGAAGCCCACGTGGTCGAAAACCGCGCCAAGTACCGCGCCAAGTTTGCCGCCGTCACGCCCCTGCTCGAACCGGTGCTCGATGTGCGCTTGCCCGACGCCAGCTTCTACCTGTGGGCGGGGGTGCCCGAAGTGTGGGCTGGCGACGACGAATCCTTCGCCCGCGCGCTCTACGCTCAATACAATGTTACGGTTTTGCCGGGGAGCTATCTGGCACGCGACACGGCGCACAGCCCCAACCCCGGCCGCGGCCGCATCCGCATGGCTCTGGTGGCCGAAACCGCCGAATGCGTGGAAGCCGCCGAACGCATCGTCCGCTTCGTCCAGTCCGGTGCGCAAGGCCAGCGCTGAACCGCTGCTTTCCCGGCTTCCATTTTTTATCCGAGACCCTCTCATGACCCAGCAACTGCAACAAATCATCGACGCCGCGTGGGAAGACCGCGCCAATGTCTCGCCCACCGCCGCCACCGCCGAAGTGCGCGACGCCGTCGAGCACGTGATCTCCGAACTCAACAACGGCAAGCTGCGCGTTGCCACGCGTGAAGGCGTGGGCAAGTGGACGGTGCACCAGTGGATCAAGAAAGCCGTGCTGCTGTCGTTCCGCCTGAAGGACAACGAGCAGATGCAGGCCGGCTCGCTCGGCTTTTATGACAAGGTGCCGACCAAGTTCTCGCACCTGTCGGCCGGCGAGCTGAAGGAATCGGGCGTTCGCATCGTGCCGCCGGCCGTCGCACGCCGCGGCAGCTACATCGCCAAGGGCGCGATCCTGATGCCCTCCTACGTGAACATTGGCGCCTACGTGGGCGAAGGCACCATGGTCGACACCTGGGCCACCGTGGGCTCGTGCGCGCAGATCGGTGTCAACGTGCACCTGTCGGGCGGCGTGGGCATCGGCGGCGTGCTCGAGCCGCTGCAGGCCGGCCCGACCATCATCGAAGACAACTGCTTCATCGGCGCCCGCTCCGAAGTGGTCGAAGGCGTTGTCATCGAAGAAAACTCGGTGCTCGGCATGGGTGTGTACATCGGCCAGAGCACGCCCATCTTCAACCGCGACACCGGAGAAACCTTCTTCGGCCGCGTGCCGTCCGGCAGCGTGGTCATCAGCGGCAACCTGCCCAAGAAGACCAAGTCGGGCCAGGACTACAGCACCTACGCGGCCATCATCGTCAAGACGGTCGATGCGCAAACGCGCTCCAAGACCAGCCTGAACGACCTGCTGCGCGACTGATCGACAGGCTCCCGCCTTTGTCCCGTTAGAAAACAACAGCACCCGAGGAGAGAGACCGATGAACATGATGGAGCGAATTCTTCGTTTGATGGCCGAGCGCAAGGCCTCCGACATCTATCTCTCGGCCCACTCCCCGGTGCTGATTCGCATGAACGGCACCTGCGTGCCGATCAATGCGCAGGTGCTGCCCGCCACCGCGCCGCTCGCGCTCCTGGCCGAAGTAGTGCCCGAAGCCCGCATCCAGGAGCTGGAAAGAACCGGCGAGCTCAACATGGCGGTGATGCTCGAAGGTGCCGGCAACTACCGCATCAGCGCCATGCGCCAGCGCGGCAGCTATGCGGTGGTGGTGCGGCACATTGCCTCGACCATTCCCAGCTTTGCCGACCTGAACCTGCCCGACATTCTCAAGACGCTGATCATGGAGAAGCGCGGGCTGATCCTGATGGTGGGTGCCACCGGCGCGGGCAAGACCACCACGCTGGCCTCCATGCTCGACTACCGCAACGAGCACGCCACGGGCCACATCCTCACGGTGGAAGAACCCATCGAGTTCACCTACACCAACAAGAAGTCGCTGGTGAACCAGCGCGACGTGGGCAGCGACACCGAGTCGCTGCAGGTTGCGCTCAAGAACGCGCTGCGCCAAGCGCCCGACGTGATCCAGATCGGCGAAATCCGAGACCGCGAAACCATGACGGCGGCCATTGCCTATGCGCAGTCGGGCCACCTGTGCGTGGCCACGCTGCATGCCAACAACAGCTACCGTGCGCTCAACCGCATCCTGAGCTTCTTCCCGGTCGAGGTGCGGCCCACGCTGCTGGGCGACCTGGGTTCGGCCCTGCGCGCCATCGTGTCGCAGCGCCTGCTGCGCACGCCCACCGGTGGCCGCGTGCCCGCGCTCGAAGTCATGCTCAACACGGCCCTGGTGGCCGAGCTGATCGAAAAAGGCGACTTCTCCGCGGTCAAGGAGGCCATGGAGCAGTCGATGGCCGAAGGCTCGCAAACCTTCGAAGAAGACATTGCCCGCCTCATCACCGAAGAGCGCGTGACGCGCGAAGAAGGCCTGGCCCAGTCCGACTCGCCCACCAACCTGATGTGGCGCCTGCAAAACCGCGCCGCACCCAAGCCCAAGACCGAAGACCGCCACCTGACGGATCAGGTCGACGAACCCACCTTTACAGACATCACGCTGGACGTGAAGTTCTGACCGACCCAGCCCCCTGGCTTTTTTCCGATGTCCCGCACGCTCCAGCTCGCCGAACAACTCATCTCGCGCCCCTCCGTCACTCCCGAGGATGCGGGCTGCCAACAGATCATCGGCGAGCGGCTGGCGCCGCTGGGCTTCACGCTTGAAACCATCGAGAGCGGCCCGGCCGACTTTCGCGTGACCAACCTGTGGGCGGTGCGCCGGCCCGCCGGGGCTGCGGCAACAAAGACGCTGGTGTTCGCCGGCCACACCGACGTGGTGCCCACCGGCCCGCTCGAGCAATGGACCAGCCACCCCTTTACGCCCACGCACCGCGGCGGCAAGCTCTACGGCCGCGGCGCCTGCGACATGAAGACCTCGGTTGCCGCCTTCGTGGTATCGATCGAAGAGTTCCTCAAGGCCACGCCCGACCCCAAGCTCACGCTCGCGCTGCTGCTCACCAGCGATGAAGAAGGCCCCGGCGTCGACGGTACCGTCGTCGTGTGCAACGCCCTGGCCGCGCGCGGCGAAACCATCGACTACTGCATCGTCGGCGAGCCCACCGCCGTCCAGCGCTGCGGCGACATGATCAAGAACGGCCGCCGCGGCACCATGAGCGGCAAGCTCACCGTGAACGGCGTGCAGGGGCACATCGCGTATCCGCACCTGGCAAAAAACCCGGTTCACGCCTTTGCGCCTGCGCTGGCCGAACTGGTGGCCATCAACGCGGCCGCGGGCTGGGACGCGGGCAATGCGTACTTCCAGCCCACCAGCTGGCAGATCAGCAATTTCCACTCGGGCACCGGCGCGAGCAACGTGATTCCGGGCAGCGCGGTCATCGATTTCAACTTCCGCTTTTCGACCGAGTCGACACCCGAATCGCTGCAGAAGCGCGTGCATGCGGTGCTCGATGCCCATGGCATCGACTACACGCTTGCGTGGACCGTGGGCGGCCTGCCGTTTCTCACCACGCCCGGCGAACTGGTGGCGTCGGTGCAAGCGGCTATTGCCGATGAAACCGGCATCCAGACGGAGCTGTCGACCAGCGGCGGCACCAGCGATGCCCGCTTCATCGCCAATATCTGCAAGCAGGTGGTCGAGCTTGGTCCGGTCAACGCCAGCATCCACAAGATCGATGAGCACATCGATGTGGCCGAAATCGAGACGCTGAAGAACATCTACAAGCGCACGCTGGAGCGGCTCGAAGCGTCGCTGGCTCAATGAGCACCGTCATCGAACTGATCGAGGCCGGCGCAAGGCGGCTCGAAGAAGCCGGCGTCGCCTTCGGCCACGGCACCGCCAACGCCTTTGACGAAGCCGCCTGGCTTGTGCTGTGGCGCCTGAAGCTGCCGCTGGATGACCTGGACGGGGTGGCCGACACGCCCGTGTCCCCGGCCGATGCCGGCAAGGTGCAGGCGCTCATCGAAGAGCGCATTGCCACGCGCAAGCCCGCCGCCTATCTCACGAAGGAAGCGTGGCTGCAGGGCGTGCCCTTCTACGTGGACGAGCGCGCCATCGTGCCGCGCAGCTTCATCGCCGAACTGATTGCAGACGGCAGCATCGACTACTGGCTGGGCGAGCACACGCAGCGCGTGCTCGACCTGTGCACCGGCAACGGCAGCCTGGCCGTGCTCGCGGCGCTGACCTATCCGGATGTGACGGTGGATGCCGCCGACCTGTCGGTGGAGGCGCTCGAAGTGGCCGCCATCAACGTGACCCGGCACCAGCTCGACACCCGCGTGACCCTGATCGAATCAGACGGCTTGAAGAATGTGGCCGGCCCCTACGACCTGGTGCTGTGCAACCCGCCCTACGTGAACAGCGCCAGCATGGCCGCCCTGCCCGCCGAATACCGCGCCGAGCCCGAGCTTGCGCTGGCCGGCGGCATCGACGGCATGGACTTTGTGCGCCAGCTGTTCACCGACGCGCCTTCTCGCATGAGCGAGCAGGCGGTGCTGGTGCTTGAGATCGGCAACGAGCGCGACTACTTCGAGGCGGCGTTTCCGCAGCTCGAAGTGGTGTGGCTCGAAACCTCGGCCGGCGAGGACCAGGTCTTGCTGGTCACCCGCTCTGCCCTGCTGGCCGGTGCCGGCGCGCGTTAGCTGCGCCTGGCCGAGCCCCCACCGCTTTCCGCAGCCTGCGCTGCGGCCCCTTTACCGGGCGCTGTCCGCCCCTATGCCCCTTTGCGCCAGGCCGCCCGGGGCTGGGCGGGATAATCGCCCTTACGGTTCCTATTTCATGATTACTCTCAAAAACGTCATTCTTCGCCGCAGCGCCAAGGTCCTGCTCGACGGCGCCACCGTCACCCTCAACCCCGGTGAAAAGGTCGGCCTGGTGGGTCGCAACGGCGCGGGCAAGTCGACGCTGTTTGCATTGCTCAACGGCACGCTGCACGAAGACGGCGGCGACTTTTCGGTGCCCAGGCACTGGCGCATGGCCCAGGTGGCGCAGAACATGCCCGAAACCGACGAATCGGCGACCGAATTCGTGGTGGGCGGCGACACCCGCCTGACCGAGCTGCGCGAGAAGCTGGCCGCCATCGAGGCCGCCTACGAGGCCAACCCCGACGACGGCGACATCGGCATGGAACTGGCCCACGCCTACACCGACCTGGCCGATGCCGGCGAGCACGACGCGGTGCCGCGCGCGCAGGCCCTGATTCTTGGCCTCGGCTTCAAGTCGCACGAACTCGACGAGCCGGTGAACAGCTTTTCGGGCGGCTGGCGCATGCGCCTGCAGCTGGCCCGCGCGCTCATGTGCCCAAGCGACCTGCTGCTGCTCGACGAACCCACCAACCACCTGGACCTGGACGCGCTCGTCTGGCTCGAAGCCTGGCTGCAGAAGTACGCCGGCACCATGATCGTCATCAGCCACGACCGCGAGTTTCTCGATGCCGTGACCGACGTGACCCTGCACATTGCCAACGCCCAGCTCACGCGCTACGGCGGCAACTACAGCAAGTTCGAGGACATGCGCGCGCTGCAGATGGAGCAGCAGCAAGTCGCCTTCAGCAAGCAGCAGGACAAGATCGCCCACCTGCAGAAGTTCATCGACCGCTTCAAGGCCAAGGCCAGCAAGGCCAAACAGGCGCAAAGCCGCGTCAAGGCACTGGAGCGCATGGAAAGGGTTGCGCCGCTCCTGGCCGAGGCCGACTTCACCTTCGAGTTCAAGGAGCCCGGCAACATTCCGAACCCGATGCTCTCCATCAGCAACGCGAGCTTCGGCTATGAGATCGAAGGCGAAGAGCCCAAGACCATTCTGCGCGGCGTCAGCCGATCGGTGCTGGCGGGCCAGCGCATCGGCATTCTGGGTGCCAACGGCCAGGGCAAGTCGACCCTGGTGAAGACCATTGCGCGCGAGATGGGCGCGCTGGCCGGCCAGGTCACGGAGGGCAAGGGCCTCAACATCGGCTACTTCGCGCAGCAGGAACTCGACGTGCTGCGCCCGCAGGACACGCCGCTGGAGCACATGGTGCGCATGGCGCGCGAGCTCGGCAGCAGCGTGAAGGAAGCCACCGGCGAGCAGGCCCTGCGCGGCTTTCTGGGCAGCTTCAACTTCAGCGGCGACATGGTGAAGCAGCCCGTGGGCACCATGAGCGGCGGCGAAAAAGCGCGCCTGGTGCTCGCGATGATGGTGTGGCAGCGCCCCAACCTGCTGCTGCTGGACGAGCCCACCAACCACCTGGACCTTGCCACCCGCGAGGCGCTGGCCGTGGCCCTGAACGAGTTCGAAGGCACGCTGATGCTCGTGAGCCACGACCGTGCGCTGCTGCGCTCGGTGTGCGACGAATTCTGGCTCGTGGGCCGCGGCGTGGTCACCGATTTCGACGGCGACCTCGACGACTACCAACGCTACCTGCTGGACGAAGCCAAGCGGCTGCGCGAAGAGGCCAAGGTGGCCGTGCGCGAGGCGGCAAGTGCCGCTGCCCCTGCTGCGGCCCCGCCCGCAGCGCCGTCGTCCATCGAGAGCGAATCCGCGGCCGCCGGCAAGAACCCGCAGCAGCGCAAGCAGGACGCCCAGGGCCGCCAGCAACGCAGCGACCAGGCCAAGCCGATCAAGCGCGAAATCGCGCAGATCGATGAGCGCCTGGCCGCGGCGGGCACGGAACGCACCGCGCTGGAGGCGCGCCTGGCGCAGCCGCTGCCGTCAGCCGAAATTGCCGAAGCAGGCAAGCGGCTGAAAGCCCTCAACGAAGAAATCGGCCGCCTCGAAGAGCGCTGGCTGGCCCTTTCGGACCAGCTCGAGGCGCTGGCGGCCTGACCTGAACCTGCAAAGGAGACATGCGCCATGCCGTCCGCCATCGAACTGGCCCGGGGTGACGAAAAGCTCATTGCCGCGGTCCATCGCAGCCGCCGGCTGATCGGCCGCAAGGCCCTGATGGCCGCTGCCGCCAGCGCCATTCCGGTACCCGGCGTCGACTGGGCGGCCGACGCCGCCCTGCTCTCGCGGCTCGTGCCGCAAATCAGCGCCGAGTTCGGCCTTTCGGTCACGCAGGTCGAGAAGCTCGCGCCGCACCAGCGCGAGCGCATCCAGAAGGCGGCGACCACCGTCGGGGCCCTGCTGGTGGGCCGGCTGGTCACGCGCGACCTGCTGATCAAGCTTGCCCGGCATGCCGGCGTGAAGCTCACGGCCAAGCAGGCCGCCAAGTACGTGCCGATTGCCGGGCAGATCGTCTCCGCCGCGCTGGGCTACGCGGCCCTGCGCGCCTTGGGCGAGCAGCACATCAAGGACTGCGTGCGCGTCAGCTCGACCCTCGCCTTATCGCCTCCCGAACCGCATGCGCCCGCCTGAAGGCGCAGTCGTCGAACAGCGCAAGGCCGACATAACCCGCGGTGACCAGGCCCGAAACGGCGAGCCCACCCAGGCCGTAGTCCCGCAGGCGAAATCCATAGAACAGCGCTACGGCAGACAGCAGCGCCAATAGCGCGCAAAGCGCGCGGTCGAGCCGAAGGCCCGGTGTCGATGGCCTTTGCATGGCTCAGCCCGCGCGGTGAGCCCGGTGGCGGCACGGCCTTGCGCCGCCCGCCGGTTTTTCGATCTGCTTTTGCGTTGGCCTTGCAGCCTTCAGCGCCAGCACCAACTTGCGTGGTTTCATGGCAAATACTCCCTTTCAACTATTCTAAAGTCCAAGTTGAATATTCGCCTGCGCTTAAATGTGCGCCCATGGAGACTATTGCAGCGCGTGCACTGGCAGCACGCAAATTTGCGAAGATGACCCAGAAGCAGGCTGAAGCCGCTTCGGGCGTCAAGCAGTCGAACATTTCAAAGATCGAGCGCGGCGACACCGGCCGCTCGATGGGCCTGCTTGCCTTGGCACGCGCGTATCGCGTCGACCCCAATTGGCTCGACACCGGCGACGGCCCGGCTCCATGGGACACGGTGCAACAGCGTCCGGCCCGCGACAATGCCAACGAACCGCCGGGCCCCTACCGGGTTACGCGCACCCCGCCTCCCATCCCGTCGTTCAGCCCGGGCACGCCCGGCACCGTGCCGCTCATCGCTTGGGCGGATGCCGCCTGCTGGAGCACCCCCGGACGGGCGCCGCTGGAGGCCGAGCGATGGATTCCCTGCGTTGCGCATCACAGCGCCGGCAATACCTATGCGCTGCGCGTGCGCGGCGACAGCATGACTGCCCCGAGCGGCAGCATGAAGAGCTACCCCGCGGAATCGATCATCTTCGTCGACACGCTGCGAACAGCGCCCGAAGACGGCGAGCGCGTCATCGCCAAGCTCGAGTCGAGCAACGAGATCACCTTCAAGGTCTTTAAGGAAGAAGACGGCCGCCGATGGCTGCTGCCGCTCAACCCCAACCACGAGCCGATACGCATGGAATTCACCGTACTCGGCACTGTCATCGGCAAGTGGGAAGACGAGGACTGACAGCGCGCCAGGTCAGGTTGCAAGCAGGTTGGGGGCACATAGTAGAGGTTCTTTCTCCCTGTGGCCTGCATTCCTCTCTGATCCTCCCTCCTCCAGCAGGTCACCTTCCAGCCCGCCCTCGTGCGGGCTGTTTTTTTGCCTTGATTCGTCCGCCTTGTGCCATGCCGAAACGCGCTAGCTGCTAGCGCGTTTTCGTGCTCGCCGCGTGCGGCGATCCTGCGCAAGATACGCAGCTATGCAAACAGCACGCACCGCGGCCGCCAGCACAATGGACAAGGACTGGCTATGTTTTCACCCGGCGCCGTCGAAGCCCCGCTTCATCCCGCCGCCGGGCGCGGTGGACGCGCATTGCCACGTCTTCGGGCCGGGCGCCGTGTTCCCTTATGCGCCGCAGCGCAAATACACGCCGTGCGATGCCTCCAGGGAACAGCTCTTCGCACTGCGCGATCTGCTGGGCTTCGAGCGCAATGTGATCGTGCAAGCCACCTGCCACGGCAACGACAACCGCGCCCTGCTCGACGCCATTGCGCATTCGAACGGGCGTGCCCGCGGCGTAGCCTCGGTCGACCCCGCCGTGAGCGACGCCGAACTCCGCGCGTTGCACGACGCCGGCGTGCGCGGCGTGCGCTTCAACTTTCTGAAGCGGCTGACCGACTTCACGCCGCGCGAGGTGCTGATGAACATTGCCGAGCGCATCGCGCCGCTGGGCTGGCACGTGGTGGTGTATTTCGAAGCGCAAGACCTGCCCGAGCTCTGGGATTTCTTCACCAGCCTGCCCACCACGGTGGTGGTCGACCACATGGGCCGGCCCGACGTTGGCCAGCGCGTCGACGCGCCGCAGTTCGAACGCTTTGTGCAGCTGCTGCGCGAGCATTCGAATGTCTGGTCCAAGGTGAGCTGTCCCGAGCGCCTGTCGCTTTCCGGCCCGCCGACCTACGACGACGTGGTCCCTTTCGCGCGGCGACTGGTCGAGGAGTTTCCAGACCGCGTGCTGTGGGGCACCGATTGGCCGCACCCCAACCTCAAGACACACATGCCCGACGACGGCACGCTGGTCGACATGATTCCGCGCATTGCGCCAACGGAAGAACTCCAGCGCAAGTTGCTGGTGGACAACCCGTTGCGGCTGTACTGGGCGTAGGTTCGTCCGAGGTGCCGAAGGCGCGGGCAGCCCCTAGACTGCGCTCCATGGACCTCAAGCAGCTGGAATACTTTGTTCACGTCGCGGAGCTGGGGAGCTTTACCCGCGCGTCGATCGTGATCGACGTTGCGCAACCGGCGCTCAGCCGCCAGGTGCGCCAGCTCGAAGTGGAGTTGCGGCAAAACCTGCTCACACGCAACGGGCGGGGCGTCACCCTGACCGATGCGGGCAAGCTGCTGCTGGAGCACGCCCGGGGCATCCTGCACCAGATCGAACGCGCCAAGGAAGACCTCGGCCTGCTGCGCGGCGCGCTGGCCGGCCGCGTGGCGGTCGGGTTGCCGCCCAGCATTGCAAAGCGCATTGCCGTGCCGCTGACCCGTGCCTTCCGCCAGAAGCTGCCCGATGCCAGCCTCTCGATTACCGAGGCGCTTTCGAGTGCGCTGCAAGAGGCGGTAACTGCAGGCCGCATCGATCTTGCGCTGCTCTATAACCCGGTACCTTCAGCAGACATCGACAGCGTCGTCATCCTTGAAGAAGACCTCTACCTTGTGGGTCCGGTGCAGCCGGGCGGCGGCAAGGCCGATGGTCCGGTTTCGCTGCGCGAAGTGGCTTCTGCGCCGCTGGTGATTCCGACGAAGCCCAATTCGATCCGCATGCTCGTCGAAGCGGAGATGGCAAACATCGGATGCCGCCCTTCCATCTCGATGGAGATCGACGGGGTTGGCGCCATTCTCGACCTGGTCATCGAAGGCATGGGGCAGGCGGTGTTGTCGTCCAACGCGATTCTTACCGCGCCGCGCCCGGAGGCATTTGCCATTCGCCGCATCGAGAACCCGCCGCTGCGCAGCCGGCTGGCCCTTGCGCTCAGCTCGCAAAGGCCGACCACCCTCACCCAGCAAGCCGTGCTCGAACTGGTCCGCGAAGTGGTGGCCCAAACCATGAATGGCGCCTGAAGCTCGCGAGGGCCTTAGCGCCTCAATGCCTTACTGCTTGGGAATCCCGGCCAGGCGAATGACCTCGGACCAGCGCTGAATTTCGCTCTTCAGCAGTTCGGCCTGCTGTTGCGTGGTGCTCCCCTGCGCCTCGACACCCAACAGACGCAGCCGCTCCTTGACGTCCGGCGCGGCCAGGGCTGCATTGGCCTCCTTGTTGAGCCGGGCAATGACGGCGGGCGGCGTCTTGGCAGGCACCGCGAGTGCATTCCACGATGCGACCTTGAAGCCCGGCGCACCGCTCTCCGCGACGGTTGGCGTATCCGGTAGCGCAAACGACCTCTTGGCGCCCATCACCGCGAGCGGCCGCAGCGCCTTGCCGCTGATCTGGCCCAGGATGGGCGCAAGAATTTCAACACCGGCGTCGACCTGCCCACCGCGCAGCGCCGTGATCATTGCGGGCGAGCCGTTGAACGGCACTACCTGTGCATCGATGCCCGTGCTGCGCTTGAAGAGCTCTGCCGCCAGGTGCTGCGTACTGCCCGTGTTGATCGTTCCGATGTTCACCGTACCAGGGTGCGCCTTTGCATGAGCGAGCAGATCCTGCAGCGTCTTCAACTTCGAATCCGCGGCGGTCACCACCGCCATGTCGAAGTAGCCGAGCGTCGAGACCGGCGCAAAATCTTTCAGCGTGTCGAACGGCAGGTGCTTGAAGAGCCCCACGCTCACGGCATTGCCGTTGGACATCAGCAAGACCGTCAGCCCGTCCGGCGGCGCCTTGGCCACCGTGTCGGCGGCGACCACGCCACCGGCGCCGGGCTTGTTGTCGATGATGATGCTTTGTCCCATTGACTCCGACATCTTCTGCGCAACGGTTCGCGCTGTCAGGTCGGCAACCCCGCCGGGACCGAAGGGCACGACAAGGCGTATCGGCTTTGTCGACGAGGGCTGCGCACCCGCGCTTGCGCAAATGGAAAGCGCGGCAAGCGCGAGCGCAGTACGCCGGGTAATGTTCGGGATGATGGTGTTCATGGAGTTCGATTCACTGTAAGACAGGTGTCCGGAAATCTCAGAAGCGGTGCCGCACGCCAAGCGCCACGTTGCCCCGCCTGTCGAATCCGGTGAGCTTGTCCGAGAGGTACACCGCGTAGAGGTCCGTGCGCTTGGAAAGATAGTGGTCGTATCCAATGGCCGATGTGGTCCGGCGCGTATCCGCAAGCGGCATGTCTCTGCGGGTGCTGGCAACCGAGGCCATGATCCGCCCCGCACCTGCAGGCACCGCAACGCCAAGCTGGGCCGTTCGCGCCCTGGTGCGGATGTCGGGCGTATCGGCATGGAAGTACTGGCCGTACACCTTCACCACATTGAAGTCATACGAGAGACCGGCCATCCGCGCTTTCTGGCTTGTGACCGGGGCCGCGAGACCCGGGCCCACATCAGTCTCCTGCGCAGAAACCACTGCTGCGAACGGACCGTTCGCATAGTTGACGGTCAGGTTCAGGTTGTGCCGACCGGGCCGGTTTGCCACCTCGCCAAAGCCGTACGCCGCGGAAGCGCGAAAGCCCGCCATCTCGGGCGACGTGTACTGCACCGTGTTGTCCCACACGCTGTCGCCCAGCACCGCCCGGTCGTAGCCCGTGTTCCAGACCTGCAGCATGACCGGGCTCAGGTTGGCTGACGCAAGAAAGGGATTGAAGTTGCCGGTTGCGGCATACATCGCATTGGTTTGCCGCCCTACGCTCACCTGGCCGTAGGCCCCGCCCAGCCCCACATAGGAATTCCGCGAGAAGTATGGGTCGGCTGACGTGCGCCCGAACGTGCCGGTGTCGGCCTGGATGAAGCTCTCCAGCGCGAAGAACGCCTGCAGGCCACCGCCCAGGTCTTCTGCTCCCCGGACGCCCCAGTATGAAGTGGTCATGCCGCCGCTGTTCAACACCCTGGTGCGGCCCGCTTGATCGCTTCGGCGCAGCGATCCCACGTACTGGTCCAGCACGCCATAGATGCTCACGCTATCTGCAGAGGCGCTTTGCGCGAATGCCGGGCAAGACCCGAGCGAAGCCGTTGCAATGCCCGCAGCCAGGCAGGCGCGAGTGCGCATATCCATTTTTTGTCTCCAGATTTATTTGTTCAAGACCGCCGGCGCTCGCTCGGGAGCCGTGGCGTGAACTATCTCAACTCGCCTTGCGGCCCGCTATCCTGGCCGGACACTTTTAGATATGTCGCGGCGGCATGGCTCGTGCGCCGTTCCGGCAAGTGGGGAGACCTCGAAAAATGGATGCGTTGTGAGGCCCTGCCGGCCGCATCGTGCCGGTCGCACGGCGGTGCCCTATATGTCGCTGAGCACGCCGAAGTCGCTATCGCCCTGCTGCACCGCCTTGACCAGCTGAACGCGGTTGAATGGCACAGCACGTACTCATGCAGGCTCAAGCGCAGCGTCAAGGCCTGGCGACTCGCGCGCAGGTCGTCCAGAAAGCGCTGCCTGCGCCCTTCTGCGTTCTCGGCCGCCGGCGCAGGCGCGGTTGCGGACGTTGCAGCGGACAAAGGCAAGGCCTCGATCTGTCGATGATTGCGCCCGCCACCATCTCGCTGCCGTTCAAGCTGCCGCTGTTTGTGGTTGCTCGATGGGTCGACGCGGCTGGTGCACCGACTGGTGCTCTCGTACCGCTGAGTTTGCCCGCGGATATGGGGCCCACCGTGGGGAAAACCGGAGGCCGGCCCTTGCAAGGGCCGGCCTCGGGCACCGCTTCAGGAGCCGATGATCTGGAAGTTGCCGCCGCTCGCGCCCGACAGCTGGCGCACTTGCTGCGCCAGCGAACCGAAGATGCGCCCTGCCAGGCTGGGCTCTTCCCGGCCGAACACGATGCGGTCGCAGCCGAAGTCGCGAGCCGCCGCGACAATGGCCTCGGCGCTGCGTCCGATCACCACCGTGGTGGAGCAAGAGATGCCGGCCATGGCAAGCAGGTTCCGCGCGAACTCCAGCTCTTCGGCGCCCGCGCCCTCTTGAAGCTCACGCAGTTCCTGCGCGTCGAAAAACATGGCCACGTGGCCGGAGACCACGGGCTGCACCCGCAGCAGCCGGACCGCTACCGGCTCGCGCTGGCAGATGCGCACCACCTGATCGACGGCCGACCGTGTGCGGGCCGGGTCGGTCGGGTCGATGGGGACCAGAATGCGCCGTCTCACAGCAACACCTTCAGGCGTTGGCGGGTTCCGGCTGCTGGCGGCTGGTCAGCCACTTGCCGACGATCACGACCGAGATCGCACCGATGGCGGGCACCACCTTGTGCAGCACGTGCTGCTCAGCGGCCCAGCCTGCGATGGACGGGTCGGACATCGCCATTTCACCTGCCACCCAGCCGAGCAGTGCGGCGCCGAGCGTGATGATGATCGGGAAACGGTCCATCAGCTTCAGGATGAGGGTGCTGCCGAAGATGATGAGCGGAATGCTGATCACCAGGCCGAACACGAGCAGCGGAACGTTGCCCTTGGCAGCGGCTGCGACGCCGACGACGTTGTCCAGGCTCATGACCAGGTCGGCGACCACGATGGTCTTGATGGCCGCTGCAAGGCTGGAGTGGCCGTCGAGGTTTTCTTCGCCGTCATCGCCCTTCAGGAGGCCGATGCCGATCCAGAACAGCAATGCTGCGCCCACGAGCTTGAGGTACGGAAGCGTAAGCAGGTACACGGCAAAGAACGTCAGCACCACGCGCAACACGATGGCGCCCATGCTGCCGAACAGGATGGCCTTTTTCTGCTGTGCCGGTGGCAGCGAACGCGACGCCATGGCAATGACGACCGCGTTGTCGCCGCTCAGGACGATGTTGATCAGGATGATCTGCGAAAGGGCAATCCAGAAATCCGGACTGGTTAGAAACGACATGCTGTCTCCTCGAAGTGGACGCGGAACCACTGCGGTTCCGTCGTGCTCGAGGCTACGGGTCTGCGCTGTCACCTTTCTGCCGGCAGGCTGTCAGCAACTTGTCCGCCAGCTGTCAGCCGGCTTACAGCCGCCGGCTCAGGCTGAAGCTGCGCGCAGTGGAAAGAAGACGCTGAAGGTGTTGCCCACGCCGTCGATGTCTTCCTCCAGCGTGATGCGCGCACCGTGCAGCGTGGCAATCTCGCTGACGATGGCCAAGCCAAGGCCGCTGCCGTCTTCTTGCGTGCCGAGCAGGCGGTGAAAGCGCTCGAAGATGCGGGCACGCTCCTCCACCGGCACGCTGGGCCCGTCGTCGCTGATGGCCAGGCGGCACTGGTCGTTGCCGCTCTGGCTCACGCGCACGGTCACGCGGCCGCCTGGCTGGCTGTAGCGAATGGCGTTGTCGATGAGGTTGTTGATCAGTTCGCGCAGGCGGTCGCGGTCGGCGTTGATCACCAGCGAATGCTCCACGCCTTCAAAGCCCAGGTCGATGTCGCGCTTGATTGCCTGCGGAACCCAGTCCATGCTGACTTCCAGCGCGTAGGCATTCAGGTCGAGCGGCTCCAGCTGCATGGCGTCGAGGGCGCCGGGTTCGTTGCGTGCGAGCGAAAGCAGCTGCTGCACCAGCCTGGAAAGCCGGTCGGCGCTGATGTAGAGCTGCGCAAGCGAATGGCGCACCCGCTCGGCGTCGTTTTCCCGGAGGGCGAGTTCAATCTGGGCCTTGAGGCCGCTGACGGGTGTCTTCAGCTGATGGGCGGCGTCGGCCACGAAGCGGTTCTGGAAATCGAAGGTCCGTCCAAGCCGCGCCATCAGCTCGTTCACTTCGTCCACCAGCGGCCGCACCTCGCCCGGAACATCCTGGATGTCGATCGGGCTCAAGTCCAGGTGCGATCGGTCCGACACTGCGCGGCGCAGCCGCTGCAGCGGCTCGAGGCCGCGCGAAATGCCGAACCAGACCACCGCCGTGGCCATCACGATCAGCAGCAATTGCGGCACCACCACATTGGCCAGCATTTCCCAGGCAAGCCGCGTGCGCTTGTGCAGCGTTTCGGCAACCTGCACCTTCACCATCGGCGCGCCGGGGTTGCCGCCGATGGGCATCCGGGCCACCAGCATGCGCACCGGCTGTCCGCGCACCGAGTCGCGGTAGAAGCGCGGCGTGGTGGGATCTTGCTGCTGCGGCGGCGGCATTTCGGCATCGCCTCCCAACGCAACGCCGTCCTCGCTGACGACGCGGTAGAACAGCAGGTCTTCCTGGTCGAGCAGCAGGACGTTGCCCGCGGCCTCGGAGAGGTCGAGCCGCGGGCGGGCACCGTCGAGTTTGACGTGCAGGACGATCTCGCGCCCGATCTCGTACAGCGCGCGGTCGTAGGCCAGGTTGGAAAAGCGCAGCGAGTTCCAGTAGGCGGCGCCGGTGTCGAGCACCAGCAGCACGGCCAGCGGACCGAGCAGCCAGGCCAGCAGCTTGCGCTGCAGCCTGGGTTCAGGTTTCCGCATCGCTGCGGTCCATCAGATAGCCCATGCCGCGCACGGTGCGAATCTCGCATCCGAGCGGCTCGAGCTTTTTGCGCAGCCGGTAGACGTTGACTTCGATTGCGTTTTCACCCACCTCGTCGCCCCACCCATACAGATGGTTGACCATCTGCTCCTTGCCGACCACGCGGCCCTCGCGCATCATCAAAAGCTCGAGCACGGCAAGCTCGCGGGGCGAAAGATCCAGCGGCTTCTTGTCGTAGAACACGCGGCGGCCCACTGTGTCGAAACGCAGCGCGCCGTGTTCGAGGTAGGGCGTGGAATTGGTGCTGCGGCGCAGCAGTGCGCGCACGCGGGCCTCGAGCTCCGGCAGGTCGAACGGCTTGGCCAGGTAGTCGTCGGCGCCAAGATCGAGGCCGCGAACGCGGTCTTGCAGCGTGTCGAAGGCTGTGAGCATCAGCACAGGCATTGTCGACCTGCGCGCGCGCAGCCGCTGCAGCACGTCGAGCCCGCTCAGCTTCGGCAGGCCGATGTCCAGGATGGCCAGGTCGTAGATGCCGAGCGCGAGCGAGTGGTCGGCTTCTTCGCCGGTGGAGACGATGTCGACTGCGTGGGCGGACTGAACCAGCGCGCGCGAGAGAGCGTCCGCCAGTACCTTGTCGTCCTCTACAAGCAATATCCGCATTGATCCATCCGCCTCGCGTATGCAGCTGAATATGCTAACCGCAACGCAGTCCGGGCGGCGGCTGGAGCCGGCGGCGTCGCCTTGACCGTGTAGCCGCGCAAGGGCCCGGTGCTGGCGTCGGCGCAAACAAAAAAGCCCGCTGTCTTTCGACAGCAGGCTTTTGGCTTTCGCACGATTCGGGTGGTAGGACGTACTGGATTCGAACCAGTGACCAACGGATTAAAAGTCCGCTGCTCTACCAACTGAGCTAACGTCCCGGAACCATTTTTTTCTTCTTTGCCGACGTTGAATCCGGCAAAGCCAAAGATTATAGCGCGGCGTTGCTCGCGATTTTGTCGAGAACCCAGCCTGCCGCACACTGGCCGAAAGTAGCCGTCACGCTCACCACGGAACCGTAGCCATGGCAGTTGAGCGAGCCGTCGCCTTCGATGGTGCAGGAGGCATCAGGCGGTGCAACGCTTTCGCGGCTGAAGACGCAGGCCACGCCGATCTTGCGGCCTTCTCGCGGTGCACCGTGTTCCTTGCGCAGGCGCTGGCGCAGTTGGGCCAGCAGCGGGTCGTGCGTAACGAGCGAAAGGTCGTCGATGTCGACCTTGTGCGCATGTCGTTTGCCGCCGGCCGCCCCCACGGTGACGAAGGCGGCGCGCGAGGCGCGTGCCCATGCTGCCATCGCGAGCTTGGCCTTCACCTGGTCGCACGCATCGATGACGGCGGTGGCGGGCCCGTTCTCGGCCTGCGCCGCATCGAGCAGCGCCGTCCAGTTGCCGGGCTCGACGAATTCGTCGATGGCAAACACCTTGCACTCGGGGTTGATCTGCGCAATGCGATCACGCATGGCCTCGACCTTGGCTTGCCCCACGGTCGAATCAAGCGCGTGGATCTGGCGGTTGATGTTCGACTCCGAGACATGGTCGAGGTCGATCAGCGTCAACCGCCCCACTCCGCTGCGCGCCAGGGCTTCGACGGCCCAGGAGCCGACACCGCCAATGCCGACGACGAGCACGTGCGCGTTGCGGATGCGCGCGGCGCCCGCCACGCCATAGAGGCGCTCGAGGCCGCCGAAGCGGCGCGCAAAGTCAGGCGCCGCGGTGTCTGTGACGACAGCCGCGGCGGCGATCAATGCTTCCGGAAGGGTTGCATTCAAGCGGAGTGCTCCGCCGGCATCAACGCAGGCGCGAGAGTCGCTCGCGGCCCGCCTGAGCGGCTTCGGATTGCGGGTAGGCCTTGGTCAGGTCTTCCAGCGTGCGGCGCGCGGCGCGCGTGTCTTTCAGCTCGATCTGGCAATTTGCGATCGACAGCACGGCCTCGGGAGCCTTGGCGTGGTCGGGCGCGAGCGACAGCATGGAACGGAAGTTCGCAATGGCCTCGTTGTAGTTGCGCGTGGCGTACTGCGCATTGCCGAGCCAGAACAACGCGGAGGCGTTGTAGCCGCTTTGCGGGTAGCGCTTGACGAACTCCGCGAAGGCGGTTTGCGCCTGCGCGAACTGGCCCGCGCGGAAGATGCCGAGTGCGGCATCGAAGTCGGCCTTTTCCTTGGGGTCCGCGGTGAACTCGCGGCCGTCCACGGAAACCTTCGTCGGTTCGGTCTGCTTCAGCCGGTCGTCGATGGTGCTCTGACGGGACTGCATTTCGCTCAGCGTGCGCTGCAGCTGCTCGTTCTGGCCGGTCATGCGCGCAAGATCGCCTCGCATCTGCTCGATCTGGTTTTGCAGGTCGAGCAGGCTGCGGCGCAGCTGGCCGTTTTCGTCGGTCAGCCGCTGGTCGGTCTGCTGGCGCATGGCTTCGACCCGCTGCCGCAGGTCGAGGATGGCGCGGCGCGCCTCGTCATCCTCGAACAACGCGGCTTGCGAGCCTGCCGAAACGCAGAGCAAGGCGGCAGCCAGTGCCGCGCCTCGCATTAGAGCGTGTTGCATCACCGGGTGTAGCGGAGTTCAGCGCGGCGGTT